>NZ_MSJQ01000192.1 GCF_014596515.1 Streptomyces sp. CBMA156
GCTGCGCGCGGCGCTCGGCCGGCTGCTCACCGGCTACCCGGCGTACCGGCCGTACGCCCGGCCCGGCGAACCGCCTCCGCCGGCCTCCGAGGACCAGCTGCGGGCCGCCCTGGACGGCTCCGCCGACCCGACCGACCGGCTGGTCGCCGCGCTCGCGCTCGGCGGGCTGGGCCGGGGCGCGGACAAGGACGAGTTCTGCGTGCGCTTCGCCCAGACCGCCGCCGCGGTGGCCGCCAAGGGCGTCGAGGACACCGCCTTCTACCGCTGGAACGCGCTGCCCGGCCTCAACGAGGTCGGCGGCGAGCCCGCCAGGCCCGGGCTGCACCCGGCGGAGTTCCACGACTGGTGCCGCCGGCAGGAGCGCGCCTGGCCGCACGGCATGACGGTGCTCTCCACCCACGACACCAAGCGCAGCGCGGACGCCAGGGCCCGCCTCGCCGTGCTCGCCGAGCGGCCGGACGCCTGGGCCGCCGAGGCCGCCGCCTGGTCCACCGCGGCCGGGCCCGGTTTCGACCGGGACGCCGACTGGCTGCTCTGGCACACCCTGGTCGCCGCCTGGCCGGTCACGCCGGACCGGCTGGTCACCGCCTTGCTCAAGGCCGCCCGCGAGGCCAAGCTGCACACCTCCTGGACCACCCCCGACGCCCGCTACGAGCGGGCCCTGGAACAGCGGGCCCGCTCGGTCCACGGCCACCCCGGGCTGCTGCCCAGGATCGAGGGCGCCGTGCACGCCCTCGCCCCGTACGCCCGCGCCAACACCCTGGCCGCCGCGCTGCTGCACCTCACCGTGCCGGGCGTGCCCGACCTCTACCAGGGCAGCGAGGAGCCGCTGTACACCCTGGTCGACCCGGACAACCGGGGCGTGGTGGACTTCGGCGCGCTCGCCGTCCGGCTCACCGACGCGGCCACGCCGCGCCCCGGCGACCTCGCCCGGGAGAAGCTGCACCTCACCGCCACCGCGCTGCACCTGCGCCGCTCCCGCCCGCTCGGCCGCTACCGGCCGCTGGCCGCCGTCGGCCGCTCCGCCGACCACCTGCTGGCCTTCGCCCGGGGCGAGGACGTGATCACCGCCGTCACCCGGCTGCCGTACGGGCTGGAGCGGGCGGGCGGCTGGCGCGACACCGTGCTGGAGCTGCCCGCGGGCGGGCCGTGGACGGACGGGCTGACCGGGCGGAGCTTCCCGACGGGCGCGGTGCCGGTGGCCGAGCTGCTGGCGGCCCTGCCGGTGGCGCTGCTGCTGACGAGGAGGGGCTGATGCCGGTCTACGAGGTGTGGGCACCCAACGCCGCCTCCCGGGTACGGGTCGAAGTCGACGGCACGGCACACGAGTTGGCCCGAAGCACGGACCGGGTGGGCTGGTGGTCCGGCGAGGCCCCGGCGGGCGACTACGCCTTCCGGCTCGACGAAGGACCGCCGCTGCCCGACCCGCGCTCACCCCGGCAGCCGCACGGCCCGCACGGCCCCAGCCGCCCGGTGGACCACGCCGCGTTCCGCTGGTCGCACCCCGGCCGGCACGGCCGGGCGCTGCCCGGCGCGGTGCTGTACGAGCTGCACGTGGGCACCTTCACGGCCGCCGGCACCTTCGACGCCGCCGCCGGACGCCTGGACCACCTGGTCGAGCTGGGCGTGGACTTCGTCGAGCTGATGCCGGTCTGCCCGTTCCCCGGCAGGCACGGCTGGGGCTACGACGGGGTCTCGCTCTGGGCCGTCCACGAGCCCTACGGCGGGCCCGAGGGGCTCAAGCGCTTCGTGGACGCCGCCCACCGCAAGGGCCTCGGGGTGGTGCTGGACGTGGTGCACAACCACCTCGGCCCTTCGGGCAACTACCTTCCAGCGTACGGCCCGTACTTCACCGACCGGCACCACACCCCGTGGGGGTCCGCGGTCAACCTGGACGCGCCCGGCTCGGACGAGGTGCGCGCCTACCTGGTCGGCAGCGCGCTGGCCTGGCTGCGCGACTACCGGATCGACGGGCTGCGGCTGGACGCCGTGCACGCCCTCGCGGACGACCGGGCGGTCCACTTCCTGGAGGAACTCTCCAGCGAGGTCGCGAAGTTGGCGGTCGCCACCAACCGGCCGCTGTTCCTCGTCGCCGAGTCCGACCGCAACGACCCGGCCACCACCGCCCCCCGCGAGGCCGGCGGGCAGGGCCTCACCGCGCAGTGGAGCGACGACTTCCACCACGCCCTGCACTGCGCACTCACCGGCGAATCCCAGGGCTACTACCGGGACTTCACGCACGAGCCGCTCGCCGCCGTCGCCAAGGCGCTCACCCGGGGGTTCTTCCACGACGGCAGCCGGTCCTCCTTCCGCGGCCGCCGCCACGGACGCCCGTTCGCCCCGCTCGGCGAAGGGCACCGGCTGCTCGGCTACCTCCAGACCCACGACCAGGTCGGCAACCGGGCACTCGGGGACCGCCTCTCCGCCGGCCTCTCCCCCGGCCGGCTCGCCTGCGGCGCCGCGCTGGTGCTCACCTCGCCGTTCACCCCGATGCTGTTCATGGGCGAGGAGTGGGGCGCCGCGACCCCCTGGCAGTACTTCACCGACCACACGGAACCGGACCTCGCCGAGGCCGTCCGGCTGGGCCGGCGGCGGGAGTTCGCCGGGCACGGCTGGGCCGCCGAGGCCGTCCCCGACCCCCAGGAGCCGGCCACCCTGCTGCGCTCGGTCCTCGACTGGACCGAGCCGCGGCGCGGTCCGCACGCCGAACTGCTGCTCTGGTACCGGACGTTGATCAGGCTGCGGCGCGAACGGCCGGAGCTGTCCGACCCCGACCTCGGCGCGGTACGGGTGGCGTACGACGAGGCGGCGGGCTGGCTGGTGGTGCACCGGGGGCCGTACCGGGTCGCGGTCAACCTCGGGCCGGACGAGGCCGCGCTGCCACTGGGGATCGCCGGGCGCGAGGTGGTGGCGGCCTTCGGTGCGGCAGCACTGGAGGGGGCCACACTGGAGGGGGCGGCGCCGGACGGGGCGGCGGTGCGGCTGGCGGCGGACGCGGTGGCGATCGTCGCCGTGTAGCGACCCGAGGGGCTACCAGAGGAAGGTGCCGATCCGCTCCCGGAGCGACGGGGCGTCCAGGCCGTAGGCGGCCAGGTGCTCCTGGATCGAGCCGTAGTGCCGGTGCTCCTCACGCGGCACGCCCAGCGCCAGCACCCGGTGCGGGCGGTCGGCCAGCGCCGCGTGCGCCTCGTTGGCCGAGGTGCCCGCCAGGTACGGCTCGACCAGCACCACGTCCGCCCGGTCGCCGAGCGCCGCACGCAGTCCGGCGGCGTCGAAGGGGCGCACCGTCGCCGCGTACTGCACCGTGACGTCCAGGCCCTCGGTGGCCGCGAGCACCGCGTCCAGCATCGGCCCGACGGCGAGCACCGTGCCGCGCGAGCCCGTACGGACGGTGGCGAAACGGCCCGGCTCGACCGGCACCGGGGCCGTGTTCCGGTGCTCCGAGAGCCGGACGTACACGTTGCGGTCGCCGTCCGCGTAGGCGTGGCGCAGCAGTTGCTCGGCCTCGTCCGGGTGGCCGGGGACGTGGACCGTCCAGTCCGGCAGGGTGTCCAGCAGGGCGACGTCGCCCGGGGACATGTGGGTGCGGCCGCCGGCCGGCCAGTCGTACGAGCCCGCGGCGCTCACCAGGACGGCGCCGACGCCCTGGTGGACGAGGTCCAACTTGACCTGCTCGAAGGGCCGTTCGATCAGGAAGCTGGCGAAGGTGTGGGCGATCGGACGCATCCCGGTGAGCGCCAGGCCGCCGGCCGCGCCGATCAGCAGCTGCTCGCGGATGCCGACGTTGACCACCCGGTCGGGGTGGCGCTCCTGGGCCGGGGCGAAGGCGGCCGCGGTGATGTCGGCGAGCACCAGGGCCAGCCGGGGGTCCTCGTCCAGCAGTCGGCTGGTCACGTCCACGAAGCGGTCGCGCATGGTGTCCATCGGTGAAGTACCTTTCGTTGTCTGCGGATCGGCTGTGATCGAGCCGCTCAGAGGCCCTTGGGCTCGACCCGGGCGACCACCACGTGCGGGCGGCCCGGGTGCTCGGCGGTGAACGCCCGGTACAGCGCCTCGTGGTCGCGCCCGTCCACCGTCTCGGCGGACCAGCCCTCGGACGCGAACCGCCGGGCGATGCCGCCCTGCCAGCCGTGCGTGGCCGAGGAGTTGTCGATCACCACCACGTGCAGCCGGTCCAGCCCGTAGGCCCCGGCGAAGGCCACCGCCTCGGCGTTGGAGCCCTCGTCGAACTCCGCGTCGCCGACCAGCACCCATACCGCCGGGCCGGCCAGGCCCTGCGCCCGGAGCCCGAGCGCGGTGCCGACGGCCAGCGGCAGGCCGTGCCCGAGCGAACCGGAGGCGATCTCCACGCCGGGGAGCAGCGTGCGGTCCGGGTGGTGGCCGAGCGGCGAGTCGTAGCCGCCGAAGCTCGGCAGCACCCGCGGGTCGAGGAAGCCCTTGGCGGCCAGCACGGCGTAGTAGGCCATCGGGCCGTGGCCCTTGGAGAGCAGGAAGCGGTCGCGGTCCTGCGCGTCGGCGGTGTCCGGGGCCACCCGCAGCACCCGGTCGTACAGCACCCAGAGCGCGTCCAGGGTGGAGGTCGCGGCGGGGCCGTGCTTCTCGGCGCCGGTCATCAGGCCCATCAGCGCGGGCAGGTCCTCGAAGCGGGTGCCGGCCGCGGTCTTGGCGGTCGCGTTCGTCGTCATGACCACGATGGTGCAACTTAAAGCCAGCTTGAGGTCAAGCGGCTACAGTGGGCTCCCATGACCGCCCACCCCGACGGCCGCCGCACCGGCGGCCCGCACCACGGCGACCTCCTCACCATCGGCCAACTCGGCGACCGCAGCGGCCTCGCGGCCTCCGCGCTGCGCTACTACGAGAGCCTCGGGCTGATCCAGGCCACCCGCACCGCCGGCGGCCAGCGCCGCTACACCCGCGGCACGCTGCGCCGGATCGCCTTCATCCGCGCCGCCCAGCGGGTCGGCCTCTCCCTGGACGAGGCGAAGGTCGCCCTCGACCGCCTCCCCGAGCGCCCGGCCCCCAGCGGCAGCGAGTGGGACCGGGTCGCCGAGTCCTGGCAGAGCCGGATCGACGAGCAGATCACCGAACTCCGGCTGCTGAAGGCCAAGCTCACCGGCTGCATCGGCTGCGGCTGCCTCTCGCTCTCCCGCTGCGCCCTCTACAACGCCGCCGACCGCGCCGGCGAGGCCGGGCCCGGCGCCCGCTACCTGCTCACCCGCAACCCGGACGACGGCCCGGAACCGGCCTCCTCGGACACCGACGCCCGCGGGAGCCGCTGCCCGTCCTGACGCCGAACGACCCCTGAGGGCACGGGCGCCAGCCCGTGCCCTCCCCCCTGCACGCCCTCCCCCCTCCACACCCACGGCGCCCCGCCGCGGCGAAGCCGACGCGCCCTACTCGCCGTCGGCGGTCGTCCGCGCCCTGGCCCGGTAGGCGCGCTTCTTGACGAGAGCGCCGCAGGTCTTCATCGAGCACCAGCGCCGGGCGCCCGCCCGGGAGGTGTCCACGAACGGCGTGCCGCAGGCGGGGTTTCCGCAGATCCGGACGCGCGCGCGGTGTTCGGAGTCGCAGAGCGCGATCAGGTCCCGCGCGACCATGGAGAGCACCGCGCCGGCCCCGCCCCCGCGCCAGCGCACGGAGGCCGCGTCGGCCGAGAGCTCGGGCACCGAAGTGGGCTCGGCCGCAGCGCCGTTGACGAGCGCGATGTCCTCGACGGCGGGCGGCGCCGCGTCCGCCAGCGCCCGGCCCGTCCGCTGGATCGCCTCGCGCAGCGCCCTGGCGCGCTCCAGGTCGGCTTCGGTACAGACCGGCGCGGCCGTGGTGCAGCCGCTCTCCACGCACCAGCGGCTCAGGTCCTCCGGCAGGACCAGCCGTTCGACGTGCACGTCCGCGCCGCGGTCGGCCAGCGTGCCGGCGAAGGCGAAGCACAGCCGCGCGTCGTCGAACCGGAAGTCGGTCTTGGCGCGCTGGCGCCCTTCACGTCGGCCACCCTCGTCGTTCATGTCCACCACTTTATGCGGTTGACATGAAGCTCGGCAAGCGCATAGCTTCCAAGTCCACCGCTTGAACCGGTGGACATTGCGAGGGTCCGCCGCTCCGCAGCACCGACCGCGGACCGCTCGCCACGCACCGCTCACCACACACGAGGAGGTCGCGCCCATGCGCGCCGCAGTCATCGAGGAACTCCACCAGCCGCTCGTCATCCGCGAGGTGCCCGACCCGGTGTGCCCGCCGGACGGCGCCGTCCTGCGCGTCGGGGCGAACGGCATCTGCCGCACCGACTGGGCCCTGTGGGCCGGGGACTTCTGGACGGGAGGGCCTCGGGTCGAGGCCCCGTTCGTGCTCGGCCACGAGTTCGCCGGCACCGTCGTGGAGGTCGGCCGGGAGGTGCGGGGATGGAAGGAGGGCGACCGCGTCATCTTCCCGATGAACCCCGGCGAGGGGTCCTGCGAGATGTGCCGCAGCGGCAACCAGCACGTCTGCGACCACGTGGACTCGCTCGTGCCCGGGGTGTCCTACTGGGGCGCCTTCGCCGAGTACGTCATGGTCCGCTTCGCCGACGTCAACCTGGTCGAGATGCCGGAGTCCGTCGGCTTCGTCGACGTCGCCGCCCTGGCCTGCCGCTACATGACCGCCTTCCACGGCGTCGTCGACCAGGCCCGGGTCCGCGGCGGGGAATGGGTCGCGGTGTACGGAGCCGGCGGCGGCATGGGCCTGTCGACGGTGGAGATCGCCGCGGCGACCGGCGCCAACGTCATCGCGATCGACATCAACGAGGAGAAGCTGGCGGCCGCGCGCGCCCTGGGCGCCGTCCACACCGTCAACGCGGCCACGGACGATCCGACGGAGGCGGTGAAGACCCTCACCAGGGGTGGCGCCCACGTGTCCGTCGACGCCGTCGGGATCGCCGAGGCCTGCCGCAACTCCGTCCTGTCCCTGCGGACGCGCGGCCGCCACCTCCAGCTCGGGCACACCACCGGCGCCGAGAAGGGTGACGTCGCGCTGCCAGTCGACGTGATGATGGTCAAGGAGCTGGAGTTCCTGAGCGCGTTCGGCATGCAGGGCCAGCGCTTCGGCACGATGCTCAACATGATCGAGGCCGGCCGCCTCAACCCCGGCCGGATCGTGACCCGCACCGTCGGCCTGCACGAGGCGAGCGGGGTCCTGGAGTCCCTGGAGACCTACGGGCCGACCGGAGTGGTCGTCATCGACGAGTTCCGGGCCTGAATCCCCCGCTCACCCACCGACAACGGCGCCGGTCCGCGGCGCCCTCCCCATGGAAAGCAGGCCCACCCATGCCCGTCTCCCGTCTGCTGATGGACCGGGAACTCGGCCAGGCCCTCGACGGCGTCCCGATGACCCCCAACGGCGCCTTCGACCTGACCGACATCGCCGCGACCCGCGAGGCACTCCGCTCCTTCGCCGAGTCGGTCGCCGCCGGCACGCCCGACGACCCGTCCGTCGTCACGGAGGAATACCGGGTGAGCCGGGCGGACGGCCCGGACGTACCCGTCCGCCTGCTGCGGCCCACCGCCGCGCCGGGGCCGCTGCCGGTGATGCTCTGGTTCCACGGCGGCGGGCAGGTGCTCGGCTTCGCCGCCCAGGACGACCCGTGGCTCAAGCAGCTGTGCTCCCGGCTCGGGTGCGCCGTCGCCGCGGTCGACTACCGGCTGGCCCCGGAAACCCCCTCCCCCGGTGCCGCCGAGGACGGCTTCGTCGCCTACCAGTGGCTCGGCCGCGAAGCCGGCGCCCTGGGCCTGGACGGAGCCCGCATCGGCATCGCGGGCCAGAGCGGAGGCGGGGGCATCGCGGCGGCCACCGCACTGCTGGTCCGGGACCGCGGCGGCGCGGCACCGCTGTTCCAGTCGCTGACGTACCCCATGCTCGACGACCGCAACCTGACCGCGTCGAGCCACGAGATCACCGACATCGGCATCTGGGACCGCTCCACCAACATCCTCGCCTGGCAGACGATCCTGGGCGACCGCGCCGGAACCGACGAGGTCTCCCCGTACTCGGCGCCCTCCCGCGCGGACGATCTCGGCTCGCTGCCACCCACGTTCATCGCGGTCGGCGAACTCGACTGCTTCCGCGACGAGGACCTCGACTACGCGACCCGCCTGCGCGCCCACGGGGTCCCGGTCGAAATGCACCTGTACCCCGGCGCCTACCACGCCTTCGACCTGTTCGCCCCCGAGTCGCAGCTCGCGGCCACCTTCCAGCAGACTTGGTTCAGCTACCTCGCCCGGAAGTTCGGGGACGCGGCCCCGGACGGGCACCGCCCGGGGCGGGTCTAGGTCCGGAGCGGGTCTAGGGCCGGAGCGGGTCTAGGGCCGGGGGTCGGTGCGCAGCAGGCTGTAGCGGACGACGTCGCGCCACTCCCCGGCACGGAAGGTCACCGCGCGCTGGACGCCCTCCCGGGTGAAGCCGAGCTTCTCCAGGACGCGCTGCTCGGCCAGGTTGCCCGCCTCGGTGTCCGCCTCCAGCCGCATCACCGGCGTGTGCGCGAACAGGTAGTCCACCAGCAGCCGTTGGGCGCGCGTGCCGATCCCCCGGCCGCGCGCCTTCGGCAGCAGCTGCACGCCGAGGGTCCAGTACGGGGCGGCCGGCCGTACCCCGGCGCGGCCGGCGGCGACGAAGCCGGCGAACTCGCCCCCGGCGACGACCGCGAACACCCACTGCTCGTCCCCGAGCAGCCCGTTCTCCGCCCACCGGCGGCGGAACCGCTGCGGGTCCTGCCAGCCGTACCACTGGAACTCGCCCAGCGCCTCGGGCTCGTTCAGCAACGCGTCGATGGCGGACAGGTCGGCCTCGACGATGGGGCGCAGGGAAACGCCTTCCTCGGCTCTCTCATCACTCATGCAGGCGTCAACGCGCGTGGACGGGGTGACGGTTCCTCATGCCGCCGGGGAATGCGCGCGGATGCCCCGCGGGCCTGCGGTTCAGCGCGCCGCGGCCTCCCCCGCCGCGCCCGCGCTCCCTCCGGAGAGCGACCGCGCGAGCCGGAAGCCCACGTCGTCGATCCGCAGCGTCGGGTGGCTGCGGCGGCGGACGGAGGCGCGGCAGCTCCAGTGCTCGTCGAACCAGCCGCCGCCGCGCAGCACGCGGTAGTCCCCGTACACCGCGGGGTCGTAGCGGTCCCAGCACCACTCCCAGACGTTGCCGAGCAGGTCGTGCAGCCCGTGGGCGTTCGGGCGCAGCCCGCCGACCTCGTGCGGGCGCTCGTCCGAGTTGCCGCGGTACCAGGCGATCTCGTCCAGCGGGCCGTAGCGCGGTCCTTCGGTGCCGGCGCGGCAGGCGTGCTCCCACTCCGCCTCGGTGGGCAGCCGGTAGCCGTCGGCGGTGCGGTCCCAGGAGACGTCCTCGCCGTCCGCCGCGTAGGCGGGAGTGCGGCCCTCGCGCCGGGAGAGCTCGTTGCAGTAGTGGACGGCGTCGAGCCAGGAGACGCTGTGCGCCGGGCGGCGGTCACCGGTCGTGCCTTCGTACTGCTCGCGGGTCACCGGACAGGCCGCCAGCTCGTACGAGGCGACGTCGACGGCCCAACTCTGCTGGGTACGACGGTCGGAGAGCGTGACGCGGCCGGGCGGAACGGTGATCATCCGGCGATCCTAGGGGCCCGTCCTCACGCTCGCGCCCGCGGGGCGCCCAACGGCCGGGCCCTAGCTGCTGTGCGAGGCGAAGGGCCGTTCCCAGGTCAGCGCCCGGACGGCGAGGTACGTCCAGCCGATCACCGTGACCGCCGTGAACACCCAGGCGACCACGGCCGCGCGGCGGCCGCACTCGCCGCCCCTGGCCCGCTGGAACCCGGCGATCAGGCCGGCGATCGCGGTGGCTGGGAGGGCCAGGAGGGCGAGGAGGGTGAGGTAGGACAGCCAGCCGCCGACGAACAGCGCGGCCATGACGCCGAAGAGTCCCGTCGGCAGCGACACCGCCGCCACCGTCATCCCGGCGGCCGCGCAGGCGACCCGGAAGTGGTCCCGCCGCCGGAAGAACGGCGGAACGGCACACGGCATGACGCCCAGCAGGACGCACAGCAGCCCGAACGCGGACACCACACCCTGCCCGGAGCCCGCCACCACGGAGACCAGGGGCAGCAGGAACGCCCCGACCCCCAGCCCGGACATCCACCGGGCACTCACCGGCACCGCCACCATGCTCTCCCCCTGCACACCGGCCATCTGAACGCGCTCAAAACCTAGCATCCGGGGGGCCGGGGTGCACCGGATCGCCGAGCGGGCGTGACGGCGATGGCGATGGCGATGGCGACGGTGGTCAACCGCTCCCTCGGCTCGGAGGAGGGCCTACCCGCCCGCCGACCGCACGGTGACCGTGCACAGCCGCTTGGTGGCGCGGGTGAGGGCGACGTACAGGTCCCGCTCACCGGCCGGGCGGGCGGCGACGATCCCGTCCGGGTCGACCACGACGGCCTCGTCGAACTCCAGGCCGCGCGCCTGCGACGCCGGCACCAGCCGGGCGTACCGCTCGACCCCCGCGGCGGCCAGCTCCGCCACCTTGTCATCCGCGCACACCACCCCGAGCAGCTCGCCCGGGTGCGCGGCGCTCTGCGCCCGCAGCTCCCGGAGGAGATCCCCCGCCAGCCGCCGCGGTTCCACCGCGACCGTACGGGGTTCCTCCCCGTGCCGGATCGACCGCACGGGCGGCTGCCCCGGGGCGATCCGGGCGAGCAACTCCCCCGTGGTGGCCAGGATCTCCTCCGTGGTCCGGTAGCTGACGGTCAGCGTCCGCAGGTCGAAGCGCCGGCCGACGTGCGGGTCGAGCGCCTCGTTCCAGTCCCGCGCGGCCGTCGCAGGACCCGCCTGCGCGAAGTCGCCGACCAGCGTCATCGACCTGCCGGGGCAGCGGCGCACGATCATCCGCCACTGCATGGCGGTCAGCTCCTGCGCCTCGTCGACGACGACGTGCCCGAAGGTCCGCCCGGGCGGGCCGTCGACCAGGCTCGCCGCCTCGTCGAGGAGCGGCAGGTCGGCGTCGGTCCACGGTGCTCCGGGTGAACGCAGCAGCAACGCCCGCTCCTCGTCCGTGAGTTGCGGCAGGTGCTCGGCCAACTTGTCGGTGTCGGCCAGCAGGGCGCCGACCAGGTCGCCGGGCACCAGCCGCGGCCAGAGCCCGTCGACGGCCCGGTCGAGGTGCGGGTCGTCCAGGAGTGCGGCGCGGACGGCGTCGGCGTCGAACTCGTCGGCCCCCGTGGCGGGCGGGTCGTCGATGCCGAGGTTGCGCAGGTCCCGGGCCGCCATCCGGTCGAGGTCGACCCCGGTGAGCTGCATGACCTCGGCGTCGAGCCGCTCCAGCGTCGCGGCCGTGTCCCGGGCCAGCGCGCCGGTCAGCGCGTCGACCAGCAGCTCCAGGAACACCCGGCGCGCCCGGTTGTGCGCGAGACCGCTCGCCTGGGCCGCCTGCCGCACCCCGGCGACCTCCCCTTCCTCCAGCCGGACCCACTCCTGCCCGACCCTGACCGTGAAGTCCCCGTCCGGGGCCTGCCGCGAACGGACCAGCCCGGCCAGAGCGTCGGCCAGTACGGCACCGCCCTTGAGCCGCGCCGCCGCGAACCCCTCCACGGCGCCCGGTACGACGCCCGCCAGTTCCTCGCACGTCGCCAGGACGACGTCGTTCTCCCCGAGCGAGGGCAGCACCTGGGAGATGTAGTCCAGGAACCGCGCGTTCGGGCCCAGCACCAGCACCCCGTGCTCGGCCGCCTTCGGGAACGCGTACAGCACGTACGCGGCACGGTGCAGCGCCACCACCGTCTTTCCGGTGCCGGGGCCGCCCTGCACCACCGTCACCCCCCGGTGCGAGGACCGGACGATCGCGTCCTGCTCCGCCTGGAGCGTCGCGACCGCCGTCCCCATCCGCCCCGTACGCCGCGCCTGGAGCGCCGCCGCCAACGGGCCGTCGCCGACGACGTCCCCGGCGGTCGGCTCCGAGCCGTCCAGCAGTTCGTCGCTGAGCCCGACCACCGTACGGCCCGTCAGGCTCAGATGACGGCGGCGCCGCAGCCCCATCGGATGGACCGGCGTCGCCTCGTAGAAGGAGCGGGCCGCCTCCGCCCGCCAGTCCACCAGGAGCGGCAGCTCGTCCTCGTCGCGTTGCAGGCCCAGCCGCCCGATCCGCAGCACCATCCCGTCCGCCAGGTCGATCCGGCCGAACACCAGCCCGCCCTCGGCCCCCTCCAACCGCCGCACCTCACCGGCCAGCCGCCCGGCCGCCACCTCCCGCTCGTACACCTCGCCCGCACCGTCCGCCACCGAGGCCAGCACCTGCCCCAGCGATGCCCGCGCCCCGGCGAGCCGCTCGTCGAACAGCGCGCCGATGGCGGACACCCGCGCCCGCTCCAACTCCACCTGGCGTTCGGCGTTCTCATTGATCTGCGACAAGGAAGGCCCCTCTCGGTTCGACCCGTCACTATGCAGAGGGATTCCGGAAATGTAAATGTTGACTTACCCGGACCGAATGTGTCCCTCCATTCCCCGTATTCCATTTCCCGGACGGAATTCCACCGGCGATCGCCGGATACCGAGCACCGCCGGAGGTTTGGCCGAAGCGTTACGCCGGCCGCCGTTCCGGCCCGTCTCCCCGCCCCTCGGAAAGGGCCCTTCCCGGCTCTGGAGAAGGGCACCGCCGAGCGCCGCTCCGGCCCCGAAAGGCCCGGCTCCGGTCTGCCGCGGAAAGCCCCGGTCACCCACCGCAGAGGGGATTTCGCGCCCCGCGCGACCACCCGCCGAACCGCCTACGCTCGGCGGCATGAACCGTACGATCCGCACCACCGAGGACGTCCTCACTCTGCTCGACGGCCTCTTTCCGCCGGCCGCGCCGTTCTGGGACCGGTTCTACGCGGACCGGTCCGCCGGGCGCCCGTTCTTCGCGCCCGAGCCGGACGAAAACCTGGCCTCCTACCTGGACCGCGGCCTGCTCTCCCCCGGCCGGGTCCTCGATCTCGGCTGCGGCGCCGGCCGCAACGCGATCCACCTCGCCTCGCTCGGCTTCGAGGTGGACGCCGTCGACCTCTCCGCCACCGCCATCGCCTGGGCCGAGGAGCGCGCCCGCGAGGCCGGCCCCGGCACCGGCCTCCGGTTCCACCGGGCCGACGTCTTCGACGCCGAACTCCCCGACGCCCACTACGACCTGGTCTACGACTCCGGCTGCCTGCACCACCTCGCGCCGCACCGGCGGGTCAGCTACCTCGCCCTCCTCGACCGGGTCCTGGCGCCGGGCGGGCACTTCGGCGTCACCGCGTTCGCGGCCGGCGCGATGGGCTCCGAGCGGTCCGACGAGGAGCTCTACCGGCTGGGCACCCTGGAGGGCGGCCTCGCCTACTCGCCGGACGAACTCCGCTCGCTCTTCCGTGAGTTCACCCCGCTGGAGATCCGCCCGATGGCCGCCCAGGCCGCGGGCTCCGGGCTGTTCGGCGTCCCCTTCCTGCTCGCCGCGCTCTTCCGGCGGACCACCCACGGCTAGCACGCACGGCCGGCACCCGCGGCCGGCCCGCGCGTCAGCCCCGCTCCCGCCCCACCGCCGCCTCGTACGCCAGCAGCGTGTCGACCACCAGGCGCCGCTGCGCCGGGCCGAGCGGTCCGAGGGCCGTACGCCAGGCGGCGGCGCCCGGGGCGAGCCAGGCCTCGATCGCGGGCAGCTGCCCGGGGGTGACGGCGACGATGCGGCGCCGGCGGTCGGCCTCGTCCTCGCGCCGTTCGAGGATGCCCTGCCGGCTGAGGTCGCCGACCATCAGGCTGGCCGTGGTGGGGGCGACCTCCAGCCGGGCGGCGAGGTCGTTGACGCCCATCGGCCCGTCCAGCAGCAGACAGGCGAGCAGCGACAGGTGACGGGGCGCCAGCGCGAAGCCGCGCAGCGGTTCGGGGACGGGGATCCGCTTGGCCCGCCCGACCAGCCGGGGCATCAGCAGCAGCATCGACCGCACGGCGTCGTCGAGCCCCTCCCCGCCGGCCGGCTGCCCGTCGCGCGGTTCTCCCCCGGGCGTTGACATCGCACACCCCTCCCCAGTTATCTTTGATAGCAAAGCTGTTTTATGTGCAAAGCGAGTCTGTCCGTCCATCGTACGAACCGAGCCGAACGGAGCTCCACCATGCCGCACCTGAGCCTGCACATCCGCGAGGAGTCGCTCGACGCCGACGTCGAGCCGAAGCTCATCGCCGCCCTCACCGGGGCCGTCGCCGTGGTCTTCGGCGAGCGGTTCCGCCCCCTGGTCGCGGTCGAGCTGATCGGGGTCCCGCAGCGCCGCCGGGGCATCGGCGGGGTGCCGACCGAGGAGGCCGCACCGGTGGTCACGCTGAGCATGCGGGAGGCGGCCTACCACCTGCCGCAGGTGCCGGACGCGCCCGCCCGTCTGGTCGCGGCGGCCACCGGGGCGATCACCGACGTGCTCGGCGAGGCCGTCGGGAAGCAGACCGTGGTCACCCTCGACGGCGTGCCGGCGGGCCGCTCCGGTGTCGGCGGCCGGGTCGGCTGACCGCGACCGTCCACCGGCCGCCGGCGCTCCCGTACGGCCCGGCACACCCGCCCCCACCAGCACGGATGCGCCGCCCGGCCCCGCGCCAGGATGCGATCGCACGCCCCTGGCGCACCCCGCACCCCACCCGGCGGTACCCCGCGCCCGCTCACGGCCGGCCCACCGGCCTCGTCGGCGCCGATCGGGAATCCGTCCCTCCGGCCGGAACCCGGCTTTGCTCCCGGCGGTCCGGTGGCATAGGTTTTCGACGCCGTCGACGCGCCACCGCTGCTGACCGCCCCTCAGTCCCCGGGCGGACGAGGGCGCGAGGAGCCCGGCGGCCGTACGCACGGGGGAGGAGCCGCCATGCCGCAGGCCCGCGACCACCGGTCGACCGGGTGGCGAGGACCGACGGACCGCACCGCCCACCGGCGGCCCGCGGCCGGCCCGCGACCGACCCCGATCCACGCCACCGGACACCCGAGGAACCGTCAGTTGCGCACCGTCAGACTCGTCACCGCCACCGCCGCAGTCCTCGTCTGCCTGGGTGCCCTGAGCGCCTGCGGCCCGGAGGACTCCGGCGAGGACGCCGGAAAGACCGCCGCCCCGGCGGCCGGCGGCACGCCCACCACCAACCCCACCAAGCCGACCGGGTCCGAGAAGGGCATACCGGACAAGGCCTGGATGGACACCAAGAGCATCCCGATGGACGAGAGCTACCACTACACGCCGCTGGCGGCCAACGCCAAGCAGCTCTCCGGCCCGGTCCAGTTCAAGGGCATGGAGCTGTGCCGCGAGGCGCTCGCCAAGGACGACGAGCCGCTGTTCACCGGCACCGCCACCGCGAAGGCCTCGGTCGGCTTCGGCGGGGACCGCTGGACCGCCCAGCAGACCCTGCTGTTCCACGGCGACCCGACCCGCAGCAGCGCCGTCAAGCAGTCCACCAAGCTGGCCGAGGGCCGCCTGACGGAGGCGCTCAAGTCCTGCGCCAAGACCGCGCCCGGCGCCACCGTGAAGGTCGACAGTGCCCAGGACGCGCCCTACTTCGCCGCCGTCCTGACCGTCCCGCAGGCCGACGGCGGCACCGTCACCCTGCACGAGTACGTGGTCAGCGACGGCGGGGTGGTCAGCGAGCTGGCCGTCTGGGCCACCGCCAAGGCCGGCGCCCAGCCCAAGGACCCCTGGAAGGCCCCCGAGGACAAGTACGTCGGCACCGGCATGACGGCGCCGATGTGCGAGGCCCTGCCGGGCTGCGACGGGCACTGACACCCGGCGGCCGTGCGGGCGGGCGCCCGCCCGCACGG
This sequence comes from Streptomyces sp. CBMA156, assembly GCF_014596515.1. Lineage (GTDB taxonomy): Bacteria > Actinomycetota > Actinomycetes > Streptomycetales > Streptomycetaceae > Kitasatospora. The sequence goes on from NZ_MSJQ01000192.1 coordinate 15,766, forward strand.
CCGGGCTCCTGGCGGTTCCTTCAGGCCGGCTCCCGGGGAGCCGGCCTCACAGCCCCAGGACGCCGAGCGCGGTGGTCCAGTCGTTCGCGATCGCGCCGCGGGCCGCGTCGAGACCGACCCGGCCGCCGCACACCGCGTTCTTGAGCTTGGTCTCGACGGAGTCCTTGCTCTGCGCCGGCTGGCTGCCGTAACGCGGCTCGGGCCACAGGTTGGCCGGGTCGCGCGGGGCACCGCCGAGTTCCAGCGGGACGAAGTGGTCCTCCTCGTAGTCCGCCGTGCTGGTGTCCGCGTAGCCGTAGGCCGCGATCTGCTGCACCTTCAGCGCGTTGGTGTAGCTGGTCGGCGGGCGGACGGTGGCGGTCCAGCCGGAGACGCAGATGGTCTGCCCGATGGTCGCCTGGGTGACGTCCGGGTTGTACGCACCCGGGGTGCAGTTCGGGTCGGGCAGCGGCAGGTACGCCTGCGAACAACCCGTCGTGAGCGGGGCCTGCCCGGCGACGGGTCCGGCGGCCCGCGCGGTGCCGGTGGCGAGCCCGGCGGCCGCGAGGGCGGCCGCCGAGGCGATGACGGTGAGACGGTGACGGAGCATCATGGGGGAAGCACTCCTCGGCCGGCCCGGCCCCTCGCCGGGCGACTGCGTTCATGACAGCACCGTCCGGCCGGCCACCGTCAGACCCGGGGGCGTGAACGCCTGGTGCCCGCGCCTCCACAACCGTCGCGGGGCCCGCGCGCCGGGCCCCGAGCCCACCCCCCGTCGGCCGGTCAGCCCCGCGGGACCGCCAGTTCGGTCTCCCGGCGGGTCCGGTCGCCGGGCACCGGCAGTGCCACGCCGGTGCGCTCGAAGCCGGCCTTCAGGTACATCGCCTCGGCCCTGGCGTTGTCCTCGTGGACGAACAGCCGCACCCGCTCGATCCGGGGCTCGGTGAGCGACCACGCCCACTCCTGGACGGTCCTGATCAGCTCGCCCGCCAGCCCGGTGCCCCGCGCCCGCGGCCGGACGTAGACCCCGACCACGTGCACCTGGTCGACCTCGACGACATCGCCCTCCAGGGCCCCGTTCCCGCCGGCCCGTTCGACCACCCCGGTCATCGAGCCGAGCCAGCTCCCGTCCTCGGCCTGCGCGATGAACTGCGCCACGTGCGGGTCCGTCGCGGCCCGGGTGGTGCGCTCCTGCCAGAACTCGTCCGGTCTGGCCGCGGCCTGCTCGTGCCTCTCCAGGAAGGCCACGGACGCGACCGGGTCCAGCAGCGCTTCCAGGCGGAGGTCCCTGGCCTGCGGCCAGTCCTCGATCCGTACCCGTCTGATGATGATTCCGGTGCTCATCGCGTGATCATGTCACCGGCACCGGCGGCCCACGCAACCCGGTTTTCGGCGCCGCCGGCCGGCCCTCAGGCCCTGGACCGCTCCAGCAGCAGCGCCAGCAGCGCCGCCGGCCCCTCCGGCAGGCTGCCGTGGACGAGTTCGGTGCGGTGCACCAGCCTGGGCACGGCGATCGGCGCGTACCCGACTCCGAGCGCCGCTCCGAGCGCCCCCGCGAGCACCGGCTCGGGCAGCAGGGTGAGCCCGTGCCCGGCCGCCACCAGCGCGAGCAGCCCGTGCAGGTCGGTGCCCTGGTAGCGGGTGGCGGGCCGGAACCCGTCCACGCCGGTGGCCGCGCGCAGCCGGGCCGCGGTGGGGGTGAGGTCGGGGGCGTCCAGCCAGCGGGCGGCGGAGAGGTCGGCGA
>NZ_MSJQ01000193.1 GCF_014596515.1 Streptomyces sp. CBMA156
GCCTTGGCGGCGGCGGCCTTGGTGCGCCGGGCCGGCTTCTCGGCCGGGGCCTCGGCGTCCGCCTTGGCGGCGGCGCGCTTGGCGGCCGGGGCGGCGCCACCGGCGGCGAGCAGCGGGTCCCCGCCGCTCTTCTCCTTGATGGTCTCGATCAGCTGGCTCTTGCGCATGCGTCCGGTACCGGTGATGCCAAGGTCCGCGGCGAGCTTCTGGAGCTCGGCCAGGACCATGCCGTCCAGGCCCGCGGCGGCACTGCGGCGGCGCCGCGCCGGGGCAGCGGGGGCGGCTGCGTCCGACGCTTCGGCGTCCGGGCGCGCGCCCATCAGATCGGTGGAGTCGCTCACTAAGGGTCCTTCCCTGGAGCGGACGTCGGCCTGTCTGGCTCGGCGACCGGTTGTGCTGTCCTGACCAACGCTCGACTGCGTCGGTCCGAGGCGGTGATCCCTCGAATGGCGGGAGCCCGTCGAGGGAGAGCTACGTACGAGGTGCGGTGCGTGAAGCACGGTGGTGCTGAGTGGCGCGTGGGCCGGTCGTGTGTCGACCTCCCCTGGGGGCGTAACCCCCACGCTTCCTGCGAATCCCGGGCCCCCGTCGCGTGACGGTGGCCCGCGCTCCGCCCGTCCTGGCCTCTAGGTGGGAGGCCGCGGGTGGGAGTCAGGTGCCGTCACGGCTTCGGGATGCGGCCGCATGTGCGCAGGCAGGCTGCGTACGCGCTGCGGTGGGCTCCCGGAGAATCGTCGCCCCGTGCATCGCCGGGACTCCACTGCCGTGGAGCGCGGGGATCGGGACGCGGTGCACCTAGCCCCGGAGGGCACCTGGTGCAGCAATGAGGTTAACACTACCGACCCCCTGAGACATTCCCCAGCCTTGCGCTTGCCAATCGTGTCCGTCGGGGCCGGCTCGGCAGGGTGCCTGCGCCGGGCCCCGGACGGGCCGTTCGCGCTGCTCAGACGTCCAGTGGGAGCACGACGGCCCCGGCCCGGTCGACGTCCAGGCGGTGCGCGGCGAACGCCGGGTCACCGCCGTGGCCGTGGTGCCCGGCGAAGGAGAGCACCCCGTCGGCGCCCGCCTCGTCGGTGAGCGCCAGCACGGTCGGACCGGCCCCGGAGATGACCGCGGGGACGCCCTCGGCGCGCAGTGCGCCGACCAGCGCGGCGCTGTCCGGCATCGCGGAGGCGCGGTAGTCCTGGTGCAGCCGGTCCTCGGTGGCGGCGAGGAGCAGCTCGGGGCGCCTGGTCAGCGCCTCCACCAGCAGCGCGGAGCGGCCGGCGTTGACGGCGGCGTCGGCCAGCGGGACGGTCTTCGGCAGCAGTCCGCGCGCGGTCTCGGTCAGCACCTCGCCGGCCGGTACGAACACCACGGGGACGACCTGCTCGGACGGCTCCAGCGCGACCGCCCTGGCCGACTCCTCGTCGGTCCAGGCGATGGTGAAGTTGCCGCGCAGGCAGGCCGCGACGTTGTCCGGGTGGCCCTCCAGCTCGGAGGCGAGGGCCAGCAGCGCGTCGTCGTCCAGCGCGGACGGTCCGCCGATCGTCACCGCCCGGGCGGCCACGATGCCGGCGCAGATGGCGGCCGAGGAGGAGCCGAGGCCGCGGCCGTGCGGTATCCGGTTGGCGCAGACGATTTCGAGGCCCCGCGGCTGGCCGCCGAGCCGGTCGAAGGCGGCGCGCATCGCGCGGACCAGCAGGTGGCGCTCGTCGCGCGGCAGCGTCTCGGCGCCCTCACCGGCGATGTCGACGGAGAGGCCGGAGTCGGCGACCCGGACGACCACGTCGTCGTACAGGCCCAGCGCGAGCCCGAAGGCGTCGAAGCCGGGGCCGAGGTTGGCGCTGGTCGCGGGAACCCTGACCCGGACGGCGGCGGCACGGAACGCAGGACCGGCCATGCGGTGGACTCTCCTGGGGAAATCGGGCGGCGCGGAGCGCGTCGTCGGTGCGAGGGTGGGGAACGGACCGCGGCCCCTCCGGGGCGGGCGGTCGCGACGGTCGGCGCGGCCCGGACCCGCCGGGCCCGGGGCATGTGCCACACGGCCGAAGCCAGAGTATCGAAGAGAGGTTCCCGAGCGGTACACCCCGTGGGCCTTCGATCCGGTGTGTTGCGGTTCTGGCCGGAATGCGCACCGGGAACGGACGGCGGTGCGCGGCTCGGTTGACACGGAAGCGGTCAGCGGAGAACTTCGGCGGGCCGGCCCCCGAAAGGGTCGGCCCGCCGGGTGTCACAGCCCGTCAGTCGAGCAGCCCGAGGCTCCGGGCGGCCGCCTCCGGGTCGATCGGGACGACCTGCGGCTGCGGCGCGCCGGCCACCGCCCAGTCCGGGTCCTTGAGGCCGTTGCCGGTCACGGTGCAGACGATCCGCTGGCCGGGGTCGACCAGGCCGGCCTCCGCCTTGGCCAGCAGACCGGCCACCGAGGCGGCCGAGGCGGGCTCCACGAAGACGCCCTCCTGCGAGGCCAACAGCCGGTAGGCGGACAGGATCTGACGGTCCGTCACCTTGTCGATGAGGCCGCCGGACTCGTCCCGCGCGGCGATCGCGAAGTCCCAGGAGGCCGGGTTGCCGATCCGGATCGCGGTGGCGATGGTCTGCGGCTTGAGCACCGGCGCGCCGTCCACGATCGGGGCCGAGCCGGAGGCCTGGAAGCCCCACATCCGCGGGGTGCGGGTCGACATGCCGTCGGCCGCATATTCGCGGTAGCCCTTCCAGTACGCGGTGATGTTGCCCGCGTTGCCGACCGGCAGGACGTGGATGTCGGGGGCGTCGCCGAGCATGTCGACGATCTCGAAGGCCGCGGTCTTCTGGCCCTCGATCCGCACCGGGTTCACCGAGTTGACCAGCGCCACCGGGTACTTCTCGGACAGTTCGCGTGCGAGCGTCAGGCAGTCGTCGAAGTTCCCGTCGACCTGGAGGATCCTGGCGCCGTGCACCAGCGCCTGGCCCATCTTGCCGAGGGCGATCTTGCCCTGCGGGACGAGCACCGCGGAGACCATCCCGGCCCGCACCGCGTACGCGGCGGCGGAGGCCGAGGTGTTGCCGGTGGACGCGCAGATGACCGCCTGCGCGCCCTCCTCCTTGGCCTTGGAGATGGCCATCGTCATCCCGCGGTCCTTGAAGGAGCCGGTCGGGTTGGCGCCCTCGACCTTGAGGTAGACCTCGCAGCCGGTGCGCTCGGAGAGCACCTGGGCGGGGACCAGGGGCGTGCCGCCCTCCAACAGGGTGACCACCGGGGTGGCCGCGGTGACCGGCAGGCGGTCCCGGTACTCCTCGATCAGGCCGCGCCACTGGTGGGTGTGCGCGCCTCGGACGACGTTCTCGGCAACGGCGTTCATGGCTGGTTCCTTATTCCCCTTCGACCCGCATGATGCTGGCCACGTCCCGCACGCTGTCCAGCGCGCGGAGCTTGTCGACCGTCGCCGACAGCGCGGCGTCGGTGGCACGGTGGGTGACCACGACGAGCGAGGCGTCGCCGTCGCGGCCCTGCTGGCGCACGGTGTCGATGGAGACGCCGTGCTCGGCGAAGACGGACGCCACCTGGGCGAGCACGCCCGCGCGGTCGTCCACGTCCAGGCTGACGTGGTAGCGGGTGACCACCTCGTCCATCGGCTTGGCCGGCAGCCTGGTGTACACCGAGTCACCGGGACCGGTGGCGCCGGCCAGCTTGTTGCGGCAGACCGCGACCAGGTCGCCGAGCACCGCGGAGGCGGTCGGCGAGCCGCCCGCGCCGGGGCCGTAGAACATCAGCCGGCCGGCCGCCTCGGCCTCCACGAACACCGCGTTGTACGCCTCGCGGACCGAGGCCAGCGGGTGCGAGAGCGGGATCATCGCCGGGTGGACGCGCGCGGTGACGGACTCGCCGTCGGCGGCCCGCTCGCAGATCGCGAGCAGCTTGACCACGCAGCCCATCTCCTTGGCGGAGGCGATGTCGGCCGCGGTCACCTCGGTGAGGCCCTCGCGGTAGACGTCCGCCGCGGTGACCTTGGTGTGGAAGGCGATGCCGGCCAGGATCGCGGCCTTGGCGGCGGCGTCGAAGCCCTCGACGTCGGCCGTCGGGTCGGCCTCGGCGTAGCCCAGCGCGGTGGCCTCCTCCAGCGCCTCCGAGTAGCCGGCGCCGGTGGTGTCCATCTTGTCGAGGATGAAGTTGGTGGTGCCGTTGACGATGCCCAGCACCCGGTTGACCTTGTCGCCCGCGAGGGACTCGCGCAGCGGGCGCAGCAGCGGGATCGCGCCCGCCACCGCGGCCTCGTAGTACAGGTCCACCCCGGCCTCGGCGGCCGCGGCGTGCAGTTCGGTGCCGTCCTTGGCGAGCAGCGCCTTGTTGGCGCTGACCACCGAGGCGCCCTGCGCGAAGGCGGAAAGGATCAGCGACCTGGACGGCTCGATGCCGCCCACCACCTCGACCACCACGTCGATGTCACCCCGGTTGACCAGGGCCTCGGCGTCGGTGGTGATCAGGTGCTCGGGGACGCCGGGGCGGGTCCGCCCGGCCCGGCGCACCGCGATCCCGGCGAGCTCGACCGGAGCACCGATGCGAGCGGCGAGGTCGTCGGCCGTCGTCGTCATGATGCGCGCCACCTCGGAGCCCACCACACCACAACCCAGCAACGCCACCTTCAGCGGGCGCGTACGCATCATCCGACTCCGCTCTGCATTCTTCGTGCTTCGGTAATTTCCGGCGGGTTTTCCGTGGCCGCCGGAAACTTCGGTCCGTACCAGTCTCCGGGACTTTCCGTACGGATCTACGGTCGTTCCATGATCTGAGACAAGGATTTCGTCATCCGATATCCAGACGCAGGAGATCCTCCTCCGTCTCGCGCCGGACGATCACCCGAGCCGCACCGTCCTTGACGGCGAGCACGGGAGGCTTCAGGGCGTGGTTGTAGTTGCTCGCCATCGAGCGGCAGTAGGCGCCCGTGGCGGGCACCGCGACCAGGTCGCCCGGGGCCAGGTCGGCCGGCAGGAAGGCGTCCCGGACGACGATGTCGCCGGACTCGCAGTGCTTGCCGACCACCCGCACCAGCATCGGCTCCGCCTCGCTGGTGCGCGATACCAGGGCCACCGAGTACTCGGCGTCGTAGAGCGCGGTGCGGATGTTGTCGGACATCCCGCCGTCCACGCTGACGTAGGTGCGCAGGCCCTCCAGCGGCTTGACGGTGCCGACCTCGTACAGCGTGAACGCGGTCGGGCCGACGATCGCCCGGCCCGGCTCCACGCTCAGCCGGGGCGCCTTCAGCCGCACGGCGGCGCACTCGCGGCGGACGATGTCGGCCAGCGCGGCCGCGATCTCGGCCGGCTCGCGCGGGTCGTCCTCGCTGGTGTACGCGATGCCGAGGCCGCCGCCGAGGTCGATCTCGGGCAGCTCGACGCCGTGCTCGTCACGGATCCCGGCCAGCAGGCCGACCACCCGGCGGGCGGCCACCTCGAAGCCCGCCATGTCGAAGATCTGCGAGCCGATGTGCGAGTGGATGCCGCGCAGCTCCAGGCTGTCGTGGCCGAGCACCCGGCGCACCGCCTCGGCGGCCGCGCCGCCGGTGAGCGAGAGGCCGAACTTCTGGTCCTCGTGCGCGGTGGCGATGAACTCGTGGGTGTGCGCCTCGACGCCGACGGTGACCCGGACCAGCACCTGCTGGCGCACGCCCTGGCGGGCGGCGATCGCGGCGAGCCGCTCGATCTCCTCGTACGAGTCGACCACGATGTGCCCGACGCCGGTCTTCACCGCGTGTTCGAGCTCGTCCACCGACTTGTTGTTGCCGTGCAGCGCGATCCGCAGCGGCGGCATCCCGCCGGCCAGCGCGACCGCCAGCTCGCCCGGGCTGCACACGTCGACGTTGAGGCCCTCCTCGTGCAGCCAGCGCACGACGGCCTTGGAGAGGAACGCCTTGCCGGCGTAGTAGACGTCCGCCTCGGTGCCGAAGGCGTCCCGCCAGGCGCGCGCCCTGGCCCGGAAGTCCTCCTCGTCCAGCACGTAGGCGGGGGTGCCGAACTCGGCGGCCAGCCGCTTGACGTCGATGCCGCCGACGGTGGCCACGCCCTCGGCGTTCCGGGCGACGGTGCACGCCCAGACCTTGGGGTCGAGCGCGTTCAGGTCGGCGGGCGGGGCCTGGTAGTGGCCCTCGGGCAGGACGTCGCCGTGACGGGGTCCTGCGGGGTGTGCGGAACGACTCATGCTCGTAAGTCCTTCGAGACCTATGGCGAGGGGCGGCGACGGTCCCCGTTGACCGTCAGCCGCCCCCCGCAGTGCACGTGGGGGTGGTGCCTACATCCGCTCGGGCGCCGTCACGCCCAGGAGCGTGAGCCCGTTGGCGAGCACGGTGCGCGTCGCCTCGACCAGCCAGAGGCGGGCCCGGTGCGTGTCGGTGAGTTCCTCGTCGCCCTTGGGCAGGAACATGCAGTTCTCGTACAGGCGGTGGTACTTGCCCGCGAGCTTCTCCAGGTACACGGCGACCCGGTGCGGCTCGCGCAGCTCGCCGGCCGCGGCCAGCACCCGCGGGAACTCCGCGAGGTGGCCGAGCACGTCGGACTCCCACTCGGTGGCGAGCAGCTCGGGCCTGAACTGCTCGGCCGGGCCCTTGTCCACGCCCAGCTCGACGGCCTTGCGCGCCACCCCGCACATCCGGGTGTGCGCGTACTGGACGTAGAAGACCGGGTTCTCGTTGGTCTGGCTGGTCAGCAGGTTGATGTCCAGCGTGATCGTCGAGTCCGTGGAGGAGCGCGCCAGGGTGTAGCGGGCGGCGTCGACGCCGATCCACTCGACCACGTCGTCGATCGTGATGATGTTGCCGGCCCGCTTGGACATGCGGACCTCTTCGCCGTCGCGAAGCATCTTCACGAACTGGCCGATCTTCACCTCGATGTTGTGGTTCATGTCGTCGCCCGCGCAGGCCGCGATGGCCTTGAGGCGGTTGACGTAGCCGTGGTGGTCGGCGCCCAGCATGTAGAGCGCGACCTCGGCGCCGCGGTCCCGCTTGGACAGGTAGTACGCGGCGTCGGCGGCGAAGTAGGTCTTGTCGCCGTCGGCCTTGATCAGGACGCGGTCCTTGTCGTCACCGAAGTCGGTGGTGCGCAGGAAGACCGCGCCGTCCTGCTCGAAGACGTGGCCCTGCTCGCGCAGCCGGTCGATGGCCTTCTCGACCGCGCCGGAGTCGTGCAGCGTCCGCTCCGAGAACCACACGTCGAAGTGGGTGCCGAACTCGTCCATCGAGCGCTTGATCTCGGCCACCATGAGCTTCAGGCCCTCGGCGCGGAAGACGTCGAGCTGCTCGGCCTCGGGCAGGTCGAGCACGCCGGGGACCGCCTCGGTGAGCGCCTTGGCGATGTCGACGATGTACTCGCCGACGTACCCGCCCTCGGGCACCTCGCGGCCGTTCGCGGCGGCCTGGAGGGAGGCGGCGAACTTGGTGATCTGCACGCCGGCGTCGTTGAGGTAGTACTCGGTGGTGACGTCGGCGCCGGAGGCCCGCAGCACGCGCGCCAGCGAGTCGCCGACGGCGGCCCAGCGGACGCCGCCGATGTGGATCGGGCCGGTCGGGTTGGCGGAGACGAACTCCAGGTTGATCTTCAGGCCCTTGAGGGCCTCGTTGCGGCCGTACGCCTCGCCCGCCTCGACGACGGTGCGCGCCAGCGCACCGGCGGTGGCGGTGTCCAGGGTGATGTTCAGGAAGCCGGGACCGGCGATGTCCACCTTGGTGACGCCGGTGATCCCTCGCAGACGCTCGGCCAGCACCTCGGCAACGGCTCGCGGCGGCTTGCCGGCCGCCTTGGCGAGCTGGAGGGCCACGTTGGTCGCGTAGTCGCCGTGGTCCCTGTTCTTGGGCCGCTCGACCGTCACGTGCTCGGGCACGGCGACGGCCAGTTCGCCCGCCTCGACGGCGGAGCTCACTGCGGCCTGGATTGCCTGGGAAAGGTCTGCGGGGGTCACGACGCCAAGCGTAGGCGAGACGGGGTGCCCGCCCGCCACCCGGTTTACCGGTCGAGACGCCCGGGCGCCGTCGTTGCGGGGGTCTCAGCCGTGATCGGTACGCCGTGTTCGCTCAGGGCGAACTCCGTCGGGCGGTCCCCCGGCCTCTCCGGCGGACGGTCCGACGGGCCCGCCGGCCGCGAGGCGCCGGACCAGGGCCACCAGGTCGGCCGGGTCGAAGGGCTTGCCGAGGTAACCGTCCACCCCGACCGTCTCCCCCAGGTCGAGGTCCGCCGGGGTGCAGGCGCTCACGATCGCGATCGGCAGCCGGCTGGTGTCCGGGGTCGCCCGCAGCCGGGCCGCCGTCCGCAGGCCGTCCAGCCGCGGCATCATCACGTCCAGCGTCACCACGTCGGGCTGCACCCGGCGGATGACCTCCAGGCACTCGGCACCGTCGGCGGCGGTCACCACCTCGAAGCCCTCGAGCTCCAGGTTGACCCTGATCAGCTGGCGGATCACCTCGCTGTCGTCCACCACGAGGACCCGCCCGGACACTCCCGACACCTCACCGAGGGTATCGGCGGCCCCGTCGCCCCGTCCGGCCTTTGGACACTTCCGCTGCCCCGCTCCCCCGCCCGGCCGCCGTCTGGTCGCCGGACGGAACCGGCCCGGACGATCTTCCCGGAACCCGTGCACGGACCATGGCCGAAGCCTGATACTGTTCTCACGTCGGAAGCGCGAGCGGCCGGCAGGCCAGCAGGCCCCCGTAGCTCAGGGGATAGAGCACCGCCCTCCGGAGGCGGGTGCGTAGGTTCGAATCCTACCGGGGGCACTTCGCAGGAAGTGCAATCGAGGCCCAGATCAGTGGAGTTGATCCACGGATCTGGGCCTTCGTCATGTCCGGGGCCCGGCGGGATTTCCCGCCCCGGGCTCAGGAGGCGGCCGCCTCGGCCTGGGCGTACAGGTCCGCGATGGTGTGGTCGAAGTAGGCGCTGTACGAGATGTCCTCGGTGTCGCCGCCCTGCTGGTAGCCGCCGATCGCGCCGATCACGTCGCCGGTCGCGGTGTTGATCCACGGACCGCCGCTGGTGCCGGCCGGGTAGGCCGGGCACTGGACGACCCGCTGGTAGGCGCTCTGCTGCCCGGTGGTGTTGGTGCACAGGATGGGCGTCTCGGAGTTGCCCGGGTAGCCGTAGAGCCGGACGGTCGCGTCGAACGGCTCGTCGGCGCCCAGCCGGTTGCCGCCGACCACGTCCTCGACCTCGCGGCCGTTGCTGGGGGCCGTCTCCAGGATCGCGAAGTCCTCGTCCACCTCGCCCTTCTGGGACCAGCCGGCGGTGGTGTGGATCGCGGTCACCCGCCAGGTGCCGTACGGGGCGGAGCCGTCGCGGTAGCCGGGGGCGAAGGTGACGCCGTCGGTGCTGCTGAGGCAGTGCGCGGCGGTCAGCAGCAGGTTCCCGGTGGCGCTGTGCAGCACGCTGGCGGTGCAGAAGTGGTCGCCGGCCGCCACCGCGCCGCTGAACAGGGCGCCGACCGTCCCGGTCTCGCGGTCGCCGGCCGGGGCCGGTCCCGTGGTGCCGAGGGCGGCGCCGTGGGTGGTCGGCGTCGCCGTCGCCGTTGCCGTGGCCTGGTCGGCCGGACCGGCGGTCGGGCTCGGGCTCGGGCTCGGGG
>NZ_MSJQ01000194.1 GCF_014596515.1 Streptomyces sp. CBMA156
CTGCCCGGCGCGCCGGCCGACCGGCTGCCCGCGCTCGCCGCGGCCGGGTTCCGTACCGAGCCGGGTTCGGCCTGGGAACGGGCCACCGCGTGCACCGGGCTGCCTGGCTGCGCCAAGTCGCTGGCCGACGTCCGCACGGACGCGGCCCGGGCGCTGGACGCCGGTACTGCCGTGAGGGCCGGTGCGGGGCTGCCCGTCCACTGGTCGGGCTGTGAACGGCGCTGCGGCCACCCGGCCGGGCGGTGGGTCGACGTGCTCGCGACCGGGGGCGGTTACCGGGTGACGGTGAACGGGACGCGCACCGGCGCGACCGCGACCGCGACCGCGACCGCGACGGCGACGGCGACCGCGACCGCCGCCGATCCGACGAGCACCGATCCGTCGAACGCTGATCAGATGAGCGTCGATTCGACGAGTGCTGATCCGATGAGCATTGATGTGACGAGCACCGATGCGACGAACGTCCACGCGACGGGCGTCGATGTGACGAACGAGGAGATGGCCGAGGCTGTTGCCGAGGCCAGGAGGACCACGAAGTGATCGAGTACGAGAAGGACGGCGCGTCCATCTACCGCCAGTCCTTTGCCACCATCCGCGCGGAGGCCGATCTGGCCGCCCTCCCGGCGGACGTCTCCCAGGTCGCGGTGCGGATGATCCACGCCTGCGGGATGGTCGACCTGGTCGAGGACCTGGTGTACTCGCCCGGCGTGGTCGCCTCCGCGCGCGCCGCGCTGCGCGCCGGTGCGCCGATCCTCTGCGACGTCAACATGGTCGCGAGCGGTGTCACCCGCAAGCGGCTGCCCGCCGACAACGAGGTGATCTGCACCCTCACCGACCCGTCGGTGCCCGACCTCGCCCGGGCGATGGGCAACACCCGCAGCGCCGCGGCCATGGAGCTGTGGCTGCCCCGGCTGGAGGGTGCGGTGGTCGCCGTCGGCAACGCGCCGACCTCGCTGTTCCGGCTGCTGGAGATGATCGAGGCGGGCGCGCCGCGACCGGCCGCGGTGATCGGCGTCCCGGTCGGCTTCATCGGTGCCGCCGAGTCCAAGCAGGCCCTGGCCGAGCACCCCTCCGGCCTGGAGCACCTGGTGGTGCGCGGCCGGCGCGGCGGCAGCGCGATGGCCGCCGCCGCCGTCAACGCGATTGCGAGCGAAGAAGAGTGACGGAACGTCAGAACACCACGGGCCGGCTGTACGGCGTCGGTCTCGGTCCGGGCGACCCGTCGCTGGTGACCGTCCGCGCCGCCGAACTCATCGGCAAGGCCGACGTGGTGGCCTATCACAGCGCCCGGCACGGCCGGTCCATTGCGCGCTCGATCGCCGAACGGTACCTGGCGGGCGGCCAGATCGAGGAGAAGCTGGTCTACCCGCTCACCGTCGAGACCACCGACCACCCGGGCGGCTACCGGGGCGCGCTGGACGACTTCTACGAGGAGGCCGCCGCCCGGCTGGCCGCCCACCTGGACGCCGGGCGCGACGTGGTGGTCCTCGCCGAGGGCGATCCGCTCTTCTACGGCTCCTACCAGCACATGCACAAGCGGCTCGCGCACCGCTACCCGACCGAGGTGGTGCCCGGCGTGACCTCGCTCAGCGCTGCCGCCGCCCGGCTCGGGCAGCCGCTGACCGAGGCCGAGGAGACGCTCACCGTCATCCCGGGCACGCTGCCCGAGGAGGAGCTGACGGCGCGGATCGCGGCCGCCGACTCGGCCGTGATCATGAAGCTGGGGCGCACCTTCCCGACCGTCCGCCGGGCCCTGGAGCGGGCCGGGCGACTGGCCGACGCGCAGTACGTGGAGCGGGCCTTCATGGCGGGGGAGCGCGTCCTGCCGCTCGCGGAGGTCGACGACGAGACGGTGCCGTACTTCTCGGTCGCGGTGCTGCCGAGCAGGGTCGCGCCGCTGGAGCCGGAGGTCAGGCTGTCGGACGGCGTCGGCAGTGTGACGGTGGTCGGCACCGGGCCGGCCGGTCCGCTCTGGCTGACCGCCGAGGCGCGCGGGGCGCTGGCCCAGGCGACCGACCTGGTCGGCTACACCACCTATCTGGACCGGGTGCCGGAGCGGCCGGGGCAGCAGCGGCACGGCTCGGACAACAAGGTGGAGTCGGAGCGCGCCGAGTTCGCCCTCGACCTGGCCCGGCGCGGGCACCGCGTCGCGGTGGTCTCCTCGGGGGACCCCGGGGTGTTCGCGATGGCCACCGCGGTACTGGAGGTCGCCTGTGAGGAGGCGTACCGGGACATCCCGGTACGGGTGCTCCCCGGCATGACCGCCGCCCACGCGGCCGCCTCCCGGGCGGGCGCCCCGCTCGGGCACGACTACGCGACGGTGTCGCTCTCGGACCGGCTCAAGCCGTGGGACGTGGTGGCGAAGCGGCTGCGCGCCGCCGCCGAGGCGGACCTGGTGCTCGCGCTGTACAACCCGGGGTCGAAGTCCAGGACCACCCAGGTCGGGCTCGCCAGGGACCTCCTGCTGGAGTACCGGGCGCCGGAGACGCCGGTGGTGATGGCCCGCGACGTCGGCGGCCCGACCGAGCGGGTGCGGATCGTCCGGCTGGGCGAGCTGGACCCGGCGCTGGTCGACATGCGGACCATCCTGCTGATCGGCTCCTCGCAGACCCGGGCGGTCGAGCGGGGCGGCGGCGTGGAGGTCGTCTGGACCCCTCGGCGCTACCCGGAGGAGTGACGGGCGACAGATGACAGCGAACAGATGATGAAATCTGTTCGCTGTCATCTGTCATCCGTTTTCTGTCAGCTGTCAGCTGTCAGCTGTCCTCGGCCGGTCGGCCCCGCCCGCGCCCCGAACCCCGCCCCCGACCCGCTACCGGGTCGGCTTGGTGATCAGCAGCTCGGTGTTGTGGTCCTGGCCCGCGCCGAGCAGCGCCGTCGGGCGGCCGTTCGGGTCGTTGTACGACAGCTCACGGTAGAGCGCGGCGAGGTTGGCGTCCGAGGTGCCGCCGAAGTCCGTCCCGTACGGCGCGGAGGACTCGATCAGCGTGGTGAACAGCGAGAGCGTGCCGTCCCCGTTGTCCGCGATCTCGATGATCCGTCCGTGCTGCGGGTAGTCGATGTGCGAGGCGGTGTTGACCTCCCAGAACGCCCGCTCCGGCACCGCGTGGCCGTGCGGCGTGATCTTGTTCATGTGGGTGTGCCCGTTCACCCACGCGACCACGTTCGGGTAGCGCTGGAGCAGCGCCACCAGTTCGTTGCCGTCGTGCCGCTTCTCGAAGACGTTGCGCGGGTCCGGCAGCAGGTTGCCCATCGTGCCGCTGGTGTGGTGGCTGAAGACGAGGACCAGCTCGTCCGTGCTCCCGCCGGTCACCTTGCGCCCGTCGGCGTCGTACCAGTGCCCGCTGTGCGCCTGCAACTGCTGTTCCAGCCAGCGCAGTTGCGCGGTGCCCAGCGAACCGTCGGCGAAGCCGGCCTGGTTGGTGGTGTCCAGGCTGATGCCGACCACCTTCTCCGAGATGCGGAAGGTGTAGTAGAGCTTGCCGCTGTTCGCCATGTCCGAGGTGAAGCCGTGCCCGTACGGACCGGCGCCGGTGACCGCCGGGTTCAGGTGGGCCTTGGCGAACTCCTTGAGCGTGAACGGCTTCCGGCGCTCGTCCGGGGTGATCCGGCGCGCACCGCCTCGCCGTTGGCGATCAGCTTCGCCAGCAGCAGCACGGCGCCCGCCGGGTCGCGGCGCAGCGAGTCCATCAGCTGGGCGGCCGTGGCGTCGTCGCAGCCCTCCAGCTTGTACTGGCCGGTGTAGAGGTCGTTCAGCAGCCCGAGGTCGGGCAGCGAGCCCTCGATGCTGTCGTCGTGGTTGCCGACCGTGGTGTACCAGGGCGTGCGCAGTCCCGGCGCGTCGAAGGGCCGGCCGGCGGCGGACAGGAAGCCGGGTATCTGCGGGAAGCCCTTCGCCTTGTAGCCGTCGCTGTAGGCGAGTTCGGGGTTCCAGTAGGCGGCGTTGCCGGAGTTCTGGACGCCCTCGTAGCGGCCGGGGTCGCCGGTGCTCTGGGCCAGCCGGCCGCCGCCCATGACCTTGAGGTACCAGTCGAGTTCGGCGACTTCGTGGTTGTCGGTGTTGTCGCCGGTGGCCATCACCATGCTGAACGGCATCCCGGTGTACGGGCCGCCGGCGAGCGAGTTGACGCGCTCGACGAGCGCCGAGACACCGCGGGCGTTCAGGGCCTCCTGCGGCCGGTACGCGCTGCCGTTGAGCTTGGCCAGGTACTCGAAGCGCACCGGGGACTCGGTGTCCACCAGGTGCAGGTCGCTGAACTGGACGAAGCTGGCCAGGCCGGTTCTGCGGTCGTCCCGTCCGGCGGCCGCCGCCGTGAGGTCTCCGCGCACCACCAGCGGCCAGCCCGGTCCCGCCGTCAGCCGCTTGTAGCCGCCGGTGCCGACCGGCGTGGCCACCTGTTCCAGCGTCGTCCCGGTGACCTTGACCGCCCGTGCGGCCGTCGTCGCCAGCGCCTGGTCGCGCGCCGCGGCCGAGGCGAACTGCGCGCCGCCCAGCGACAAGGCCGACCAGGCGGCGGCCACCGACGTACCGGTGAGGAACGTGCGCCGACTCATCCCTGCCACAAAAACCCCCACATGCTGATGGCCGGCGAGGAGGTGAGCCCTCGTCCGGGCCCACGTCTGTCATGAACCCGCTTCTGGCGGACCGCCAGATTACTCACTGGTAGGCGTGGCGGCGAGAGTCGTGCAGCGAACTCTTGGGGAACGCGGAGCGGTGCCTCCTCCGCGTCTCGCGCACGGGTGCGGCCCCGGCTCGCCCGGCTGCTCGGGGCTCGCCCGCCGGGGTGCGGAGCGACATTCCCGCAGCTCGCGCCCGACCCGGCGACCGCCACCCCGGTCGGGTCCGGCCCGGCCGGGTGGGGGAAAATCGGCGACGGCGGCCGGTGCGGACGCCGGGACGGAGCAGGACGGCGCGGGCGCCGTCGGAAACGGGGCGCAGGTGGCCGCAGCGGGAGCCGGGGCGGAACCCGGAGCGGGCGGCCGGGCGGGCCAGCTGAAGAGCAGCGGCCTGCGGCCCGGCTGGACGACGGGCGCCTGCGCCACCGCCGCCACCAAGGCCGCCTACATCGCGCTGCTCACCGGCGAGTTCCCGGACCCGGTGGTCATCACCCTGCCCAAGGGGCAGCAGCCCGCCTTCGCCCTCGCCGCTGAGGAGCTGACCGTCCGCGAGCCGTCGGCCGTCGACGATGAGCGGCCCGTCGACAATGAGCCGACCGCCGCCATGGCCGGAGTGGTCAAGGACGCGGGCGACGACCCGGACGTCACCCACGGCGCACTGGTCCGCTCGACCGTACGGTCCGGCGAGCCCGGCACCGGGGTGGTGTTCCGGGCCGGTCCCGGGGTGGGGACGGTCACCAAGGCCGGTCTTCCGCTGTCCGTCGGCGAGCCCGCGATCAACCCGGTGCCCCGGCAGATGATCCGGGACGCCGTCGCCCAGGTGGCAGCCGTGCACGGCGGCAGCGGGGACGTGGTGGTCGAGATCTCCGTCGACCACGGTGCGGAGATCGCCCGCTCCACCTGGAACCCCCGGCTCGGCATCCTCGGCGGCCTGTCCATCCTCGGGACGACCGGGGTGGTCGTCCCCTACTCCTGCTCGGCCTGGATCGACTCCATCCGCCGCGGCGTGGACGTGGCCCGGGCGGCCGGGCGCACCCATGTGGCGGGTTGCACCGGTTCGACCTCGGAGAAGGTCGCGGTCGCGGAGCACGGGCTGCCCGAGGACGCGCTGCTGGACATGGGCGACTTCGCGGGTGCCGTGCTCAAGTACCTCAAGCGCCACCCGGTGCCCCGGCTGACCATCGCGGGCGGCTTCGCCAAGCTGTCCAAGCTCGCGGCCGGCCACCTCGACCTGCACTCGGCGCGCTCCCAGGTGGACAAGGGGTACCTGGCCGGACTGGCCCGTCGGGGCGGGGCGGACGAGGCGCTGGCCACAGCGGTCGCCGGCGCCAACACCGCACTGGAGGCCGTGCAGTTGTGCGGTGCGGCGGGGGTGCCGCTCGGGGACCTGGTCGCCGAGGCGGCCCGGGCGACGGCGCTCGGCGTGCTGCTGGGCTCGCCGGTCGCGGTGGACGTCATCTGCATCGACCGCGCGGGCACCGTCGTCGGCCGGGCTGAGCCGCTCGGAGCGTGACAATGTCACGAGTGTCACGACGGTGCGACAACATCACCTGGTGATGTGAAGAACTGACGTCCATACGGGGCGAGAATCGGGCAAATGGAGCAGCGCGCCGAGCCCCGGTTCTGTCGTCATCTCAACCATGAGATATCGTCTGGCGAGTGACAGGCGACTACCTCACCCGTATCGGCACCCTCATCCGCACCGCGCGCCAGCACCGTGGCTGGTCCCAGGCGCAGCTCGGCGAGGCACTCGGAACCAGCCAGAGCGCGGTCAACCGCATCGAACAGGGCAAGCAGAACGTCAGCCTTGAGATGATCGCCCGCATCGGCGAAGCCCTCGACAGCGAGATCGTCTCCCTCGGCTACTCCGGCCCGATGCACCTGCGCGTCGCCGGCGGCACCCGGCTCTCCGGCGCGATCGACGTCCGCAGCAGCAAGAACGCCTGCGTGGCGATCCTCTGCGCCTCGCTGCTGACCACCGGCCGCACCACGATCCGCAGCGTCGCGAGGATCGAGGAGGTCTACCGCATCCTCGAGGTGCTCACCAGCATCGGCGTCAGGAGCCGCTGGATCAACGACGGCCGCGACCTCGAACTCACCCCGCCCGCCGAGCTGGACCTCGCGGCGATGGACGTCGAGGCGGCCCGCCGCACCCGCAGCGTGCTGATGTTCCTCGGCCCGCTGATGCACCGCGCCCAGTCCTTCGCCATCCCGTACGCGGGCGGCTGCGACCTCGGCACCCGCACCGTGCAGCCGCACCTGACGGCGCTGCGCCGCTTCGGCCTGGAGGTCGCCACCACCGGCGGCGCCTACCACGCCTCGGTCGAGCCGGGTGCCCCGATGGACCGCCCGATCGTGCTGACCGAGCGCGGGGACACCGTCACCGAGAACGCCCTGCTGGCCGCCGCGCGGCACGACGGCGTCAGCGTCATCCGCAACGCCTCGCCCAACTACATGGTCCAGGACCTCTGCTTCTTCCTGGAGAAGCTGGGCGTGAAGATCGAGGGCATCGGCACCACCACCCTCACCGTGCACGGCGTCCCCGAGATCACCTGTGACGTCGACTACACCCCGGCCGAGGACCCGGTGGAGGCGATGAGCCTGCTCGCCGCCGCCGTCGTCACCTCCTCCGAGCTGACCATCCGACGGGTGCCGATCGAGTTCCTGGAGATCGAGCTCGCGGTGCTGGAGGGCATGGGTCTCGACTACGACCGCACCCCCGAGTACCGGGCCCACAACGGTCACACCCGCCTGGTCGACCTCACCGTGCGCCCCTCCAAGCTGACCGCGCCGATCGACACCATCCACCCGATGCCGTTCCCCGGCATCAACATCGACAACGTGCCGTTCTTCGCCGCCATCGCCGCGGCCGCGCACGGCACCACGATGATCCACGACTGGGTGTACGACAACCGCGCGATCTACCTGACCGAGCTGACCCGCCTGGGTGCGGACGTCAAGCTCCTCGACCCGCACCGCGTGCTGGTCCAGGGCCCGACCCGCTGGCGCGCCGCCGAGATGATGTGCCCGCCGGCCCTGCGCCCCGCCGTGGTCATCCTGCTCGCGATGCTCGCCGCCCAGGGCACCTCCGTCCTGCGCAACGTCTACGTCATCAACCGCGGCTACGAGGACCTCGCCGAGCGCCTCAACTCCATCGGCGCCCAGATCGAGACCTTCCGCGACATCTGACAGTGCGTCATGTCGCTGACCGGCCTCACCCTTCGAGACCGGTCAGCAGCACGGCAACCTCCAGCCCGGTGTTCAGGTACTCCACGAACACCGGGTTGTTCAACGCCCATGCCGAGCGCCGCTCCCGGACCAGCCCGACCGCCTGGTCGGCCTCGTACCCGAGACCGACCAGCGCCTGTGCCACCACCAGGCCCGACCGGTTGTACCCGGAGTGGCAGCGCACCAGCGTCCGCCGGTTCCGGCGGACGGCCGCCGCGGTGAGTGCGGCCGCCTCCTGGACGGCGAGCAGCTGACCGGAGGAGAGCGGATCGTCGGGCACTTCCCGGACGACGTGTTCCACGCCCGGCGCCGGGCCGTGCCCGGGGAGCGTGAAGAGGCTGACCACCAGATCGAACTCGTCCCGTGCGATCGCGAGTTCCAGCTCACCGCCGTCCGGTGTGAAGTAGTGCCCGCCCATCCAGAGCCCTGGGACGATCTCGTTCCAGGGCTCGGACGGCCCCGGGGCGTCGCGTTCCTTCCGGCGGGTCCGCACGTTCTGCTGGCTCCCTGCTCGCGATGTCGGGTTCAGGCATTGCTCGCCGTCCATGCGCGACGGCACTGCTCGTCAGCACTGCTCGTCAGCACTGTTCGTCAGCACTGTTCGTCGGCGCTACTCGCCGGTGGTGCCGTCGAGGTGCTCGCGGAGGAGGTCGGCGTGGCCGTTGTGGCGGGCGTACTCCTCGATCATGTGGGTGAGGATCCAGCGGAGCGAGAAGACCTCCTCGCCGTAGTGGCCCAGGACGTCCAACGACTCCGCGGTGGCGACGAGTTCCCTGGCGTGGTCGCACTCGCGGCGCCAGACGGCGAAGGCCTCGTCCGGGTCGGCGGTGTCGGCGTCGAACTCGGCGAAGGACCCGTCCGGATGCTTCCAGAAGCCGGGCAGGCCTTCGTCGTTGAGGACGTTGCGGAACCAGCTGCGCTCCACCTCGGCGAGGTGGCGGACCAGGCCGAGCAGGGAGAGCCCGGAGGGTTCCAGTACGCGGGCGCGGAGCTGTTCCGTGGTGAGGCCCGCGCACTTCATCGCGAGGGTGTCGCGCTGGTAGTCCAGGAAGCCTGCCAGCGTGGCGCGTTCGTCGGCGGTGCGGGGAGTCCGGGTGCGCTGATCATCGGTCATCGGGCCATCCTGCCCCGCGCGCGACGAGCCCGCCCGGAATTTCACGGCGACCACGGCGGCGGCCGTGGTCGCCGGGCCGTCTACCGCAGTTGCTCCAGCCAGCGGACCGCGCCCGGGACGTCCGAGACGACCGGTACGCCGTCGGGGACCGGCGGGCGCTCCACGATGACGACGGGCAACCGGAGTCGGCGGGCGGCGGTGAGCTTGGGGGCGGTCGCGGCGCCGCCGCTGTCCTTGGTGACCAGCATGTCGATCCGGTGTTCGCGCAGCAGCGACATCTCGCCCTCCAGCGTGAACGGCCCGCGGTCCAGCAGGACTTCGAACGAGGGCGGCACCGGGGGCTCGGGCGGGTCCACCGAGCGGGCGAGGAAGTGGACCCCGTCGAGGTGGGCGAAGGCGGCGACGCCCTGTCGGCCGATGGTCAGGAAGACCCGCTCCCCGCGACGGGGCAGCAGGTCGGCCGCCGCGGCGAGCGAGGGGGCGGGGAGCCAGCGGTCCCCGTCGACCCTGGTGAAGCCGGGACGGCGCAGCACCAGCAGGGGGACGCCGGTGGCGGCGGCCGCGAGGGCGGCGTTCCGCGAGATGCCGGCGGCGAACGGGTGGGTGGCGTCGACCACCGCGTCCACCTGCTCCGTGCGCAGCCAGTCGGCCAGGCCCTCGGGCCCGCCGAAGCCGCCGATCCGCACCTCCCCGGCGGGCAGCCGGGGTTGGGCGACCCGGCCGGCCAGCGAGCTGGTGACCCGGTGTGCGGTCGGGGCGAGTTCGGCGGCCAGCGCCCGCCCTTCGGTGGTCCCGCCGAGGATGAGCAGGTGGCGCATCACGCCCCGCAGGGCTCGTGCGGGCGCTCGCGGTCCGCCGAGTAGAGGTGGCTGTCGCGGAACTGCCCGGCGGCCAGGGTGCGGCCGACGATGATGACGGCGGTGCGGACCACGCCCGCCGCCTTGACCTGCTCGGCGATGTCGCCGACGGTGCCGCGCAGCACCAGTTCGTCGGGGCGGCTGGCCATCGCGACCACGGCGGCCGGGCAGTCGGCGCCGTAGTGCGGGAGCAACTGCTCGACCACGTCGTCCACGTAGCCGGCGGCCAGGTGCAGCACCAGTAGGGCGCCGCTGCGGCCGAGGGTGGCGAGGTCCTCGCCCTCGGGCATCGGGGTGGCGCGCTTGGCGATCCGGGTGAGGATGACGGTCTGGCCGACGGTCGGGACGGTCAACTCCCGTTTCAGCGCGGCCGCGGCGGCGGCGAAGGCGGGCACGCCTGGGACCACCTCGTACGGCACGCCGGCCGCGTCCAGGCGGCGCATCTGCTCGGCGACGGCGGAGAAGACGGACGGGTCCCCGGAGTGCAGCCGGGCCACGTCCTGGCCGGCCTCGTGGGCGGCGACCAGCTCGGCGGTGATCTGGTCCAGGTTGAGCTGCGCGGTGTCGATCAGCCGGGCGCCGGCCGGGCACTCGTCCAGCAGCTCGCGTGGGACGAGGCTGCCGGCGTACAGGCAGACCTCGGCGCGGGCCAGGATGCGCTGGCCGCGCAGGGTGATCAGGTCGGCGGCGCCCGGGCCTGCTCCGATGAAGTGGACGGTCACGAGGCGTTCTCCTGAGGGGTGTCGGGCCTGACGGGGTCGGGCTTGTGGGCGTCCGGCTCGCGGGCGTCTGGCTTGACGGCGGACCACTGGGTGACCGGCATGGCCTGGCGCCACCCGGTGAAGCCGCCCACCGGAACGGCGTGGGCGACGGAGAGTTTGACGAGCTCCCCGCCGTGGCGCCGGTACCACTCGGTGAGCAGCGCCTCGGACTCCAGCGTCACGGTGTTGGCGACGATCCGGCCGCCCGGGCGCAGCGCGGCCCAGCAACCGTCCAGCAGGCCGGGCGCGGTGAGGCCGCCGCCGATGAACACGGCGTCGGGGGCGGGGAGTTCGGCGAGCGCAGCGGGGGCAGGCCCGGTCACCACCCGGAGCCGGGGCACGCCGAGGGCGGCGGCGTTGCGGGCGATCCGCTCGGCCCGCACCGGGTCGCGCTCGATGCTGACGGCACGGCAGTCGCGGTGGGCGCGCAGCCACTCGATGGCGATCGAGCCGGAGCCGCCGCCGACGTCCCAGAGCAGTTCGCCGGGGGAGGGGGCCAGGGTGGCGAGGGTCGCGGCGCGGACGTGGCGCTTGGTGAGCTGGCCGTCGCTCTCGTACGCGGCGTCGGGCAGGCCGGGGACGAGCGAGGTGCGGGGGCCGTCGCCGAGGTCGACGGCGATGACGTTCAGCGGGTCGCCGGGCGGGTGCGGCCAGCCGTCGGCGGGGCCGTCCAGGTGGCGTTCGGCGGGGGCGCCGAGCTGTTCGAGCACCCGCAGGCGGGCGGTGCCGTAGCCGCGGGCGGTGAGCAGCTCGGCGACGGCGGCCGGGGTGGCGGCGTCGGCGCTGAGCACCAGCACGCGGCGGCCGGGGTGGAGGACGAGCGCGAGGGTGTCCAGCGGGCGGCCGACCAGGCTGACCACCTCGGTGGCCTCCAGCGGCCAGCCGAGCCGGGAGCAGGCGTAGGAGACGGAGGAGGGGTGCGGCAGGACGCGCAGGCGCTCGGCGCCGACGGTCTCGGCGAGGGTGCGGCCGATGCCGTAGAACATCGGATCGCCGCTGGCCAGGACGGCGACGCGGCGGTCGGCGTGGGCGGCGAGCAGCCCGGGGACGGCCGGGCGCAGCGGGGACGGCCACGGGACGCGCTCGGCGGTGACCTCGTCGCGGGGGAGCAGGTCCAGCTGGCGGGGGCCGCCGATGACGGCTTCGGCCTCCCGCAGCGCGGCCCGGGAACCCGCGGCGAGGCCGGGCCAGCCGTCGGCCCCGATCCCGACGACGGTGATCGGGGGTGGCAGCTCGGGCACCGGATGGCTCCTCGTCGTTCGGTCCTGCGATGGTGCGGGCCGGCGATCCTGCCGGCCGGGGCAGCCTACCTGGCGGTATGCGGGCGCTTCGGCGCCGGGATCACGTGGGGCGACGGAGAACGGCCGACAGATTTCGGCCGACAGATGACAGCTGACAGATGACAGATGACAGATTTCAAACTCTGTTCCGTGTTCGCCGCCACCCGCTCACCGCTCCGCCCAGTCCCCCGACTCGATCAGCGCCGGACGCGCCCGCAGCCGAGCCGCCGCGGCCGGCCCGGCGAGGTAGACCCAGGCCTCCCGAAGCTCACCTGCCGCGGTCCGCACCGCCATCCGCCGTCGCACGTACAGCCCGGTCCCGTCCGCCCGGCACTCCTCCAGCCGGTCCAGGGTCTCCAGGGCTCCGGCGTACGCGCCCGGGCGCACGGTGACCAGCTCGCCCGTGATCCGGCGCCCGGGCGCCGGATCCGGCACCGCGTACGGGAAGCCGGGGCCGTCGTGCAGCGCGGCGCCCTCCAGCACCGCCGGCCGGACGTCGGCGCAGCGCCCGGCGAGATGGACGGCGTGGTTGCGGCCGTCGCTGCGCAGGGTGCCGTACACGAAGAACGGCAGGGCCTCCTCGGATGCGGACACGGGTTCGGCCTCCTCTCCGGGGAGCGCCCACGGTACGTCCTGTGGTCCGATTCCTGATACCGGCTGGCGCTCCGGGCCCTCCATGCGCTGTCATGGCGACTGTTCAGCCAGCACCGTCCAAGGGGGACACACATGACACCCTCCGCTTCCTCCCAACCGGCCGCGACCCCCGGCCCCGCCTCGGCCACCCCCGGCCCGGCCGCCGTCGACCCCGGCCCGGCCTCGGCGGACCCCGCCGACCCCGCCGACCCCGGCATCCCCGCCCCGCTCCCGTCCGCCGACACCCACCCCACCCCCCGGCTCGGCGGCGCGGTCTGGCTGGCCCTCCTGGTGGTCTACATCGTCTGGGGCTCGACCTACCTGGCGATCCGGATCACCGTGGAGACGATGCCCTCCTTCCTCTCCGCCGCCGCCCGGTTCATCACCGCCGGCCTGCTGCTGGCCGGCTACCTCCTGGTGCGGCAGGGCCCGGCCGGCCTGAAGGTGGGTCCGCGTCAGCTCGCCTCCTCCGCGCTGGTCGGCGTGCTCCTGCTGACCGGCGGCAACGGGCTGGTGGTCCTCGGCGAGACCTCCGTCCCGTCCGGCCTGGCCGCCCTGCTGGTGGCCGCCGTCCCGCTCTGGATGGTCGTGCTGACGGCGCTCGGCGGTGACCGTCCGAGGCCCGCCGAACTCGCCGGAGTGCTGCTCGGACTGGTCGGCCTCGGCGTCCTGTCGGCCCCCGCGATCGGCGGGTCGGTCAAGCCGGTCGGCGTGGTCCTGATCCTCTGCGCCGCGATGCTCTGGGCGACCGGTTCCTTCGCGAGCAAGAAGATCCCGATGCCGGGCAACGTGCTCGCCGCGAGCGTCTACCAGATGCTGGCCGGCGGCTTCTGCGACCTGCTGATCGGCCTGGTCCGCGGCGAGCAGCGCGGGCTCGATCCCGGGGCGATCTCCGGCCGGTCCTGGCTGGCCCTCGCCTACCTGGTGCTGTTCGGCTCGCTGCTCGCCTTCACCGCGTACTCCCGGCTGCTGCGCGACGCCCCGCTGACCCTGGTGGGCACCTACGCGTACGTGAACCCGGTGGTGGCGGTGCTGCTGGGCTGGTTGATCCTGTCCGAGCCGCTGACCGGTCCGACCCTCGCTGGCGGCGCGATCGTGGTGGTGGGCGTCTGCCTGGTGGTGAGCGGCAGCCGGAGCCGGGGTCGCCCGTCCCGGACCACGAAGCCGCCCCGGACTACGAAGCCGATCCGGCCGACGAAGGAGCAGTCCGCTCGTAGGTGAGCACGACGTTCCCGCGCTCGAAGATCCGGCTGTCGGTGAGGGTGAAGGCGTGGGGCGCGAAGTCCGCGGAGAACAGCGGAACGCCCGACCCGGCCACCACCGGGTACTGCTTGACGATCAGCTCGTCGATCTCGGGCAGCAGCCGGCCGGCCAGGTCGGCGCCGCCACAGAGCCAGAGGCCGAGCCCGTCCTCCTGCTTCAGGCGCCGGACGACGCCGAGCGGGTCCTCGGCGGTGACCTCGACCGCGGGGTCCGGGCTGGTGCCGAGCGTGCGGGAGAAGACGATCTGCCGCAGGTGCGCGTAGGGGCTGGTGAGACCGATCGCCAGCCCCGGTTCGTAGGTGCCGCGGCCCATCAGCACGGTGTCGAACCGCTTGTTCGGGGCCTCCGCGATGCCGACCGCCGCGCGGCCGGGGGTGGGGATGGTCTCGGGGTACTCGGTGAAGAGCGTCGGGGCGTAGTCCTCGGTGACGAACGGCATCAGGAAGTCGGGGTCGCCGTCCGGCGCCGCGATGAAGCCGTCGATGCTGGCGCCGACGAAGTAGCTGAGCTTGCGCATGCAGGTCCTCGGGGTCGGGGAACGGGGGCCGGACGGCAGGTCCGGGTGACGGGGAGGGCCGGTTCGGCACGCCCCGCGAACAACTCCAATCATAGTACTTCAGTCGTAGTGGTTCGCTGGGTGGCAGCGAAGGAGAGAATCGATCCATGGTCCAGAACCCCGCTCGCCGCACCGCGCTCGCCGACGCCGTCATCGAGGTCCTCGCCCGCGAGGGCGCCCGCGGCCTCACCTTCCGCGCGGTCGACGTCCAGGCCGGCGTCCCCAACGGCACGGCCTCCAACTACTTCGCCAACCGGGACCACCTGCTGCACCAGACCGCCCGGCACATCCACCACCGGCTCACCCCGGACCCGGCGATCCTCGCCGAGCTGCTGCGCGCCCCCCGTGACCGCGCGCTGGTCACCGCCCTGATGCACGACCTGCTCCGCCGCATCACCGCCGACCGGGCCGGTTACCTCGCGCTGCTCGAACTGCGCCTGGAGGCCACCCGCCGCCCCGAACTGCGGGCCCAGCTCACCGCCACCGTCCGGGAGCAGCTGGAGGCCAACATCGCCTACCACCTGGACGAGGGCTTCCCCGGCGGCCGGGAGACCGTCGTCGTGCTCTACCTCGCCATGACCGGCCTGATCCTCGAACACCTCACCCTGCCCGAGGTGTTGGGCGTCGACGGCCTCGCGGCGCTGGTCGACACCGTCGTCGAGCGGATCGTCCCGGCCGCCTGACCGGGGCGATCCGCGGGGAAGTGCCGCTCCGGCGGTCGGTCGGTCGGGCTGGCGGGCGGCCGGGCGGAAGCGGAGGCGAACGCGAAGGCCTCCGTCGGTCCGAACCGGTCGCCGACGTCGCCCACCGGATCGCTCAGCCCGTCAGGTCCCTCCCCGCCGCGTCCCGGGCGGGCCGTCCCCACGCTTCCGGCTCGCGGGGACGGCACCGGGCCGGCCGGGCTCACTCGGCCCGTCAGGCTCACTCGGCCTGTCAGGCTCACTCGAACCACGAAACCCGCTCGGCCCGCCGGGCTCACCCGGCCCGTCGGGCACCCACGGGCTCAGAGCGAGTACGGCGGCTTCCCCGTCCACCAGTTGCCGGGTGCCTCCGGGTCGCGGCTGGTCCAGTACTCGATGATCGCGCTGGTGAACTCGGCCGCCGAGAGCACACCGTCGCCGTCGGTGTCGAGGTGACGGAAGGCCTCGTCGGCGTCGTCGCGGGAGAGGCCGGCGAAGTGGCCGCGCTGGAAGACGAAGAACTCCCCGGCGTCCACCGTTCCGCTGCGGTCGGCGTCGGCGACGGCGAGGAAGGCTCCGGCGAGCGCGCCGTAGATCTCCCGCGCCTCCTCCGGGGCGTCGGCGAGCGGTCCGGTCGAGGCGCGGAACTGCTCGCGGGTGATCGCCTCGGTGCCGGCGGGCAGCCGGGCGAGATGCAGGTCGTGCCAGACCGTCAGGTAGGCGCGGACTATCAGGGCCTCGGCCTCCGAGCCCTCCTGGTGGCCGAGCGAGCGGGCCACCGACAGGCCCATCAGGACGTGGTCCCGTTCGGTGAGCAGGCCGTCGCCGTCGGCGTCGAGGTGATCGAATCCGTGGTTGATCTTTGCGATGAGCAGGTCGTCCGACACATGCGCCCCCTCGGCTGGTGTTCCTTGCCCGGTCTCCTACGTCACTTCGCCAGCACGCTAGCGCCTTGAGCCGGACCGGCGCAGCCGAACGAACGGCGAACGACCTGCTTGTTCACTGCCACCGTCATCCGTCCGGCGGGCCCGACCCACCGCCCGTGTCTCAGTGCACCGCCGCCAGCAGTTCCCTGGTGTACTCGGTGTGCGGAGCCTCGAACAGCCGGTCCCGGTCGGTTGACTCGACCAGCCGGCCCCGGTGCATCACCGCCACCCGGTCGCAGAAGTGGCGCACCACCGCCAGGTCGTGCGAGACGAACAGGAAGGCGACGCCGAGCCGTTCGCGCAGCTCCATCAGCAGGT
Source organism: Streptomyces sp. CBMA156 (assembly GCF_014596515.1). Classification (GTDB taxonomy): domain Bacteria; phylum Actinomycetota; class Actinomycetes; order Streptomycetales; family Streptomycetaceae; genus Kitasatospora. The sequence continues at coordinate 16,234 of NZ_MSJQ01000194.1, forward strand.
TGAGCACCTGGGCCTGCACCGACACGTCGAGCGCGGAGACGGGCTCGTCCGCGATGATCAGGCGCGGCTGCGGGGCCAGCGCCCTGGCGATGCCGATCCGCTGGCGCTGCCCGCCGGAGAACTCGTGCGGGTAGCGGTCCAGGTGCCCGGCCTCCAGCCCGACCTGCTCCAGCAACTCCGCGGAGCGCTCCCGCCGTTCGGCCGGGTCCAGCCCGGTGTGCAGGCGCAGCGGGGTGTCCAGGGTCCTGGCGATGGTGCGGCGCGGGTTGAGCGAGGCGTACGGGTCCTGGAAGACCAGCTGGATCTCCCGGCTGAGCCGCTTCCGCAGTTCCCGGTCCGGCCGGGTGACGTCCTGCCCGTCGTACAGCACCCGGCCGCCGGTGGGCCGTTGCAGTCCGGCCAGGACCCGCGCGGTGGTGGACTTGCCGGAGCCGGACTCGCCGACCAGCCCGAGCGTCTCGCCGGGGCCGATCCGCAGGCCGAGGCCCTCGACCGCCCGGAGCGGCTCGGCGCGCGGGCCGGGGAAGCGCCGGCGCCCGGGGAAGTGCACGGAGAGGTCGTCCACCTCGACCAGCCACCGCTCGGGACGGTCGACGGCCCGGGGCCGGAACGTCCGCGACGGCGACGGGTCGTCCACCGTCGGCAGGGCGGTGCCGGGTGCCGAGTCCAGCCGGAGCGCCGCTCCGACCAGGGCCCGGGTGTACGGCTCGCGCGGCGCGGACAGCAGTTCGGCCGTCGGCGCGGACTCGATCTCGACTCCGCCGCGCAGCACCAGCGTGCGGTCCGTCGTCCCGGCGACCACGCCCAGGTCGTGGCTGACCAGCAGCACCGCCGTCCCGTGCTCGCGCTGCAACTCGCCGAGCAGGTCGAGGACCTGCCGCTGGACCCGGGCGTCCAGGGCGGTGGTCGGCTCGTCCGCGATCAGCACCTGAGGGTCGTTCATCAGGGCCATCGCGATCATCACCCGCTGGCGCATGCCGCCGGAGAACTGGTGCGGGTAGTCGCGCGTCCTGGCCGCCGGGATGCCGACCCGGTCGAGCATCCCGGCCGCCCGCCGGCCCGCCTCGGCGCGGCCCGCCTCCGGGTGGTGCAGCCGGTACATCTCGGCGAGTTGGGAGCCCACGCCGTGGAAGGGGCTGAGCGAGGTGAGCGCGTCCTGGAAGACCAGCGCGGCCCTTCCGCCCCGCACCCCGCGCAGTGCGGACTCCTCGGCGCCGGCCAACTCCTGTCCGTCCAGCCGGATCGAGCCGGTCACGGTGGTGGTGCGCGGGTCGTGCAGGCCGAGGACGGCGAGTCCGACGGTGGACTTTCCTGAGCCCGACTCGCCGACCAGGCCCAGGACTTCACCGGGGGCGAGGTCGAAGGAGAGGTCGCGGACGGCGGTCACCGGAGCGCCGCCGCGCGGGTCGGCGAAGGTGACGGTGAGGTCGCGGACGCTCAGCACCGGCTCGGTGCCCCGCCGGACGGCGCCGGTGTCGACGGCGTCGGTGGCCTTGAGGGTCCCCGGAACAGTGGAATTCATCGAAGGGCTCCCCATCAGCTCAGCCGGACACGCGGGTCGAGCCAGGCCACCGCGAGGTCGGCCAGCGCGACGAACAGCACCATGAAGCAGGCGGCCAGCAGCACCGCGCCGACCACCGCGGGCAGGTCCTGCCCGGCGACGGCCTCCACGGCGAAGCGCCCGACCCCGTTCAGCCCGAACACCGACTCGGTGATCACGGCCCCGCCGAGCAGCACCCCGGCCTCCAGGCCGATCAGCTGCACCAGCGGCCCGGCGGCGCCGCGCGAGGTGTACTTGAGGTGGGCGCGCAGCCGCCCGAGGCCCTTGCCGCGAGCTGTGCGGACGTACTCCTCGTTCATCGTCTCCAGCAGCTGCGAGCGTGAAAGCCGGGCGAACACGGCCGAGTTGACGAAGCCGAGGACGATCCAGGGGAGCAGCATCCCGCCGGCCCAGGCGAGCGGGTCATCGGCCGGCGGGGTGTAGGAGGGCAGCGGCAGCAGCCCGGTGGAGTACACCAGCAGCCACTGCGCGACGTACCCGAGGAAGTAGATCTGCACGCTGGCGCCGACCAGGGTGAAGCCGGACAGCAGCCGGTCGGTCCGCCGTCCGTGCCGCAGCGCGGAGACGAAGCCGGTGCCGAGGCCGAACACCAGGAGGACGGCGAGCGCCCCCGCGGTCAGCGAGAGGGTGACCGGCAGGTGGTCGGCCAGCGCCTCGCTGACCGGCTGGTGCAGCCGGTAGGAGTAGCCGAGGCAGGGGGCGTCGCAGTGGATGGTCGAGCCGTCCACGTCTCCGATGTCCCGCCCGGCGACCACCCCGGCCAGGTAGTCGGTGTACTGGGTGAGCAGCGGCTGGTCCAGGCCCATGCTCTGGCGCACCGCCGCGACCTGCCCGCTGTCGCAGCGCGGGCCGCAGGCGGCGCGGGCCGGGTCGGCGGGCGCGGCGTAGAAGAGGGCGAAGGCGGCGGCGGAGACCGCGACCAGGACCGCGAGGGCCTGGGCGGTCCGCCGCAGGACGAAGGAGAGCATGGCCGATCCGGGGTCGACGTGACGGGGGGAGGGAAGGGACGGGGAGGGAGAGGACGGGAGGCGGGGACGGCCCGCCCCGCCGGCGCGGCGGCGGGGCGGCGGTGCGGTGGGGCCGGGGGGGCGGGCCACCCGGCCTCAGGACTTCAGGTACAGCCAGGCCAGCGAGACGGTCCCGTAGATCGGGTGGATGAACGCCCCGCCGACGTTGCCGCCGCGCAGCTGGTTGACCGTCGGGTAGGCGTACGGCAGCACCGGCAGGTCCTTCATCACGGTCTGCTCCAGCGCGTACAGCTCCTTGGCCTTGGCGCGCGGCTCGCCGATCTGGTTGATCCGGTCGATCTCCTTGTCGACCGCGGGGTTGCGGTAACGGGCGGAGTTGATGTCGCTGCCGGCCCGGCCGTCGAAGGAGAACGGGATCAGCGTGGACGGGGTCGGCCAGTCGACCGAGCTGGTCTCCTCGAACAGGTCGTACGGGGAGTCGGGGCGGTGCACCTCGTCCAGGAAGGCCTTGGGGTCGACCGGCTTGGGCACGACGGTGATGCCCGCCTTGCCGAAGCCCTCGACCAGCACCTGGGCGACGCGCTGCCCGGTCGGGGTGTTCCGGTACGCGTAGGTCAGGCTCCCGGGTGCCTGCTTGGCCTTGCCGAGCGCGGCCTTGGCGGCCTCCGGGTCGCCCTCGGGCCTGACCGGGTCGAGGTCGTACTTCTGCCAGTCGATCAGCGCGGGCGAGCTGAGCGTGGTCGCCAGCTCGCCGGTCCTGGCGCCGCCCTGGACCTGGCGGGCCTGCTGGCGCGGGTAGGCCAGGTGGAGCGCCCTGCGGACCTCGACGTCCGGCACCCGCTCGTTGTTGATCATCAGCTGCGTGACGAAGGCGCCCTGCCGGCCGGAGACCACCAGCTCCTTGGCCTTCGGGTCGGTGTCGGCGGTCTGGTACAGCTCGGCGGAGAGGGTGTCGGAGGCGGTGGTGGCGTCGGCGCCGCCGTCCCGGCCGGAGAGGATCTCCTGGTTGAGGTTGAGCGCCTCCTTGCCGTACGTGAAGACGAACTTCTCCGGGTACTGGCTGCGGATCGGGTCGGTCTCGGGCTTCCAGGCCGGGTTGCGCTCCAGCACCATCCGGGTGTTCTGGACGTGCTCGGCGATCCGGTACGGGCCGGTCGCGAACGGCAGTCGGTCGTAGTCCGTCCCGGTGTCCTTGTCCCGGCGCACCGGCGAGGAGGAGGACTGCGCGGCCATGTACGGGACGTCGGCCTGCGGCTGCGGGAAGTGGAAGACGACGGTGCGCTCGTCCGGCGTCTCGATCGCGTCCAGGTCGCCGGCCTGCGGGCCCGCGTACTTGGCGCGCGCCGCCTCGTAGCCGGCCTCGCCGGTGAGCCACTGCGGCCAGTACGGCGGGCCGACCTCGTAGCCCTTGCCGAAGGTGCGCTCGATGCCGTACTTGACGTCCTGGGAGGTGATCGGCTGCCCGTCCTCCCAGGCGACGCCCTGCTTGAGCCGGTACGTCCAGGTGCGTCCGCCGTCGGCGGGGGTGCCGGTGTCGGTGGCCAGGTCGCCGACCAGCCTGGCCTTGCCGTCCACGACCTGGTACTGGGTCAGCTGGCGGCCCCAGAGCAGCGAGGCGTTGTAGGTGGCGCCCGCGTAGACCTTCTGCGGGTCCAGGTGGCGGAACTCGACGCTGTTGTACACGTTCACGGTGCCGCCCGCCCGGGCGCCGGGCACGGCCGGGGCCGGTCCCGCGCTCTCCTGCTCGCTGCCGAGCACGGCGGTCAGCGGGGAGGTCTCCTTGGCGGAGGCCCCGGCGGCGCCGGAGCCGGCGGTGCTGCCCGCGCCGGCCGAGCAGGAGGTCGCCAGCAGGGCGGTGGCGATGACGGCGAGGGACGGTCTGGTCCAGCGCATGGCGAATCTCTCCTTGCCCCGGCGGATCGTGCCGGGGCGGGTTCGGGTTGACGGATGTCTCGGGTGGACGGATGTGAGGGGGTGGTCGATGGGGCCCGGCAGGCACCGGTGCTCCGGTCCGCGGGCCGCGTCGGCTCGGCGAGCGCCACGTGGGCTCAGCGCGCTCCGGTGCGCGGGTCGAGCGCGTCCCGGACGGCGTCGCCGAGCAGGTTGAAGGCGACGACGAACAGCAGCAGTGCCACCCCGGGGAACACCATGTAGGTGGGGTCGGCCTGGAAGACCTCGGAGCCGCGCGCGATCATCCGCCCCCAGTCGGGGACGGGTTCGGTGATGCCGACGCCGAGGAAGGACAGCGCGGCCTCGGAGGCGACGAAGGTCGGCACCGCCATGGTGGCGTGCACCAGCAGCTGCGAGCGCACATTCGGCAGAAGTTCGTGGACGACGACATGGAACCGGCTCGCACCCTGGGCCCGGGCGGACTGCACGAAATCTCTTTCCCGGAGCGATCGGACAGTGGCCCGCAGGGAAAGTGCGAGCGGAATCCAGCCGAACGCCGAGAAAACCAGGATCAGCACCAGGAACTGCATCCACTCCGGTTCCGCGGTGCCCGGGTCGACCAGCCGGGACTGGATCACCGGGCTGATTGCGAGCAGCAGGAGCAGGGTCGGAAAGGCCAGCAGCACATTGGCGAGGAATCCGAACAGCCGGTCCGTGATCCCGCCGAGGTAGCCGACCGCCACGCCGGCCAGCACGCCCAGCGTGGTGGTCACTGCGGCGGACGCGAAGGCGATCAGCAGTGAGGTGCGGATGCCGTACAGCAGCTGGGTGAACACGTCCCGGCCGAGGCCGGGCTCCAGGCCGAACCAGAAGTCGCCGGAGATCCCGCCGTTCGGCAGCATCGGCAGGCCGCCGTCGCTGAGCAGGCCGGGGACGTCCTGGCCGTAGTGGTCGACCGGGTTCTTCCCGTACAGCGCGGCGACCAGCGGCGCGCCGAGGGCGAGCAGCAGGAACAGCACCACCACGGCCAGGGCGGTGGCGCCGACCCGGTCCCGCAGGATCCGGCGGAGCAGGCCGGGGGCGGCGGGCGCGGGCCCGGCCGCGGGTGCTGGGACCGTGTCGACCACTGCCATGAGGCGTAACCCCCGAATTCTCCGCCGCCCCATGGGTGAGGGTGCGCTGGTGTGCATTTCCGGTACGGCCTCTGGGGGTTTCCCGGCGACCGTTCGAGCGACATTGGATCGGATGCGTCCGAGGTTCCGCAAATCACCCGCGGAGGACGTTCGGGTATTTCCCGCCGAATCGTTTCGGGAAATGTGGCGGCTTCATTTCGCTGAAACACTGGCGTTGCAAAACAACGGGCATACCGGAGCAAACCGGACGGGGTGTTCCGCATTCTGAGACCTCCGCCACAGTCCGTCCCGGGTTGGTACGATCCGGGTGGGCCGCAACTGGCGCGCAGGGATGGAATCAACCATCGGGAAGCGGCCCCGTGAATCCTCACGTGCACGTTGCCGAGCGCCTGGGCCCCCGTATCCCCACCAGGAGACCGCCTTGGCCCAGCAGCAGCCCCACACCGCCGCCTCCGTCGCCGCCGACACCGCCTTCCGCAGCGCCCTCGACGTGGTCGCCGGCGTCGAACCGCGGATCGCCGCCGCCATCGGCCGCGAACTGACCGACCAGCGCGCCTCGCTCAAGCTGATCGCCAGCGAGAACTACGCCTCCCCGGCCGTCCTGCTCACCATGGGCAACTGGCTCAGCGACAAGTACGCCGAGGGCACCATCGGACGCCGCTTCTACGCGGGCTGCCGCAACGTCGACACCGTCGAGGACATCGCCGCCGAGCACGCCCGCGAACTGTTCGGCGCCGACCACGCCTACGTCCAGCCGCACTCCGGCATCGACGCCAACCTCACCGCCTTCTGGGCCGTCCTCTCCCAGCGGGTAGAGAGCCCGGCCCTGGAACGCGCCGCGGTGCGCAACGTCAACGACCTCACCGAGCAGGACTGGGCGCGGCTGCGCCAGGAGCTCGGCAACCAGCGCATGCTCGGCATGTCCCTGGACACCGGCGGCCACCTCACCCACGGTTTCCGGCCCAACATCTCCGGCAAGATGTTCGAGCAGCGCAGCTACGGCACCGACCCGGCCACCGGCCTGATCGACTACGACGCGCTGCGCGAGACCGCCCGCGAGTTCCGCCCGCTGATCATCGTGGCCGGCTACTCCGCCTACCCGCGGCTGGTCGACTTCCGCCGGATGCGCGAGATCGCGGACGAGGTCGGCGCCACCCTCATGGTCGACATGGCGCACTTCGCCGGCCTGGTCGCGGGCAAGGTGCTCACCGGTGACCACGACCCGGTCCCGTACGCCCACATCGTCACCACCACCACCCACAAGTCCCTGCGCGGCCCGCGCGGCGGCATGGTGCTGTGCCGCTCCGAGCTGGCCGAGCACGTCGACCGTGGCTGCCCGCTGGTGCTCGGCGGCCCGCTCTCGCACGTCATGGCCGCCAAGGCGGTCGCCCTCGCGGAGGCCCGCCGCCCCGAGTTCCAGGTCTACGCCCGCGCCGTCGTCGACAACGCCAGGGCGCTCGCCGAGGGTCTGCTGCGCCGCGGCGGCAAGCTGGTCACCGGCGGCACCGACAACCACCTGGTCCTCGCCGACGTCTCCGGCTACGGCCTGACCGGCCGCCAGGCCGAGGCGGCGCTGCTCGACTCGGGCATCGTCACCAACCGCAACTCCGTCCCGCAGGACCCGAACGGCGCCTGGTACACCTCGGGTGTCCGTCTCGGCACCCCGGCCCTCACCACCCGCGGCCTCGGCACCGCCGAGATGGACGAGATCGCCGACCTGATCCACACCGTCCTGCGCGCCACCACCCCCGCCACCACCGCGAAGGGCGCCCCCTCCAAGGCGGCCTACGCCCTGGACGCCGCCCTCCGCGACGCCACCGCCAAGCGGGCCGCCGACCTGCTCGCCCCGTACCCGCTCTACCCGGGCGTCGACCTGGTCTGACGGCCCGCCGGAAGCCGCCGGGGCCCGTACGCAGGCGGCACGCAGACCGCCGGGGCCCGGCCACCGCCGCCCGCGGCCGGCACAGCGGCGGACAGGCCGCCCGGGGCCGTCGAACCTCCGCTCGACGGCCCCGGGTGCCGGGCCGCGGTCCTTCCCGCCGCCCCCTCACGCGGCCCGATTCCGCTAGTACTGCAGGGACTTGTACTGGAGGAACTCCTCCAGCCCGTGGCGGCCCAGCTCCCGGCCGAGCCCCGAGCTCTTGTAGCCGCCGAAGGGCGCGAGCGGATTGAAGCGGCCGCCGTTGAGGTCGACCTGGCCGGTGTCGAGGCGGCGCGCGAAGGCGGCGGCGGTGTCGGTGTCGCGGGCCCAGACGCCACCGGACAGGCCGTACGGGGTGCCGTTGGCCAGCTCGGCGGCGTGCTCCTCGTCCCGGTAGCGGAGGATCGCCAGGACCGGGCCGAACACCTCCTCCTGGGCGACCGTCATCTCCGGGGTCACGTCGGCGAGCACGGTCGGGCGGACGTAGTAGCCGGTGGGCAGCTCGGCGACCGGTTCCGAGCCGCCGACGATCAGCCGGGCGCCCTCGGCCAGCGCGCCGTCGATGTAGCCGCGCACCCGGGCCAGCTGCCTGGCGTTGACCAGCGGGCCGATCCGGGTCTGCGGGTCGGCCGGGTCGCCGGGCTGGTACCGGGCGGCCACCTCCTCGGCCCTGGCGACCGCCTCCTCGTACTGGTCCTCGTGCACCAGCAGCCGGGTCAGCGCGCTACAGGTCTGGCCCGAGTTGGCGAAGACGTTGGCGACGTTCACCTTGACCGCGCGGGCCAGGTCGGCGCCCGGCAGCACCACGTTGGCCGACTTGCCGCCCAGTTCCAGGGAGACCCGCTTCAGCCCCCGGCCCGCCGTCTCGGCGACCTGCTGCCCGACGGCGGTGGAGCCGGTGAACGAGACCACGTCCACCTCCGGGTGCCCGACGAGCGCCGCGCCCGCCACCGCCCCGGTGCCGGTCACCAGGTTGAACACGCCCGCGGGGAACCCGGACTCGTGCACCAGCCGGGCGAACAGCCGGGCCACCAGCGGGGTGTCCTCGGCCGGCTTGAGGACCACCGGGCAGCCGGCCGCCAGCGCGGGGACGGCCTTGGCCACGATCTGGTGCAGCGGGTAGTTCCACGGCGTGACCGCCGCGACCACGCCGGCCGGCTCGGCGTGCACCACCGAGTTGCCGATCCGCTCCTCGAACGGGTGGTCGGCGAGCAGGGCCAGGCAGGAGGTCGCCACGGCGAGCGGCAGCCCGGCGTGCACGGCCCCGGCGAAGCCGACCGGAGCGCCCAGCTCGGCGACGACCGTCTCGGTGATCTCGCCCTGGGCGGCGGCGATCCCGTCCCGGAGCCGGGTCAGCAGCGCGAGCCGCTCCTCGCGGGTGGTCGCGCCCCAGCCGCGGGCCGCCCGGCGGGCCGCCGTCACCGCGGCGTCGACGTCGGCCGGGCCGCCGGCCGGCACCGTGGCCAGCACCTGCTCGGTCGCCGGGTTCAGCACGGGTACCGACCCGGTGTCCCCGGACGGCCGCCATTCGCCGTCGATGTACTGGTCGCTGTACTCCGCGTACTGCCGCACCGATCGTCCTCTCATCCGCTCAGCCGCCTTTAACTAGCAGCGCTAGTCGAAGGTCAGTCAATGCGGCGCGGGCGGCCGCGCGCAAGAGTCAATCCCGACCGGCGGACCTGACGGTTACTTCGGAGCGAACCGCGCGGTGTACTCGTCGAACGGCTCGATGCCCACCTCCGCGCGCCGCTCGTCCAGCCGCTCCGGGTCCTCGCACGGCCACGGCACCGGGCGGCCGTCCGCCACCGCGCCGATCTGCGTCCCGTAGCGCTGCTCCCGGCCCTCGTTGACCGCCAGCCGGTCCCGGAGGAACGCCAGGTCACGGGCGCTCGCCTCACCCCGGGCGACCGCCTCGCCCAGCAGTGCCGCCGCTCGCCGCTGGACGTCGAGCTGCCGGTCGGCGTGCTGCGCGACCAGCCACGCCGCCCGGGCGGCCTCGGCGCCGAGCGTGCGCTCGGTCGGCCAGCCGTGCTCCGCCATGATCTCCGCGAGCCGGTCCCCGTGCCGGGCGGTGAGCCGCCGCCAGGCCGCCTGTTCGGCCAGGTCGGGGCTGTTCGCCAGCAGGGCGGCCGCGCCGTCCTCGGCCATCATCCCGACCAGCTCCTCGGCCGGCGCCGACCCGGGCCCGCCGTCCGGCCGATCCGCTCCTCGTGCCATGCCGAGCCACTCCTCGCCTTCGGGCCCTCCCTGCCGAGGACCGCCCGCGACCACGGTAGGCGCGGAGCCCACGACGAAGATCATCCCCGAGGACGGTGACCAGGGGGCCACCTCCACGGCAGAATGGACGCACGGCGGGAACGGAGCGCGGCTCGTGCCCGCCGCGGACGCCGAAGGGCCGGTCGGAGGATTCCGACCGGCCCTTCACCGTGCGATTCGGCGCGACGCTCAGACCCGCGAGGGCTCCGTGGCGGCGGCCGTCGCCGCGGCCTCGGCCTCCAGCTCCTCGCGGACCGCGGCCAGCGAGGGGTTGGCCCAGGCGCTGGCGACGCCCCAGCGGTAGAACGCGAGCCCGATCGCGGCGACGATCAGCAGGTCCCAGCCCCCCGGCAGGTACCCGTGCCCGCCGAAGTCGGAACTGCCCGCCCAGGAGACCCCGGCCATCACGAACAGGTAGGCGACCATCCAGGCGCCCGCCTTCAGGTGCGGCTTGAGCTCGGCGAACGACTTGCGCAGCTCGTACCAGGCCCAGATCGGCAGACCGGCGGCCATCAGCAGGATGACCTTGCCGGTGAGCGGCCAGCGGGCCCAGTAGAGCACCAGCGAGCCGAAGACCATCGCGACCGGAGCGATCACCGGCATGGCGCGCAGCCGGACCGGCCGGGGCAGGTCCGGGGCCAGGCGGCGCAGCGCCATCACGGCGACCGGTCCTGTGACGTACGAGATCACGGTGGCCACCGAGACGATCTCGGCCAGCGAGCCCCAGCCGCGGAAGACCGCGAGGAACAGGAAGGCGACGACCAGGTTGAGCACCAGCGCCGGGCGGGGGATGCCGGTCTTGGCGTCGACCCTGCCGAAGATCTTCGGCAGGTGGCCGTTCTCCTGGACGCCGTGGATCATGCGCGAGGTGGTGGCGGCGTAGATCATGCCGGTGCCGGACGGCGAGATGAAGGCGTCCGCGTACAGCGTGATCGCCAGCCAGTTGAGGCCCCAGGCGATGGCCAGGTCGGCCAGCGGCGAGGTGTAGGAGAGGTTGCTCCAGCCGTTCGCCAGGTCGCCGGCGGGGATGGCGCCGAGGAAGGCGATCTGCAGCGCGACGTAGATCACCAGGGCGATCAGGATCGAGCCGATGACGGCCTTCGGCAGCGACTTGCCGGGGTTCCTGGCCTCGCCGGCCAGGTTGAGCGGGGACTGGAAGCCGTTGAAGGCCCAGACGATCCCGGAGACCGCGACGGCGGTGAACACCGCGCTCCAGCCGTTCGGCGCGAAGCCGCCGTGGTCGGTGAAGTGGGCGGTGTCGAAGTGCGCGAAGAGCAGCGCACCGGCGGTCAGCGTCGGGACGACGACCTTGAAGACGGTGATCGCCGTGTTGGTCTTGGCGAACAGCGTGATCGCGAACCAGTTCAGGGCGAAGTAGACGAGCAGCAGCACGCTGGCGAGCGCCACGCCGCTGAGGGTCAGCTCCTTGCCGTCGTACAGCCCCTGTGCCCAGCCGAAGTGCCAGGAGCTCATGTACTGGACGGAGGCGGTGGCCTCACCCGGGATGACCGAGACGATGGCGATCCAGTTGGCCCAGGCGGCCAGGTAGCCGGCCAGCGAGCCGTGCGAGTACTGGCCGTACCGGACCATGCCGCCGGCCTTGGGGAACATCGAGCCCAGCTCGCTGTAGGTGAGGGCGATGGTCAGCGCCACCGCGGCACCGATCACCCAGGCGAGGATCGAGGCGGGGCCGGCGAGCCTGGCGGCCCGCTCGGCACCGAACAACCAGCCGGAACCGATGATCGACCCCAGCCCGACCGCGGTCAGGCTGATGGTGCCGAGCGATCGCCGGTAGTTCTGGTGTGATGCCGTCGACGATTCGGGCTCACTCAACGTATCGGTCCTCTCGCTCGTGGTTCATCGGGTGGTGTCGGTGTTTTTGCGATTTTGAGTCGGTATTTCGGACAAACGGAGAGCAGCCTATGGTCCGAAAACGGGCGAAAACCTCAGGGGAAGCTCAAACCATCCGATTGTTGCCATCTCGTGTCCGCCATTCGGGTGGATTCGGCCCGATGTTGAGACGGACGGCACAGTGTCCGGACGGGGCAGTGCCCGCACGGGGCGGTGGCCGGGGATGGTGGCCGGCCGGGTTCGGCCCGGGAAAAAGGGGCGGCCCGGAAAAAGCAAATTCCCCGTGGTCGCCTTTCGGCTTCCACGGGGAATTCGGCTGTGTCCGAGGGGGGACTTGAACCCCCACGCCCGATAAAGGGCACTAGCACCTCAAGCTAGCGCGTCTGCCATTCCGCCACCCGGACCGGGTGTGTGCTTCGGGGATTTTTGCTCGCCCCCTCGGCGACAGAGAGAACATTACCAGGGTTCTGGAGTGCTTCTCACCTGCGCTTCCACGGGGCCGCGCGACCGGACATCCTGTTTCCGGGGCCGACGGGACCACCGTGCCCGCAGGCGCCGCAGGACCCCACCGCGCCCCGTCCGTACAGGTTGGTACGGCCTGGGAACGCGCTCGAATCCCGCCCCAAGCGGTGGTGTCCGCGAAGGAACCGGTCGACTCCGGCGCCGCCCGTGGTCGGTTCCGGCCGGAACCGGTCCGACACGGGCAACTTGTCGACGGTGCCACGGCCGTCGCGACGGCTCTCCTAGCCTCTGTGGACCGAGGGCGCCATGAAGCGGATCGCCTGATTCCCGGGTCGCGGACGAAGGGCGGCTGGACGTGGAGCAGATCAGCGGTGCGGCGAAGGCCGAACCGAGACGCGGCAGGCGGGGCGGGGGGCCGGGCGACGCCGCGGCCCCCGGAGGCCCGGCCGAGGGCGCGTGGCGCTTCCCGGTGCCCGCCACCGAGGCTTCGGTGCCGCTCACCCGGCACGCGGTGCGCGACCGCCTGCTGGAGCAGGGCATGACCGGGGAGCGCTTCCAGGAGCTGGTGGACGACCTGCTGCTGATCGTCTCGGAGCTGGTGAGCAACGCGGTGACGCACGCCGCCGAGCTGTCGCCCCAGGTGGTCACCGAGCTGTCGGTGGGCCGGTCCTGGGTGCGGGTGTCGGTCGAGGACGGGGACCCGTACCGGCCGAAGGCGCTGGAGAACGACACCGGGAGCACCGGCGGGCGGGGGCTGCTGCTGGTGAAGAGCGTCACCCTCCAGGCCGGCGGGGTGTGCGACGTCGAACGCACGGGGGAGGGCGGCAAGGTCATCTGGGCCTCGCTGCCCGTCCCCCCGGAGCCCGGCCGCTGACCGGCCGGGCCGGGCCCGGGAGCGGTCAGGGCGGCCGGAGCGGTCAGGGATGGCCAGGAGCGGCCGGCCGGCAGCCGGAGCGGCCGGACTACCAGTCCCGCCCGGCGATCTCCCGGATGCCCGGCAGTGCGGCCTCGAAGACCGTCTCGAACCAGACCGAGAACGGCCGCTCCGCCCGCAGCTCCCCCAGCTCCTGCGAGGTCACGAAGGCGAAGTCGTCGACCTCCTCGGGGTCGGGCTCGACCGGTGCGGTGACCAGGCCCACGAACAGGTGGTTCCACTCCCGCTCGATCAGCCCGGAGGCCTCGTCCGGCAGGTCGTAGCGGACGGTGCCCGCCTCGCACAGCAGTGCCGGTGCGACGCCCAGCTCCTCGGCGGTGCGCCGGGCGGCGGCGACGAACGGCGGCTCGTCCGGGTACGGGTGGCCGCAGCAGGTGTTCGACCAGACGCCGGGGGAGTGGTACTTCCCGAGGGCCCGGCGCTGGAGCAGCAGCCGGCCCTGGCGGTCGAACAGGAAGACCGAGAACGCCCGGTGCAGCCGGCCCGGCTGCTGGTGGGCCCAGAGCTTCTCGGCGGTGCCGATGGTGACGCCCTCGTCGTCGACCAGTTCCAGCAGGATCTCGGCCCCGGCCTGGGCGGACCCGGTGGCCCGGGGGTCGACCGACACATCGGTCTCCACGTCGAGACCGGTGTCGATCTCGGCGGCGAAGTGCGTCGGGTCGGTCGGCAGACTCTGGGGCATGGGGCCTCTTTCGGGAGCGGGAGCAACGGGAGCATCGGGTGTCTCCGACACACCGGGTGGAGTGCGGCGGACACAGCTGGGGCACCGGCGCCGGCGTCGGGCTCCAGTCTGCCGTATGGGTGGCACTCGGCAGGGGTCCCACGCACAACCGGGCGGATCATGACCTGGAGAAGTCGGAAACCGGGCAGGGAAAGGTCCGGAAAGCCTCCGTAAGGGTCACCGGATTCGCAGAATCGTTCGGCGTGCGTTCGAATTCTGTTCGACCGGCTCGGCGTCCCCTCCCCGCGGAGTCCGGGTCCGCGCACGGCCCGCCCCGAGCCTGCCCCGGGTCCGTCCTCCGGACGGCTCCCCGGCGGGCCGTGGGCGGGCTCCGGGCCCGCCCGTCGTCGGCCCGGGTGCTCCGGGTGCGTTCTGGCCGGTCGCCCCGGTCGCCTACCATCACATACGACACGGTGCCCGGATCCGTGCCGGCACCGGCGCGTCGCCGCCCGGCCCGGTCGAACACCGTTCCGGACTAACCGCGGCGCCGCCATCGGCACGGTCGCCGCGCACAGCACGACGGATCAGGAGACCCGCATGATCGGCCTCGTTCTGGCAGCCGGCGCCGGCCGCCGGCTGCGCCCGTACACCGACACCCTGCCCAAGGCGCTGGTGCCGGTCGACGGGGAGCGGACCGTCCTGGACCTCACCCTCGGCAACTTCGCCGAGGTCGGACTGCGCGACGCCGCGATAGTCGTCGGCTACCGCAAGGAGGCGGTGTACGACCGCAAGGACGCCCTGGAGAGCAAGTACGGCGTCAAGCTCCACCTGGTCGAGAACGACAAGGCCGAGGAGTGGAACAACGCCTACTCGCTCTGGTGCGCCCGTGAGCTGTTCGCCGAGGGCCTGCTGCTCGCCAACGGCGACACCGTCCACCCGGCCTCCGTGCAGCGCACCATGCTGGAGGGCAACCGGCGCCTGACCGAGAACGGCACCGCCCCCGGCATCCTGCTCGCCCTCGACACGGTGAAGAAGCTCGCCGACGAGGAGATGAAGGTCGTCGTCGACCCGGCCGCCGGCATGCGCCGCATCACCAAGCTGATGGACCCGGCCGAGGCGAGCGGCGAGTACATCGGACTCACCGTGATCAACCCGTCCGCGGCCGCCGATCTGACGGACGCGCTGCGCGCCACCTACGAGCGCGACCCGCAGCTGTACTACGAGGACGGCTACCAGGAGATGGTGAACCGGGGTCTGCGGATCGACGTGCAGCCGATCGGCGAGGTCTCCTGGGTCGAGGTCGACAACCACGACGACCTGGAGAAGGCGCGGGAGATCGCGTGCCGGTACTGACCCGACTGGTCCCGTCGCCGCTGTTCGTCGAGATCCGCCCGGGCGCGCTGGACGCGCTCGGCGGCATCCTCGCGGACCAGCGGCTGTCGGCCTCGGGCCGGATCGCGGTGGCGATCAGCAACGGCTCCGGCGCGGCCATGCGGCGCCGCCTGGAGCCGGCCCTGCCCGGCGCCGACTGGTACAACGTGGACGACGGCAGCCTGGACAGCGCGGTGCGGCTGGCCGAGGCGATGCGCGGCGGGCACTACGACGCGATCGTCGGCCTCGGCGGCGGCAAGATCATCGACGCCGCCAAGTACGCCGCGGCCCGGGTCGGCCTGCCGTTGGTCGCGGTCGCCACCAACCTGGCCCACGACGGCATCTGCTCCCCGGTCTCCACCCTGGACAACGACGCCGGCCGCGGCTCGTACGGGGTGCCCAGCCCGATCGGCATCGTGGTCGACCTGGACGTGATCCGGCAGGCCCCGCAGCGCTTCGTGGCGGCCGGCGTGGGCGACGTCGTCTCCAACATCTCCGCCTGCGCGGACTGGGAGTTGTCGCACGCGGTGACCGGTGAGCCGGTGGACGGGCTGGCCGTCGCGATGGCCCGCTCGGCGGGCGAGAACCTGCTGCGGCACCCGGGAAGCACGCAGGACCAGGACCTCCTGACGGCGCTGGCGGAGGCCCTGGTACTGTCCGGCATCGCGATGAACATCGCTGGCAGCACCCGGCCCTCGTCGGGCGCCTGCCACGAGATCTCGCATGCCCTGGACGTGCTGTACCCCAAGCGGTCCGCCCAGCACGGCGAACAGGTCGGCCTCGGCGCCGCCTTCGCCAGCTTCCTGCGGGGCGAGCGTGAGCTGACCGGTCTGATCGTGGAGCGCCTGGCGAGCCACGGACTGCCGGTGACCGCAGCTCAGATCGGCTTCACGGAGGCGGAGTTCACCGAAGCGGTGCACTACGCTCCGAACACCCGACCGGGGCGCTTCACCATCCTCGAACACCTCGACCTCTCCCCTTCCGCAATCAGGGACGCGTACGCCGACTATGTCCAAGCCGTCAACAGCTGACCCCTCCACCGCGGGCGCCCAACGGCCCCCGGTGGACCTGACCCGCCGGCCCTCGACAGAGGAGCTGCGCGCGGTGATCCACCCGGAGGGGATGCTCCAGCGCCGCAGCGCCGAGCACTGGGCCGGACGCCTGTACATGCGGAAGATCTCGCTGCGGATCACCCGCGTGCTCTCCACCATGACGGCGATCACGCCCAACGGCCTGACGTACCTGATGATGTTCACCGGCATCCTGGCCGGTGCCGCGCTGGTCGTGCCGGGCATCGCGGGCGCGGTCCTGGGCGCCGTGCTGATCCAGGTCTACCTGCTGCTGGACTGCGTGGACGGCGAGGTGGCCCGCTGGCGCCGGCAGACCTCGCTCACCGGCGTCTACCTGGACCGGGTCGGCCACTACATGTCCGAGGCGGCCCTGCTGACCGGTCTCGGCCTGCGCGCCACCGACCTGCTGCACCGCGAGGGCAGCGGCTCGCACTGGGAGTGGGCCTTCCTCGGCACGCTGGCCGCGCTCGGCGCGATCCTGATCAAGTCCGAGACCGACCTGGTGGACGTGGCCAGGGCCCGCAGCGGCCTGACGGCCGTCGAGGACAGCGCCTCGGTGCCCCGGTCCTCCTCCGTCGCCAAGGCCCGCAAGGCGGCCTCCCTCCTGAAGTTCCACCGCCTGGTCGGCGCGGTCGAGGCCTCGCTGTTCATCCTGGCCGCCGGGGTCGCCGACGCCGTGCACGGCGGGCTGCTCTTCACCCGGCTCGCGGTGGTCGTCCTGGCGGCGATCGCGATGCTCCAGACCGTGCTGCACCTGCTGAGCATCGTCCTCTCCAGCAGGCTGCGATGAGCGGGCGGAGCGAGCGAATGACCGACAGGCGCGCGTGGGTGAACGCCCCCGCCGGGCGGAGCGAGGTGGGCGCATGAACGCGGCGGGCACTGCGGAGGACTTCCGCCTCGGCGCCGTGATCATCACCATGGGCAACCGGCCCGCCGAGCTCAACGCCCTGATCGAAGCCGTCCGCGCCCAGGAGGGCCCCGCGGTCGAGCTGGCCGTGGTCGGCAACGGAGCGCCGCTGCCGCCGCTGCCGGAGGGCGTGCGCGCCGTCGAGCTGCCGGAGAACCTCGGCATCCCGGGCGGCCGCAACGTCGGCATCGAGCTGTTCGGCCCGGACGGCCGGGAGGTCGACGCCGTCCTCTTCCTGGACGACGACGGCAACCTGCCGCGCACCGACTCGGCCAGGCTGCT
Organism: Streptomyces sp. CBMA156; assembly: GCF_014596515.1. GTDB lineage: Bacteria > Actinomycetota > Actinomycetes > Streptomycetales > Streptomycetaceae > Kitasatospora. The sequence goes on from NZ_MSJQ01000194.1 coordinate 33,501, forward strand.
GCGCGAGGCCTTCACCGCCGACCCGGAACTGGGCATCGTCTCCTTCCGGATCGCCGACCCGGACACCGGGGTCACCCAGCGCCGGCACGTCCCCCGGCTGCGCGCCAGCGACCCGCTGCACTCCTCCCGGGTGACCACCTTCCTGGGCGGCGCGAGCGCGGTGCGCTGCAAGGTGTTCGAGCAGGCCGGGCAGCTGCCCGCCGAGTTCTTCTACGCCCACGAGGAGACCGACCTCGCGTGGCGCGCGCTGGACGCCGGCTGGGCCATCGACTACCGGGCGGACGTGGTGCTGCACCACCCCACGACCTCGCCCGCCCGCCACGCCAGCTACTTCCACAACGTGGCCCGGAACCGGGTCTGGCTCGCGAGGCGGAACCTTCCGGCCCTGTTGGTGCCTCTCTATCTGGGAACCTGGTTCCTGCTGACCCTGGCCCGACGCCCCTCCCCCGAGGCGCTGAAGGCCTGGTGGGGCGGATTCCGGGCGGGCTGGCGCGAACCCTGCGGTCCGCGGCGGCCCATGCGGTGGCGTACCGTCTGGCGACTGACCAGGCTGGGCCGACCACCGATCATCTGATCGCATCAGGTCGAATGATCGATCGCCTCGGCCGGTGACCACACACCGGCCGGCTTCCCCGAGACCCCAGTGGATCCCCATCGGCGCACGGCCGGCGGACCCCCGCCGACCGGCCGCCCCGACCGATCCCGCGTGAAGGACGAATGTGTCGACAGTGAGTGAACCCGTCAGCCTCTCGACCCCCAGGGGGGTGGACGCGGGCCTGACCCCCAAGCAGCTTGCGGAGAAGTACGGTCTGGCGGTGAGCGGTGCCCGTCCCGGCCTGGTCGCCTACACCAAGCAGCTCTGGGCCCGACGCCACTTCATCTGGGCCTTCGCCACCGCCCGCCTGGTGGCCCAGTACACCGACGCCAAGCTCGGCCAGCTCTGGCAGGTCGTGACCCCGCTGCTCAACTGCGCCGTGTTCTACCTGGTCTTCGGCGTGATCCTGGCGAGCAAGCAGGGCTTCCCGGACAACACGTACATCGCGTGGCTGTGCATCGGCGTCTTCGTCTTCCAGTTCACGCAGAACGCCGTGCAGTCCGGCACCCGGGCGATCTCCGACAACCTCGGGCTGATCCGGGCGCTGCACTTCCCCCGGGCCAGCCTCCCGATCGCCTTCACCGTGATCCAGCTCCAGCAGCTGATGATCTCGATGGTCGTGCTGGTCGTCACCGTGCTCGCCGCCGGCGTCACCCCGGGCCGGACCTGGCTGCTGATCATTCCGGCGCTGCTCCTCCAGACGCTCTTCAACACCGGCGTCTCCCTGGTGATGGCCCGGATCGGCGCCAAGACCAGCGACATCTCCCAGCTGATCCCGTTCGTGATGCGCGCCTGGATGTTCCTCTCCGGTGTGATGTTCAGCATCCAGGACAAGATCCAGACGTGGCCGCACTACATCCAGACGCTGATGTCGCTCAACCCGGCCACGATCTACATGGACCTGCTGCGGCACGCCTTCGCGCCGGTCATCTACAACCCGCACCAGCCGGTGCACCAGAACTTCCCGCCGCACCAGTGGGCGTACGCCCTCGTCTGGGGCGTCGGCATGTTCGTCGTCGGATACGTCTTCTTCTGGAAGGCCGAGGAGGAGTACGGCCGTGGCTGACCTCGATCTGAGCAAGAGCGACACCCTGCGGGACGCGGACGTGGCCCGTGAGCCCACCGTCGTCGTCGACGACGTGCACATCGTCTACCGGGTGCACGGCGCCGGCTCCGGCAAGGGCAGCGCCACCTCGGCGCTGAGCCGCATCATCAAGCGCAAGCGCTCGGCCGGTGTGCGCGAGGTGCACGCGGTCAAGGGCATCAGCTTCACCGCGTACAAGGGTGAGGCGATCGGTCTGATCGGCTCCAACGGCTCCGGCAAGTCGACCATGCTGGCGGCCATCGCGGGCCTGCTGCCGACCGAGAAGGGCGGCATCTACACCAACGGCCAGCCCTCGCTGCTGGGTGTCAACGCCGCACTGATGAACGAGCTCACCGGTGAGCGCAACGTCATCCTCGGCTGCCTGGCGATGGGCATGAGCCCGGCCCAGGTCCGGGCGCGCTACCAGGAGATCGTCGACTTCTCCGGCATCAACGACAAGGGCGACTTCATCTCCCTGCCGATGCGCACCTACTCCTCCGGGATGGGCGCCCGGCTGCGCTTCTCGATCGCCGCCGCGAAGACCCACGACGTGCTGCTGATCGACGAGGCCCTCGCCACCGGCGACCAGGCCTTCCAGCAGCGCAGCAAGCGGCGGATCGAGGAACTGCGCGGGTCCGCCGGTACGGTCTTCCTGGTCAGCCACGACAACAACTCGGTCCGCGAGGTCTGCGAGCGGACGATCTGGATCGAGGCCGGCGAGCTGATCATGGACGGCCCGACCGACGAGGTCGTCGGCCGTTACGAGCGCGGCGAGCGCCCGTAGCCTCCGTGCCGCACAGGGGCCGGTCCCGGATCTCCGGGGGCCGGCCCCTGGTGCTGCCCGCGGCCCCCTGGCGGGGCGCTCTTCTCCGGCGCGCCCGGTGGTGCCAGGCTGGTAGGTGCGGGGGCGCTGTGCCGTGCGCCGCGCCCGCGCTCGGACGCGTGTCCGAGTCGGGCCGGTCGTGCCAAGCGGTGTAGAACGGGGGAGTGACAGCAGTGTCGGCTTCGGCCCAGCCCAGTGAAACGCCGGTGAACCCTTCCGCGGGACAGACCCTGGAGAAGGCGGGTGCGGAGAACTTCCCGGTCGCCCCCTTCTTCCTGCCCGCGGCCTGGCGCGGCGACCTGATGGCGGTGTACGGCTTCGCCCGTCTGGTCGACGACGCCGGCGACGGCGACCTGGCCGACCCGGCCGCCACCGCCCGCCTGCTCGGGGTCGAGCGGACGCCCCCCGCCACCCCTTCGGACCAGTCGGGGCCGCCCACCGCGCAGGAGACCGCCTTCCGGCTCGCGCTGCTCGACGGGCTGGAGCGGGACCTCGACCGGGTGTTCGAGACCGCACTGCGCAACGCCGGCGGTTCCGGAGCCGGCGCCGACCGCCCCCGCCACCCGCTGCTGAGCGCCCTCGTCCCGCTGGTCGACCGCCACGGCCTCACCCCCGAGCCGTTCCGCCGACTGATCGAGGCCAACCGGGTGGACCAGACCACCGCCCGCTACGCCACCTACGACGACCTGATCGGTTACTGCACGCTCTCCGCCGACCCGGTCGGCCGCCTGGTGCTGGCCATCGCCGGCGTCTCCACCCCCGAGCGGATCGAACTCTCCGACGCCGTGTGCAGCGGCCTCCAGGTGGTCGAACACCTCCAGGACGTGGCCGAGGACCTCTCCCACGGCCGGATCTACCTGCCCGCCGAGGACCTCGCCCGCTTCGGCGTCACCGAGGCCGACCTCGCCGCGCCCTCCGCGAACGGCGCCGTACGCGAGCTGATCGCCTTCGAGGTCGAGCGGGCCCGCACCCTGCTCGATCGCGGCGCACCATTGGTAGGTACGGTTCGGGGGAGGCTCCGACTGCTCCTGGCGGGATTCACCGCAGGCGGCTACGCGGCCCTGGCGGCCGTCGAGGACGCCGGGTACGACGTACTCGCACAGCAGGCGAAGCCGGACAGACGCCGCCTCGCAGCGAGGGCGGCGGCCATCTTCGCGAAGGGAAGGTGAACGCCCGAGTGGCGGCATCACCACTGGCGTCGGCCCAGGTCATGGCGGCGTACCGGTACTGCGAGGCAGTCACCGGGCTGCAGGCGCGCAACTTCAGCTACGGCATCAGGCTGCTGCCCGAACCCAAGCGGCTGGCCATGTCGGCCCTGTACGCCCTGGCCCGCCGGGTGGACGACATCGGCGACGGCGACCTCCCGGACGACCGCAAGGCCGAGGCGCTGCTGCGCACCCGGGAACTGGTGGACGAGGTCCGCTCCGGGGTGGTCGCCGAGGACGACACCGACCCGATCAAGGTCGCCCTGGCCGACGCGGCCCGGCGCTTCCCGATCCCGCTCGGCGGCTTCGACGAACTGATCGACGGCGTCGAGATGGACCTCAAGGGCGCCGAGTACCAGACCTACGAGGAGCTGAAGGTCTACTGCCGCTGCGTGGCCGGCGCGATCGGCCGGCTCTCGCTGGGCGTCTACGGCTGCGACGACCCCGAGCGCGGGGCGGAGTACGCGGACACCCTGGGCCTCGCCCTGCAGCTCACCAACATCCTGCGCGACCTGCGCGAGGACGCCCTGAACGGCCGCACCTACCTGCCCACCGAGGACCTGGCCCGGTTCGGCTGCGAGCAGGGCTTCGCCCTCCCCAGACCGCCGCTCGGCGCGGACTTCACCGGCCTGGTGGCCTTCGAGGCCGCCCGCGCCCAGGCCGCCTTCGAGGAGGGCCTGCGGCTGCTGCCGATGCTCGACCGCCGCAGCCGCGCCTGCACGGCCGCGATGGCCGGGATCTACCACCGGCTGCTCGGCCGGATCGCCGCAGACCCGGAGTCGGTGCTGCGCGGCCGGGTCTCGCTGCCGGGCTGGGAGAAGGCGTACGTGGCGCTTTCCGGGCTCGCCGGGGGGCGTTCTTGATTCTCACCGCACTTCTGTCACGCTGTGTCAGCGGGGAATCACGTGTGGGTAGTTCCGTGTTGACCGAACGAGTACCGGCTTCAGCGACCGCCTGCGGGCGGTCCACCGACTGCGAGGGGGAGGGCCGATGACCGGGCGAGCCGATGCCGCGCGCCCGGCCGCCGTCGTGGTCGGCGGCGGTCTCGCCGGGATCACCACCGCGCTGCGCCTCGCCGAGGCGGGCCACCGGGTCACCCTCGCCGAGGGCCGGCCCCGGCTCGGCGGCCTGGCCTTCTCCTTCCAGCGCGGCGAGCTGACCGTCGACAACGGCCAGCACGTCTACCTGCGCTGCTGCACCGCCTACCGCGGCCTGCTGGAGCGCCTCGGCGCCACCCGGCTGGTCCACCTCCAGGACCGCCTCGACGTCCCGGTACTCTCCGTCACCGGGCCCGAGGCCGCGCCGGTGCGCACCCTCGGGCGGCTGCGCCGGGCCGGCCTGCCCGTCCCGCTGCACCTGGCCGGCAGCCTGGCCCGCTACCCGCACCTGGCCCCGGCCGACCGCGCCCGGGTCGTCCGCGGCGCGCTCGCCCTGAAGGGCCTGGACCTCGCCGACCCGGCGCTGGACGGGATCTCCTTCGGAGAGTGGCTGCGCCGCAACGGGCAGAACGCCGCCACCCTGGCCGCGCTGTGGGACCTGGTCGGCGTCGCCACCCTGAACGCCAGGGCCGACCAGGTGTCGATGGCGCTCGCCGGGATGGTGTTCAAGACCGGCCTGCTCTCCGACCCCGGCGCCTCCGACATCGGCGTCGCCGCCGTCCCGCTCGGCACCATCCACCACGACCGGGCGCTCGCCGAGCTGGAGCGGGCCGGCGTCCGGGTGCTGCTGCGGGCCCGGGTGGCCGAGCTCAAGCCGGCCGCGCCGCAGCACGCCGTCCGGCTGGAGAGCGGGGAACTGCTCACCGCCGACACCGTCGTCCTGGCGGGCGCCCAGGACAGCGCGGCCGCGCTGCTGCCGCCGAACGCGATCCCGGGACAGGACCGGCTGGCCGGCTTCGGCACCGCGCCGATCCTCAACGTGCACGTGATCTACGACCGCAAGGTGCTGCACCGGCCGTTCTTCGCCGCGCTCGGCTCCCCGGTCCAGTGGGTCTTCGACCGGACCGCGCACTCCGGGCTGGCCGCCACCCCGTTGGGCCGGGCCCATCCGGGTGCCCAGTACCTGGCGCTGTCGCAGTCCGACGCGCAGGACGAGATCGACCTGCCGGTCGCCGAGCTGCGCCGCCGCTACCTGCCCGAGCTGGGCCGGCTGCTGCCGGCCGCGGCCGGGGCCGAGGTGCTGGACTTCTTCGTCACCCGGGAGCGCACCGCGACCTTCGACCCGGCCCCGGGTAACGGGGCGCTGCGCCCGTCCGCCCGCACCGGGGTCCCCGGCCTGCTGCTGGCCGGCTCGTGGACGGCCACCGGCTGGCCCGCGACCATGGAGGGGGCCGTGCGCAGCGGCCACGCCGCGGCCGACGCCGCGCTCGCCGCGGGCGGCACCCGGATGCCGGTGGACCGCGGCGACGGGAGGTGGCCCAGGTGACGGCGGGCCCCGCCGCCGGAGAGCCCGCCAGAGCCGACGGGCGTACCGTCGTGCGCACCGGGGCAACCACCGGGAGCGGCCCGAGCGGCCGCACCGGCACCACGCGCACCGGCACCACAGGATTCGACACCAGCCGCACCGACGGCACCCGGCCGCCACGTGCGGTCCGGCACCACGAGGGAGAGGGAACGCACGTGGAGTCACGCACCGGCTTCGCCGTCGGAGGCACGGCGCACGCCGAACCGGTCTCGGTGCCGGAGCTGCTCGCCCGCAGCCGCACGCTGTGCACTCCGCCGCTACGGGCCGCCGTCGCCCGTTTGGCCGCACCCATGGACACCGTCGCCGCGTACCACTTCGGCTGGATCGACCGGGACGGCACCCCGGTGACCGGCGACGGCGGCAAGGCCGTGCGCCCGGCGCTGGCGCTGCTGTCCGCCCGGGCCACCGGCGCGGCGGCCGAGGTGGGGGTGCCGGGCGGGGTCGCGGTTGAACTGGTGCACAACTTCTCCCTCCTCCATGATGATCTGATGGACGGTGACGAGACCCGACGGCACCGGGCCACCGCCTGGACGGTCTTCGGGCCGGCCCAGGCGATCCTGGTCGGCGACGCCCTGGCGACGCTCGGCACCGAGGTGCTGCTCGACGCCGCGGTGACCGGCGGCACGAGCGCCACCGACGCCGCGCGGGCCGTCCGGCTGCTCACCACGGCGACCCGCCGGCTGATCGACGGCCAGGCCATGGACGTCGCCTTCGAACAGCGCGACAGCGTCACCGTCGCGGAGTGCCTGGAGATGGAGGGCGGCAAGACGGCGGCCCTGCTGGCCGCCGCCTCGGCGATCGGCGCGGTCCTGGCCGGCGCCGACGACAAGGTCTCCGACGCGCTCCAGCGCTACGGCCACCACCTGGGCCTGGCCTTCCAGGCGGTGGACGACCTGCTCGGCATCTGGGGTGCCACCGAGGTCACCGGCAAGCCGCACTGGGGAGACCTGCGCCAGCGCAAGAAGTCCCTGCCGGTGGCCGCCGCGCTGGCCGAGGGCGGAGCCGCCTCGCGCCGGCTCGCCGAGCAACTGGCCGACCCCAAGGGACGCGGAGAGGAGAGCGAGCCCGAGCTCGCCGCCCGGGCCGCGCTGATCGAGGAGGCCGGCGGCCGTGCCTGGACCCAGGAGGAGGCCCGCCGCCGGCACACGACTGCCCTCGCCGCCCTGGACGAGGTGCCCATGACCGACGAGGTGCGCGAGCACTTCGTCGCACTCGCCGAATTCGTGGTGGTACGAGAGAGGTGACGTTACGTTGACAGCAACCGCGGACGGCCGGCTCGACCCTGAGTACGATTCCGAGCCGGTCGCGGTGGGCGACCGCCCCCCGGCCCTGCTGGGTACGGGGCGGTGGCAGCCCGAGGACACCGACCAGCTGCGGCCGGCCGGTGAGGCTGACCTCAGACCGGCCGACGCGCGGGAGGCCCTGGCCCGCGCCACCACCCACCTGCTCTCGCTGCAGTCCTCCGAAGGCTGGTGGAAGGGCGACCTGGAGACCAACGTCACCATGGACGCCGAGGACTTACTGCTCCGCCAGTTCCTGGGAATCCGCACCGAGGAGCAGACCAGGGCCACCGCCGAGTGGATCCGCTCCCAGCAGCGCGAGGACGGCACCTGGGGCACCTTCCACGGCGGGCCGCCCGAACTGTCCACCACCGTCGAGGCGTACGTCGCGCTCAAGCTGGCCGGAGACGACCCGAACGCCCCGCACATGCTGGCCGCCGCGCGCTACGTCCGCTCCGCAGGGGGCATCGCGGCCGCCCGGGTGTTCACCCGGATCTGGCTCGCCCTGTTCGGCTGGTGGCCCTGGGAGCGGCTGCCCGAGATGCCGCCGGAGATCATCTTCCTGCCCAGGTGGCTGCCGCTGAACATCTACGCCTTCGGCTGCTGGGCCCGGCAGACCATCGTCCCGCTGACCGTCGTCTCGGCGCACCGCCCGGTCCGTCCGGCCCCCTTCGCGCTCACCGAGCTGCACACCGACCCGGACGACCCGTACCCCCACCGGCCGCTCGCCCCCGCCAACACCTGGGACGGCCTCTTCGAGCGCCTCGACAAGGCGCTGCACGCCTACCACCGCCGGGCCTTCCGCCCGCTGCGCCGGCTCGCCGTGGCGCAGGCCTGCCGCTGGATCGTCGAACGGCAGGAGGCCGACGGCTGCTGGGGCGGCATCCAGCCCCCGGCCGTCTACTCGCTGATCGCCCTGCACCTGGAGGGCTACGAGCTGGAGCACCCGGTGATGAAGGCGGGTCTCTCCTCCTTCGACCGCTTCACCGTGCACACCGAGGACGGCAAGCGCTGGCTGGAGGCCTGCCAGTCGCCCGTCTGGGACACCTGCCTGGCCACCATCGCGCTGGTCGACGGCGGGGTGCCGGCCGACCACCCGGCCCTGGTCTCCTCCGTCGACTGGATGCTCGGCGAGGAGATCCGCAAGCGCGGTGACTGGGCCGTCCAGCGGCCCGGGCTCCCCGCCGGCGGCTGGGCCTTCGAGTTCGAGAACGAGACCTACCCCGACATCGACGACACCGCCGAGGTGGTGCTGGCGCTGCGCAGGGTCGCCCACCCCGACCAGGCCAAGGTGGACGCGGCGATGGACCGGGGCGTGCTGTGGAACCTCGGCATGCAGTCCAAGAACGGCGCCTGGGGTGCCTTCGACGTGGACAACACCAGCACGCTGCCCAACAAGCTGCCGTTCTGCGACTTCGGCGAGGTGGTCGACCCGCCGTCCGCCGACGTCACCGCGCACGTGGTGGAGATGCTCGCGGAGACCGGCCGCTCCCGCGACCCCAGGACCCGGCGCGGCATCGAGTGGCTGCTGCGCAACCAGGAGGCGGACGGCTCCTGGTTCGGCCGCTGGGGCACCAACTACATCTACGGCACCGGCTCGGTGCTGCCCGCCCTGGTGGCGGCCGGAGTCCCGGACGAGCACCCGGCGATCCGCCGGGCGGTTCGCTGGCTGGAGGACCGGCAGAACGCCGACGGCGGCTGGGGCGAGGACATGCGCTCCTACGACGACCCGGCGCGCTGGGCCGGGCGCGGCGACTCCACCGCCTCGCAGACCGCGTGGGCGCTGATGGCGCTGCTCGCGGCGGGGGAGGGGCCGAAGGGCCGGGCCAACCCGGCGGTGGAAGGCGGCGTGGAGTGGCTGGTGCGCACCCAGCTGCCCGAGGGCACCTGGGACGAGCCGCAGTTCACCGGCACCGGGTTCCCGTGGGACTTCTCCATCAACTACCACCTGTACCGGCTGGTCTTCCCGATCACCGCGCTCGGCCGTTACCTCAACGGCGAGCCGGGCACGATCCGGACCGACGGCACCCCGCCGATCGGGGCGGCGCGGTGACCACCGCCCCCCTGCTGGTGCTCTGCGCCCTGGGCCCCGAGGTGTGGGCCCTGCGCGGCGGTGACTGGCGCGGCTCCGCCGGAGGGTCCCCGGTACTGGTGCGCACCGGGGTCGGCCGGCGGCGCGCCGGGCTGGCCGTGCGGCGGCTGCTC
>NZ_MSJQ01000195.1 GCF_014596515.1 Streptomyces sp. CBMA156
CGGCGACGCGCCCGCCCGTCCGGCGGGCGACGCCCCGGCGCCGTCGCGCGGCCGGATCGTCCCGCTGCCGACCTACCCGTTCACCCCGGACCGGCACGGGCCCTCGGCGGGCCGCGACCGCGTCACGCTCGCCCGGACGGACGGCCTGCTGCGCGACCACGTCGTGCAGGGCCGGCACATCCTGCCCGCCGTCGCCCATCTGGAGCTGGCCCGCCGGGCGCTGGGCGGCACCCGGCTGCGGATGACCAACGTGACGTGGGTACAGCCGCTGGAGGTCGGGGCGGAGCCCGTCGAGGTGCTGGTCGGCCTGCGGGCCGCCGCCCGTGGCGGCCACCGGTTCGAGATCTCCACCGGCGGGACGGTCCGCTGCGAGGGTACGGTGGCGCACTCCGACGCCCCGCGCCCGGCCAGGGTGGACCTCGCCGCCCTGCGCGCCGACTGCCGGGAGACGGTGACCGGCGAACGGATCCACCAGGCGCTGCGGTCGAAGGGCATCGAGCACGGCCCGAGCCTGCGGGCGATCCGGCAGGCGCACGTGGGCTCCGACACGGTGCTCGCCGAGCTGGTCCTGCCCGGCTCGGCCGAGCCGGGGGCACTCGCCCCCGCCCTGCTGGACTCGGCGATCCAGGCCACCGTGGCGGCGCACCTGACCCGACTGCACGACACCGCGGTGCCGTTCGCGCTGGAGCGGCTCGACCTGTTCGCCCCCTGCACCCCGGCGATGACTGCCGTGGTGCGGGGCATCGGGGCCGGGCCGCTCGGCCGGCTCGACATCGACCTGGTGGACGAGGACGGCGAGGTCCGGGTCCGGCTGACCGGCTACAGCTCCCGCCGGACCGCACCGTCGGCCGTCGCCCCGTCAACCACCGCGCCCTCGGCCACCGCGCCGGCGGCCACCGCACCGCGCACCGGGGCACCCGTCGTCACGACCGGCGCACCCGCGGAACCGCACACCGGCGCGCCCGTCGAGCCGGCCCTCTACGCCCCGGTCTGGGACCCGATCGCCGCGACCGACCCCCGGGTGCCCGCCGCCGCGGACCGGGTCCTGGTCGTCGGCGGTCCGTCCCCGCTCGAAGGCGCGCTCGGCTGGCCGCTGCCCGCCTCGGCGACCGTCGAGGAGGCCACCGCCGCGCTGCGCGGCCTCGGCCCGATCGACCACCTGGTGTGGGCGGCGCCCGAGACCAAGCTCGCGCCCACCGACGCCGCCGGGTACACCGGCGCGCAGAACGACGGCGTGGTGGCCGCGTTCCGGCTGGTGAAGGCGCTGATCGCGGCCGGCTACGACGCCAGGCCGCTCGGCATCACCCTGGTGACGACCCGGGCCCTCGCCACCCACCCGGACGACGCGGTCCAGCCCGCGCACGCCGGGCTGCACGGCCTGTTCGGCTCGCTGGGCCGGGAGTACGGCAACTGGACTGTCCGCCGGGTCGACCTGGACGGCTCCGGCTGGCCCGCCGACCTCACCGCACTGCCCGCCCACTCCCCCGACGACTCCTGGGTCCGGCGGACCGGTCAGTGGCTGGCCCGCCGCTGGGCCCCGTGCGAGGCCCCCGAGCGGCCGGTGTACCGCGACGGCGGCGTGTACGTCGTCATCGGCGGCGCCGGCGGGCTGGGCGCGGCGTGGACCGGCCACGTGGTCGGGAACCACGGCGCCCACGTCACCTGGATCGGCCGCCGGGCGCAGGACGCCGCGATCACCGAGCGGATCCACGCCGCCGGAGGCCCCGGGCACGTCCGCTACCTCCAGGCCGACGCCGGGGACCCGGCCGCGCTGCGCCGGGCGCTGGCGGAGGTCCGGCGCCAGCACCCCCGGGTGCACGGCGTCGTCCAGGCCACCCTGGTGCTGCGGGACGCCACCTTCGCCCGGATGGACGAGGCCGACCTGCGGGCCGCCCTGGCCGCCAAGGTCGACGTGACGGCCGCGATGGCCGAGGTGTTCGACGGCGAACCGCTGGACTTCGCGGTCCTGATGTCCTCGATGCAGTCCTTCACGACCGCCGCCGGCCAGGGCAACTACGCGGCCGGCTGCACCTTCAGCGACGCCTACGCCCACGCCCTGGGGCAGCACTGGGACACCCCGGTGCGGGTGATGAACTGGGGCTGGTGGGGCGGACTCGGGAGCGTGACCTCCGAGTTCTACCGGGAGCGGATGACCAGGGTCGGCCTGGTGTCGATCGAACCGCCGGAGGGGCTCGCCGCCCTGGACGCCCTGCTGGGCGGCGCGCAACGGCAGCTCGCCTACGTGCGGACCGACCGGCGCAACACCCTGGCCAACTTCGACCGCGCCACCAGGGTCTCCGCGCCCGCCCCGGCCGGCCCGCCGCACACCGGCGCGCTGCCGGCCGGCTCCGGTTCCGGGCTCGGCTCCGGACTCGGCTCCGGCCTCCACGAGGCGACGGCGGAGGCGGACCCGGACCTGGACGAGGTCGTCCGCTGGCGGCGGGCCGAACGGGACCCGTGGCTGGCCAAGGTCCTCGCCGCGCAGCTGGCCGACGTCGACCGTACGGCGGTGCTGCCGCAGTACGCCCAGTGGTGGGAGCACGCCCAGCGGGTCCTGGTGCCCGCCGAACCCGCCGACCTCGTGCTGGCCCGCTGGGAGCGGCAGTGCGAGCGGTGGTCCACGGACCCCGACCGGGCGGCGGAGCTGCGGCTGGCCTCGGCCATGCTCGGCGCCCTGCCCGAGATCCTGACCGGCCGCACCCGGCCGACCGACGTGATGTTCCCGCGCGGCTCGATGGAGCTGGTGGAGGGCTGCTACCGCGACAACCACGTCGCCGACCTGTTCAACCGCACCATGGCCGGGAGCGCGGCCGCGCTGGTCGCCGACCGGCTGCGCCGGGAGCCGGGCGCCCGGCTGCGGATCCTGGAGATCGGCGCCGGCACCGGCGGCACCAGCGTGGGGATGTTCGCCGCCCTCCAGCCGTACCGGGAGAGCATCGAGCGCTATGTCTACACGGACGTGTCCAAGGCCTTCCTGAACCACGCCCGGGCCTCCTACGGCCCCGAAGTTCCGTACCTGGACTGCCGGTTGCTGAACATCGAGCAGCCGCTGTCCGGACAGGAGGTGCCCGAGGGCGTCTTCGACCTGGTCATCGCCGCGAACGTGCTGCACGCGACCAGGGACACCCGCAACACCCTGCGCAACGCCAAGGCCGCGCTGCGGCCGGGCGGGTGGCTGCTGCTGAACGAGCTCTCCGCGTTCGACCTGTTCAGCCATGTGACCTTCGGCCTGCTCGAAGGCTGGTGGCTGTTCGACGACCGGTCGCTGCGGATCCCCGGCTCGCCGGCGCTGTCGCCCGAGAGCTGGCGGGACGTGCTGGCCGGCGAGGGCTTCCGCACCGTGGTGTTCCCGCTCTCCCGGGCGCTGCCGCTCGGGCAGCAGATCATCGCGGCGGAGAGCGACGGGGTGTCCCGGCAGCTGGTGCCGGAGGGAAGCCGGCCGGAGGCCGCCCCGGCCCCGGCCCCGGCCCGGCCCGCCAGGGCCCGTACCGCCGAGGCGCCGCCCGCACCTGCACCGGCATCCGTCCCTGCCCCTGCCCCCGTCCCCGCACCCGCACCCGCCGCGCAGGCCGCCCCCGTCGCCGCACCGGTCCTGGTGGCGCCGGCCGACCCTGCCGCGCTGATCCTGGCGAAGGCCGCGACCGTCCTCGGCATCCCCGCCGAGCGGATCGACACCTCCGCCCCGCTCACCGACTACGGCCTGGACTCGATCCTCGTCCTCCAGCTCACCAACGCCCTGCGCGAGCACTTCGGCGAGGACGTCTCCCCGACCCTGCTGTTCGAGGCCGAGAGCGTCGACGCGCTCTGCGCCCACCTGGCCGGTGCCCCCGGGCGGCGCTGGGCCCTGTCCAGCGGGCAGCTGACCATGTACCGGGACCAGTTGCGCTGCCCGGACTCCGTGGCCTACCACCTGCCGCTCCTCTTCGAGGTCCACGGCGACCCGGACGAGGCCGCGCTGGAGCGCGCGGTCCTGGAGCAGTCCGCGATCCACCCGCTGCTGGGCGCGGTGATCACCGAACGGGACGGCGTGCCGTACCTGGAGGTCGATCCGGCCCGGGGCCCGTCCTTCGAGCGGGTCGCTCTCACGGCCACCACCAGGGCCGGCCGGCAGGCCGCGCTGCGCGAACTGGTCGGCGCCCCCTTCGACCTGGCCGCGGGGCCGCTGGTCCGGGCGCACCTGGTCACGCTCCCCGACGGCCGGCGCCTGCTGCTGGTCACCGCCCACCACATTCTGCTGGACGGCACCTCCACGGCCCTGCTGGTCCGCACGCTGGGCGACGCCTACCGGGGCCGGGCGCGGCTGCGCGGCGCCGAGTTCGGCGAGTTCACCGCCTGGGAGGAGGAGCTGCTGGCCGGCCCGCGCGGGCGGCGCCACCGGGACCACTGGCTGACGGAACTGGCCGGCGCCGACCGGCGGCTCGCCCTGCCGTACGACCGTCCGCCGGTGCCGGGACGGCTGCCCGACGCCGACGTGGTGGTGGCCCGGGTGCCGGGTGAGCTGGCCGCCGAGGTCGCCGGGACGGCGCGCCGGCACCGGGTCAGCGTCTCGACCGTGCTGTTCGCGGCCTACGCCCGGTGCCTGCACCGGTGGACAGGCCAGGACGACCTGATCGCCGGGGTCACCACGGTGGCGCGGTACGAGGAGCGGTTCCAGGACGTGGTCGGCCAGTTCGCGAACTGCCTGCCGATCCGGTCCACGGCCACCGCCCCGGTCGGCACCCCGGAGGACGTCGCCGGGCAGCTCAGGTCGCTCCACCGCCGGGTGGTGGCCGGGATCGAGCACGGCGCCTACCCGCTGGCGGAGATCGGCCGGGCCCTGGGCGGCGGCGACGAGCCGCTGGTGCGGACCAACTTCCTGTTCCAGAACTTCGACGGCGCCGAGCTGCTGACCGGCGGCTCGCCCGCCGGCGGATCACTCACCGGTGGATCGCCCGCCGGGCCCGACGAGTTGGACCTCGGGACCTTCGAGGACCTGCCCTACCCGGGCGAGTACCCGCTCGCCCTGGAGGTCTACCGGGAGGGCGACGGCTACAAGGCCTTCCTCAAGTACGACACCAGGGCCTTCGAGGGGGCCACGGCCCGGCGGATGGCGGACGAGTGGCTGGCGGCCGTCCGCGCGGTGTCGGCCGCCGGGTAGCGCCGGACGCGCAAGGAGACCGGGCCCGCAGCGAGTGCTGCGGGCCCGGCCTCGTCGGTGCCTGTCGTCAGTTGAGCGTCGCCAGCACCGACGGGTCGTACGGCACCGCCCTGTCCAGCCCGCCGTTCAGCGCCCGCTCCGCCCAGTCGGGGTTGGCCAGCAGCGCCCGGCCGACGGCGACCAGGTCGAACTCGTCGCGCTCCAGCCGGTCGAGCAGCCCCTCCACGCCGGTCAGCCCGGACGGCTTGGTGAAGCCCTCGCTGAACACGCCCTCGCCGTACTGGCGGTCGAGCCCGACCGAGCCGACCGTCACCGCCGGACGGCCGGTGAGCTTGCGCGCCCAGCCCGCCAGGTTGAGCTCACAGCCCTCGAACTCGGGCTGCCAGTAGCGCCGGGTGGAGGCGTGGAAGACGTCCACACCCGCCTCGGCCAGCGGGGTCAGCAGCTGCTCCAGCTCCTCCGGGCTCTCCGCGGTCCGCGCGTCGTAGTGGTCGACCTTCCACTGGGAGAGCCGGAAGAAGACCGGGAACTCCGGACCGACCGCCGTGCGGACGGCCCGCACGATCTCGGCCGCGAACCGGGCCCTGGAGGCCGGGTCGCCGCCGTAGCCGTCGGTGCGGCGGTTGGTGCCGCTCCACAGGAAGTCGTCGATCAGGTAGCCGTGCGCGCCGTGCACCTCGACGCCGTCGAAGCCGAGCCGCTGGGCGTCCGCGGCGGCGCGGGCGAAGGAGGCCACCGTCTCGTCGATGTCGCGACAGGTCATGGCCCGCCCCGTCGGGCTGCCGTCCAGCCCGATCCCGGACGGCCCCTCGGCGGGCGGCTCGGTACCCGGCCGCTGGACGCCGGTGTGCCAGAGCTGCGGGATGATCCGGCCGCCGGCCGCGTGCACCCCGGCCACCACCCGGGACCAGCCCGCCAGCGCCTGCTCGCCGTGGAAGTCCGGCACCCCGTCATAGGCCCGCGCTGCGGCGCGGTCGACGTAGGTGCCCTCGGTGACGATCAGCCCGACCTGGTGCGCGGCCCGGCGGGCGTAGTACTCCGCGACGTCCGGGCCCGGCACCCCTCCCGGGGACTTCATCCTGGTCATCGGCGCCATCACGATCCGGTTCCGGACCGTCAGGCCACCCACGGTGAACGGCTCTCCCAAGCCCGCCATTGTTCCTCCCACTTTCGTTTGAATTCAGTTCGGATTCCCCCGTTGATTTCCTGCGAACCACGCCGGCAGTTCCTTCGGGCGAATGTTCCGCGCCCGTACCGTCGACAATCGGGGATTATATCGGCGCCGCCGATCCGGGAGTCCAGTGGGACGCGCACACGAACCTGCACCGCCCGGTGCACCGCTCAAGGCGATGCACTGCATCGACACAATCGTCTTGACCATGTCGAAGGTGGTCGCGGATAGTGGTCCGCAGTGGTTCCGCGCCGCCCTTTCGAATCGACACCGGACCATGCACCCCCGTTGCCGGAAAGCGTCGCGGACAGGATTTCCGACCAGGGGAAGGCGACGCACCGGAATGGACCGGGAATTGACGGGAAAGCGCGCGGTGGTCACCGGCGGAAGCCGCGGCATCGGCGCCGCCATCGCACGGAAACTGCTGGCGGACGGCGCCACCGTCGTCACCACCGCCCGCAAGCCGACCGAGGACACCCCGTCCAGCTCCACCTTCGTGCCGTCCGACCTGAGCACCGCGGACGGCGTCCGCGAATTCGCCGGCACCGCGCTGGAGATCCTCGGCGGCGTGGACATCGTGGTCAACAACGCCGGCGGCTGCCGGACGTTCCAGAGCGCGCTGGACATCGAGCGGGACTGGCAGTTCACCATGGACATCAATTTCCTGTCCGCGGTCCGGCTCAATTCCGCGCTGGTGCCCGCGATGCGTTCCGGCGGGAGCGGCGGCGTCATCGTCCACATGTCCTCGATCGCCACCACCTCGTCCTATCCGGTGATCCTGCACTACGCCGCCGCGAAAGCCGCCCTGGAGGTCTACCACAAGGGGCTGTCGGCCGAACTGGCGGCGGACGGCATCCGAGTCGTCGCGCTCTCCCCGGGGAACGTCATGACACCGGGCGCGGACGAGGCCAGGGACGGGATCGCCGACTACCTCGGGACGACCGGGGAGGCGGACTGGGCCGAGGGCATCCCGCTCGGCCGGATCGGGCGGACCGAGGACATCGCCGAGGCGGTGGGGTTCCTGGTGTCCCCGCGCGCCTCCTGGATCACCGGCAGCAACCTCGTCATCGACGGCGGGCGGCTCGCGGCACTGTGAGCGCCCCCGGGACCGGAAGGACAGACAACATGAGCGCGACGGACGACGGGCCCCGCGCCTATCCGTTCGGCCCGACCCACCGGCTCGACATCGACCCGGAGCTGGCGGAGGTCTGCGACGAACAGCCCGTGCTGAGGGTGCGCCTGCCGTTCGGCGGCGACGGATGGCTGGTCACCCGCTACGCCGACGTCCGCACCGTGCTGGCCGACCCGAGGTTCAGCCGGGCCGAGGCGGTGGGCGACCACGTGCCCCGCACCGTCTCGGCCGGCCTCCCCCGCACGTCGATGCTGAGCATGGATCCCCCCGAGCACACCAGGCTCCGGCGCCGGGTGGCCAACCCGTTCACCCTCCGCCGGGTCGAGACGATGCGGCCGCGCGCCCAGGAGATCGTCGACGAGCTGCTGGACGCCATGATCGCCTCGGGCTCGCCGGCCGACCTGACCACGGCCCTGACCTGGCCGCTCCCGGTCACCATGATCTGCGAACTGCTCGGCGTGCCGGTCGCCGACCGCGACCGGTTCAACTCCTGGGTCGACGGCCTGCTGACGCTCTCCGACCCCGAGCTGTCCAACCGCGACCGCGGGCACCTCAACGACTACCTGGCCGGCCTGGTCGCCGAGCGCAGGACCGAGCCCACCCCCGACCTGCTCGGCGAACTCGCCGCCGTCGAGGGCGAGGAGAGCCGGCTCACCGAGGAGGAGCTGGTCGGCCTCGGGGTCAGCCTGCTCTCCGCCGGCCAGGAGGCCACCGCCAACCAGATCGGCAACTTCGTCTACACCCTGCTGAGCCGCCCCGAGCTGTGGCGCTCCCTGGTGGCCGACCCGGGCCTGATCCCCGCCGCCGTGGAGGAGCTCTCCCGCGTCGTCCCGATCAGCGCCACCGCCGGCTTCACCCGGATCGCCCTGGAGGACCTGGAGCTGAGCGGGCAGAAGATCCGCGCCGGCGACGCGGTGGTCGCCGAACTCGGCCTGGCCAACCGGGATCCCGAGGTCTTCGAGGAGCCGGACCGGATCGACTTCCACCGCGCCCCGGCCCCGCACGTCACCTTCGGACACGGCGTGCACCACTGCCTCGGGGCCCAGCTCGCCAGGATGGAGCTGCGCACCGCGATCGAATCGCTGGTCCGCCGGCTGCCCGGCCTTCACCTGGCCGTGCCGGCGGAGCAGATCAGCTGGCGGACCGAGCGCCTGATCCGCGGGGCGGAAGCCCTGCCGGTCGCCTGGTGAGCCCGGCCACGACCGGGGCGGGACAGGACGCGGTGGGACAGGACGCGGCGGGCGGTACCGGGCAGTCGGAGGCCGTCCGGGCCGCGCTCGCCGATCCGGCCACCAGCCCGGCCGAGATCATGGCGACCGTCATGACCGCCTACGGCGACCGGCCCGCCCTCGGCGAACGCGCCCGCGACACGACGACCGGGCAGCTCCTCCCGCGCTACGACACCATCAGCTACCGGGAGTTGTGGGCGCGCGTGCGGGCCCTCGCCGGGGCCTGGGCCCACGAGCCCGGGTACCGGCTGCCCCCCGGCGAGCGGATCTGCGTGCTCGGCTTCAGCAGCACCGACTACGCCACCGTCGACCTCGCCTGCGTCCACCTGGGCCTGGTCGCGGTGCCGCTGCACGCCAGCGCGCCGCTCTCGCAGCTGGCGCCGATCGTCGCGGAGACCGAGCCGGTGGTCCTCGCCAGCAGCGTCGAACGGCTGGACACCGCCGTCGCCGCGCTGCTCGGGCAGCCGTCCGTCCGCCGCCTCGTCGTCTTCGACCACCACCCCGAACTGCCCGCCCACCGCGAGGCCCTGGAGGCCGCGGGCCGCCGGCTGGCCGAGGCCGGCAGCGCCGCCGTCCTGGACCTGCTCACCGAGCTGACCGGACGCGGCGCCCTGCTGCCGGAACCCCCGCTGCGCGTCCCCGGCCCCGGCGAGGACACGCTGGCCCTGCTCCTCTACACCTCCGGCAGCACCGGCGCCCCGAAGGGCGCGATGTACCCGCAGCGGCTGACCCGCAACGCCTGGTGGGGATTCGTCTACGGGCCCGCCGACGTGCCGTCGGTCGTCGTCCACTACATGCCGCAGAGCCACCAGGCCGGCCGGATGTCGGTGCTGGGCACCCTCGCCAGGGGTGGCCTGGGCTGCTTCACCGCCAGGAGCGACCTGTCCTGCCTGTTCGAGGACATCGCGCTGGTCCGGCCCACCGAGCTGACCATGGTGCCGCGGGTGTGCGACATGCTCTTCCAGCAGTACCGCGGCGAACTCGACCGGCGGGCCCACGAGTCGGGCGATCCCGGTGAGGTCGGCGAGCCCGGCGGCCTGGACCCGGCCGGTGACCTGGACGCGGCCGTGAAGCAGCACCTGCGGGAGACCGTCCTGGGCGGGCGGGTGGCGAAGGCCTTCTGCGGGACGGCGCCGCTGTCCGCCGAGGTCGCGGAGTTCGTCGAGTCCTGTCTGGGCCTGCACCTGTACACCGGCTACGGCTCCACCGAGGCCGGCGGGGTGCTGCTCGACACCGTGGTGCAGCACCCGCCCGTCCTCGACTACAAGCTGGTCGACGTCCCCGAACTTGGCTGCTACCGCACCGACCTGCCGCACCCGCGCGGCGAACTGCTGCTCAGGACGAGCGCCGCCATCCCCGGCTACTACCGCCGCCCCGAGCTCACCGCCGGCGTCTTCGACCAGGACGGCTACTACCACACCGGCGACATCTTCGCCGAGCCCGCCCCCGACCGGCTGGTCTACGTCGGCCGCACCAAGGACGTGCTCAAGCTGTCCCAGGGCGAGTTCGTCACCGTCTCCCGGCTGGAGGGCGTCTTCCTGGGCAGCCCGCTGGTCCGGCAGGTCTTCGTGTACGGCAACAGCGAGCGCTCCCACCTGCTCGCCGTGGTGGTGCCCACCCCGGAGGCGGTCGCCCACAGCCACGGCGACCAGGGCACGCTCAAGCGGCTGCTCGACGGCGAACTGCGACGCACGGCCAGGGAGAGCGGGCTCCACCCGTACGAGGTGCCCCGGGACTTCCTGGTCGAGACCGAACCCTTCGGCACGGCGAACGGCCTGCTCTCCGACAGCCACAAGCTGATGCGCCCCAAGCTCGTGGAGCGCTACGGCGAGGCCCTGGAGCGCCGCTACGCCGAACTCGCCGAGGAGCAGGCCCGGCAGCTGCGCGAACTGCGCCGCACCGGCGGCGCGTTGCCGGTCCGGGAGACCGTCGCCCTGGCGGTGCGCGCCGTCCTCGGCCGGGCCGACGCCGGCACGGACCCGGGCGCCCGGTTCACCGACCTGGGCGGCGACTCGCTGTCCGCGCTGTCCTTCAGCACGCTGCTCCGGGAGGTGCTGGACGTCGAGGTGCCGGTCGGCGTCGTCATCGGCCCGGCCACCGACCTTGCCGGGGTCGCGGCGTACGTCGAGGCCCGGCGCGCCGACGCCGCTCCCGCCCGGCCCACCGCTGCCTCCGTGCACGGCGCCGGCGCGACGGAGGTCCGGGCCCGCGACCTCACCCCGGACCGGTTCATCGACGCCCCGGCCCTGCCCGCCGTACCGGGGCTGGCCGCTCCGGTGGCGCCGCCCCGGACCGTGCTGCTCACCGGCGCCAACGGGTTCCTCGGGCGCTTCCTCTGCCTGGAGTGGCTGCGCCGGCTCGGGCCCTCAGGGGGTCGGCTGGTCTGCCTCGTCCGGGGTCGCACCGACGCGGACGCGGCCGACCGGCTCGCCCGGGCCTTCGGCGACGACGGGGGCGAGGCGTCGAAGGCGTACCGGGAGACGGCGGCGGGGACGCTGAGCGTCCTCGCCGGGGACCTCGCCGAACCGCGCCTGGGCCTGGAGCCCGCGGTGTGGGGCGAGTTGGCCGAGTCGGTGGACCTGATCGTCCACCCGGCCGCCCTGGTCAACCACGTGCTGCCGTACGCCGAGCTGTTCGGCCCCAACGTCGCGGGCACCGCCGAACTGATCCGGCTGGCGCTCACCGGACGGATCAAGCCGGTCGACTACCTGTCCACGGTGGCGGTGCGCGGCACGGCCGGGCCGTCCGTCCTGGACGAGGACGCCGACGTGCGGGAAGCCATCCCGCGCTGGGGCCTCGACGGCAACTACGCCGACGGGTACGCGGCCGGCAAGTGGGCGGGCGAGGTGCTGCTGCGGGAGGCGCACGAGCGGTACGGCCTGCCGGTCACCACGTTCCGGTCGGGCATGATCCTCCCGCACAGCACCTACCCGGGGCAGCTGAACGTGCCCGACGTACTCACCCGGCTGCTGCTGAGCATCGTGGCCACCGGGATCGCGCCGCGCTCGTTCCACGGCGGCACTCCTGTGCACCTCGACGGGCTGCCGGTCGACTTCCTCGCCGAGGCGGTCGCCTCGCTCGGCGCCGGGAACGGCTACCGGACGTACAACGCGTCGAACCCGCACCAGGACGGCGCCTCGCTGGACACCTTCGTGGACTGGCTGATCGAGGCGGGCCACCCGATCCGGCGCGTGGACGACCACGGTGACTGGTTCGCCCGCTTCACCACGGCGGTGCGCGGCCTGCCGGAACGGCAGCGCGCCCACTCGGTGCTGCCACTGCTGCACGCCTTCGAGCGTCCGGGCCGGGACCGGCCCGCGCCGGCCCCGAGGTTTCGGGAAGCCGTACGGGCGGCAGGAATCGGGCCGGACAAGGACGTACCGAGGCTGACGGCCGAGGTGGCCGACAAGTACGTCACCGACCTGCGCGGCCTCGGCCTGCTCTGAACCCCCTATCGGACGGAGACACCCATGGGACACGACCTCGGCGCGACGGTGGACGCCAGCATGCGGCTCCTGGAGACACGCGACCTGGAAAGCTTCCGGAAGCTCTGCAAGCCGGACGCCACGGTGTGGCAGAACGACGGAATCGGCGTGCGGACGATAGACGCCCGGGTGGAGCACATCACCACGTTCCTGGCCGCCCTCGACTCGCTGCGCTTCGAGGTCCTGCGCCGGTTCGACAAGCCGGGAGAGGTGCTCCAGCAGCACGTCCTGCACCTGGTCGCCAAGGACGGCACCGAGAGCCGGGTCCACGCCAGCGTGTACTTCCGCTTCGAGGACGGCCTGATCGCCGAGGTCGAGGAGTACCTCTACGAGGTGTGACGGAGGCGGTCCTCCCGGACCGCCCGGTCGGACGCGTTCGGCGCCGGCCTGGCCGCGCCGAACGGGTCGGAGCGGTGTCGTGGGTGACCGGAGAACGCGCGCCGGCGGTGCAGCCGGACGGTGTCCTGGAGTCTGCCCTTCGACGGCACAGGCCGCTGCCCTTGAGCTCGGTCCCGAAAGCGCGCCGTGCGGACTCGGATGGTTCCTGGTCGGACATGTCGCTACGGCTTGTACTCACCTTGGGGGGCGCCGAGCGACCACGCCTGCTCGAACGCCTCGTTGCAGAACCGGACCACGTCCGCATCGGTCGAGAACTGGATGTCGGTCTGCTGGTTGTCTCCACCGATGAGGTTGAAGACCACCAGGTCATCCCGGATCAGGCAGTCGTTCCCCGGCAAGGGCAGCGCCGACACGAGCCGGCGGGGAAGCCACCGAAGACGTTCCGTGGGGTCGGCCAGCTCGACCGCCATCCGCTGGTAGTCCGAGAGGGGTTCGGAGACGACCCGCACACGCCGCCCCCCGCCTCAAGTACGCCCTCACCCACTGCCGCACCCAAACCACCCAACGCCAGAAGTCGACCCCACCGACTTCTCGTGCGCCCGGGCGGCGACCACAGACCGAGTGATGATTGTCGAATCGCCCGCCCCCTCCGCCGCCAACTGCCCTGCACCGGAAGTCGGCCCCGCCGACTTTCCACGTGACTGCATCCCGCACGGGGGCCCGAAGGCAGGCCCCGCCGCAACCACCCTGCTCGTAAGCGCAGTTCACATCGGGCAGACCGGCCCGCGACGTGCCCGCATCACCTCCCGGCCCGCACTGGCACTGCGGGCCGGAAGGGGAACTCCCGGGCAGCCGCGCATCGAGCACCGGATCCGGCGCTGAACCTCCTGGCACCGACGGACCACCCTGGCCAT
Organism: Streptomyces sp. CBMA156; assembly: GCF_014596515.1. Taxonomy (GTDB): domain Bacteria; phylum Actinomycetota; class Actinomycetes; order Streptomycetales; family Streptomycetaceae; genus Kitasatospora. Next base: position 13,408 of record NZ_MSJQ01000195.1, read on the forward strand.
ACTCGCGCGTGCCTCCTCGCAGCCACCGCCGCCACCGAACGGATCGACCCCGCGGTGCCGCCGATCGACGCCCGGGTGGAGCACATCGCGACGTTCCTGGCCGCCCTCGACTCCCTGCGCTTCGAGGTCGTGCGCCGCTTCGACAAACCGGGAGAGGTACTTCAGCAGCACATCCTGCACCTGGTCGCCAAGGACGGCACCGAGAGCCAGGTCCACGCCAGCGTGTACTTCCGCTTCGAGGACGGCCTGATCCCCGAGCCCGAGGAGTACCTTTACGAGGTGTGACGGAACTCGTCCTCCCGGACCGCGGCAATGAAGGAACCCCCCGCCGCGACTGGGAAGACGAGCATCGGCCCGTCGGGATCCTTGGAGTCACGCACGGGGACGGAGTCGACCACGCCGGCGGCCACCTCGACGCAGTCGCCGCCATCCGGGCCGCTGTAGCTGCTCTTGCGCCAGCCGGCCACATCGAACTCGTTCCGCATCATCTCCGAACCCTTCCAACACCTCGGCGATCAGCACGGCCGGATCGTCGCTCAAGTTGCCCCTGTCAAGGCTCTCCGAGTACACCAAGTGAAGAGCACACGCCGGCCCCGGGAGGTCGATGACGGCCTGTGGGAGCACATCGGGCCGCTGTTGCCGCAGGGGTAGGGGTACGCTCGCCCGCAGCAGTGCATCCGGCGTCAGACGTGCACGTCCCGAACACTGGAGGTTCTCATGGCCAAGGGCTACTGGGTCAGCGCCTACCGCACCATATCCGACCCCGAGAAGCTGGCCGCCTACAACGAGCTGGCCGCTACGGCCGTCAAGGCCGGAGGCGGACGGGTGCTCGTCCGCGGCGGGCGGACCGTCGCTCACGACGACGGCGTCGCCGAGCGCGTCGTCCTGATCGAGTTCGACAGCTTCGAACAGGCCGTCGCAGCCCACGCGAGCGAGGCCTACCAGCAGGCGCTGCTCGTCCTGTCCGACGGCGTCGAGCGCGACTTCCGCATCGTCGAAGGCGTTTAGACGGCGCTTCACCGACTGGAGCAAGGCTCGGTCGTGGCCGGCGCTTCCCGCTCCCTCTGGCGCTGCTCGTACCGTGAGGGCGCCCGGAGTATCCAGGACCACGACTCGTACTCGTCGACGGGTCCCACCCGGTCGGCGCCATCGGTACAGCGCGGATCGTCCCGCTCGGCCAGTCCGTAGACGGCCCAGATCCGGGTCTGCTGGTCCTCGTCATCGAGCAGATCGGCCAGGGTGTCCCCGATGGCGGGTTCCGGATTCAGGCTGTACGCGAGCCCATAGCCAGCGACTTTGCGAACGGAGGAGTCGGTGTCCTGGGCCAGTGCAAGCAGGGCGTTCAGCCCCTCGGAGGTGAACGTCTTCCGCCCGGACCTCTCCGAGTCCACGGTTCTCAGGGTCGAGAGCACCCTGGCACGTACCTGCGGGGCAGTGTGGGCGAGGTATGAGAGCCCCAGTGGCTCGATCCTCGGGTCCTCATGGTGGCTCAGGCCGGCCAGGGTCTCGGCGAGGACGTCCGGGTGTTCCTCCTGCTTCGTCCAGTCGAGGAGGAGTTCGAGCGTGCGCTGTTCGAACGGGCTCGGGACGTTCGTCAGGCCGGCCTCGAGGTGGAGGCAGACCAGGACCTCCGCAGCGAAGCGGCGGTGAAGGGGATCGGGATGGTCCTGCAGTGCCGCCGCAGCCTCCCAGGTCTCGTTCTCCTGCCTCCGGGCAAGGGTTCTGACGATCTCCGACCAGACGGCGTGCTCCCAGTCCGGGTACTCGAGTGCGCACGCGCGGGCCGCCGATTCGTCAAAGCCCAGGTGCAGTCCGAAGTGCTTCTCGAGGAGAGTGAGGATCCCTGTGTGGCCGTCGCGGACGGTCATTCCGCCGAGCCGGAGCTCGTGGTACCCGGTGGACCACTCCCTGTCCCGGATGCGAACCCGCTCGACCACATCCGAGGTGCCGGTCCGCTCCCGGAGCATGGCGACCGGGCCCATCTCGTGCCACTGCCTGGCGCGCGCCAGCAGTTCCGCGCGGGTGGCCTCGCTGATGAAGGCCGCTCCACCGAGCAGGCAGTCGGCGAGCCCGATGGAACCGCTGTCGACGGCCCGCAATCGTGGGGTGGTCCCATCGGGCAGCCGGCGGTCCGGATCCGCGCCGCCTTCCACCAGATAGCCGGCGATCGTCGAGTTGAAGGCTGAGATGGCCAGGCAGAGTGCGGAGGTGCCTTGCTCGTCGACGACGTCGGGATCTGCCCCGTCCTCGAGCAGTATTCTGACCGCGTTCTCTTCCCCGCTCCGCACCGCCGTGATGAGTGGATCCTCGCCCATCCCCAACCCCCTGTTGCACTCGATCGCCACGCAGCCGCAGGCCGGGAGAGGCATCGTCGACCGAGTCCGTCACGCCGTCCCCGGGCCGGAGCCATGGGCTGAACATCCGAGCGTCGGGCCGCTGACGGCATGTCGCATCGGCGGTCGATCCCGAGCCTCGTCCTGCGCGGATCCCACTGACTGAAGCAGCCTGTCACACCCGGTGGATCCGGAGCGGCCATCGCGTGATCATCAAGGGGCGCCGTCTCCCCCGACTGCCACCTGTGGGTGCTCGAAGCCCTACGAACTCCTCTCCGGACAACCGGAGTTCACCCACGTCGCCGTCAGGTCGCGACAGGTCACGGTGAGCCTGCCCGGACGAAAAGCGATCTCGTGAGTGCATCCGCGCTCGTGCGGCAGGATCTCGTCCAAGATCACGGTTTCGAGGTTCGCCCACTCGGGACCGGCGGGAGCGTCGACGTCGAAGGCGGAGACGCCTGTGTATCGGATGATCAGGTCCTCTTCGTGCTTCCAGCAGTTGTGCCGGAACCTGAGCTCGATCTCCTTGCTCCCGTCGCCGCTCGGGTCGCCGGATCGGACGAGTTCGAGGCTCAGGTCCTTCACGCATCGTTCGCCGTGGAAGTCGTAGTGGTCCGCATCAGTCGCGAACGAACGGGCTCCGGCCGGCAGGGCTTCGGCGAACGAGGGGAGCTGTTCCAGGTAGTCGGCCGGACTGATGACCCCTGTCAGCCCGCCCAGCGTCGCGTTGATGTTGACGTACTGCACCTGTCGTTCCTTCTTCCCCTACTACTTTCGCTGGGCTGCGGTCATCGTCACACGGCATGCCCTCGTGCCGCCGTCCGATTCACCCCACACCGGAAGTCGACCCCGCCGACTTTCCACGTGCCGCACCGCGGCCGCGTCGTGAAGGTGCTCAACCACGTATGCGCGCATGGCGTCGGCATCCCGTAAGGCCCGGCACAGCAGATGCCGCATCCCGTGCCGTCAGCGGGACCTGTCCGACCGTGACCACGTCTGCCGCGGGCCGAGGTCACCCGCGGGCCGGCTGCCCTGCGGCAGCCCCCGCCATGGTGTTCAAGCTCGTCGAGTCCGCCCAGGCCGTGCACCACCGGTGCGAGCCGGTCGTGGAGTTCCCCGAGCGCGGCCTCCTCGCCGCGGCCTGACGGTTCTCCCGGACCTCGGACACGGTGACCCCGCAGGGCCCACGGGGACGTCAATCGGGTGGCATCCGGCTGCCGGCACCCGCCATCCTGGCCGCATGGCCGATCGTGCGAACTTCGTCGTTGTCCGCGAAAGCGGGGAATACGAGCTGTACCTCTCCCGCTGGGGTGCCGTGGGCCTCGACCTCGACCTGCTGGCGGGGCCTGTCGACACGCTCTCGATGGTCCAAGGCCTGGGGGTGGACGACTGGTGGCTGGACGACGTGCACTGCCAGGGAGCGGCGCTGATCGACCTCGGCCGGAGGGTGCTGCTGCTGTTCGCCTGGGAGGGGCCGAGCACCGTGATGCGGTACCGGGCCGCGACCCTGGACCTGCTGCGGGAGGCGTGGCCGGGGTGGGACGTGCGGTGGGCCTACGACGGCCCCGCCGAACTGCGGACCTACCTGGGACTGGACCCGGAGTACGTGCGTGACCGCGTGCGCGACACCTTCCCCGGACCGTTGCTGGAACCGGAGGACGAGGAACTGGCAGCCCCCGAACCGATGGCTGCGGTGGTGACCGTCGGGTCGGACCACTGCTACGTGGTGGCGAACGTCGCCGACCACCCGATCCGGGAGGGCGCCGCACTGCTCGACCGGCTGTCGGGCGGCCCCGACCACGGCATCTGCCGGGTGTCCGCCGATGCCGGCCTGCACATCGATCCGCTGCGGCGCCGGGTCGGCTGGTGGGTGCTCGGGACGGTGGCCGAAGCGTACGAAGTGCCGGAGCGATGGCCCGGCTGGACCGTGGAGTTCTGGCAGGACTCCTGGCAGGAGCACGTCCGGCTGGCCCCGGGCCGGTTCCGGCCCCCACCGATCGACCGTGAGCGCGCCCGGGCGGAAGTCCGGACGGCTGCCGTCCGGCACCGGTCGTCGACTACGCGGTGAGGTCCTGGCCGATCGCCCGCAGGACGTCGGCGAGCCACACCAGGTGGTATCCCAGAGCGCGATCCTCATCGGCGAGCAGATCCTGCAGATGCTGCCAGGACTCGGTGAGCTGCCCGATCGTCAGCTCGCCCGGCGCCTTCAGGACGTCGTACTGCTCGTCGGACGGGATCGACCAGAAGTAGTCCTTGTCCAGGGGCACGGCACCGCCCGCCGTGGTGCCTTCGACGTGACGGATCAGCACGTCGAAGGCTCTGCGCAGCTCATCGAGGGGCACCTGCAAGGGTTCACCGGTCATGGGCACCATCCTGACGCCTGACGCCATCGAGATCCACAGCCCGAGTACCGTGGAGCCGTCCCGCCGAACCTGTGGTTGAGTGTGGTTCTTCCGCATCCGAGGGGTGAACGCAGGTGGTGATGAGCCGTGAGACGGCGATCACGCTGGTGCAGAAGGTCATGAGTGCCGCGTGCACCGAGCGCGAGACGCGGCACGTGCTGAACGAGCTCGACAGGGCACTCGGCTGCCCGGCCGGCTACGTCTCCGGACTGATCTTCTGGCCTCCGGGCGGACAGGAGCCGACCGCCGTCGAAGTGGTCGACCAGGCTTTGGGGTATCAGCCGTTCGCGCTGTGAACAACGTCCGCCCGCTGTCCTGCGGTGATGATCAGGGACAGCGGGCGGCAGCGGCCCTCGGCACTCGCACACCCGAGGCGGCACTCGCACACCGGAGGCGGCGCACGCGTCACTGAGAGAGCAGGACGCACCGCCGGTCGTCGTGGCGGAGCCGGTCGGCCAGGGCGGCGAGCGGCAGTTCGGGCTGGACGGCCAGGACGGCGCCGAGCAGCCGCACGGCGCTGGGCTGTCCCGAGCACGCGGCCAGCAGGGTTGCGGTGACCCGCGGTTCCCACCGGGTGGGATCGGTCAGGCTGAGCCGGCGCAGTGTCGTGACGACCTCGGAGTCGGACAGCAGCCCCGCCTCCTCGGCCGGCTCGTAGATGAGGCTGAAGTCCTCCCGGTGCCCGGCATCGCCGTGGCAGGACCTGGTCGCCACGTGCAGGAAGCCGGAGGCGTGGTCCGGGTCGAGGTCGAGGGCCCTGATCAGCTCCCGAAGGGTGTTCCCCCTCGGCCGGCTACAGCCCCGTTCCAGGTTGCTGATCGCGCGGGCCGTGATTCCGGACCGTTTTCCGAGTTCCTCCTGGCTGAGTCCGTGGAGTATGCGGGTACGGCGCAACAGTGCGCCGAAGCTTTCCACCTGCGCTGACAACGAATCCCCCCGTGGTCGGTGGCGGGGCAGGTTAGGTTCGGGCAGTGCAGGCCGAACAGTATCAGCAACATGAACACCGCGTGATGCGCATCACGCCGCGCCGTTCGGAGCGTAGCGCTCCGTTCCGCCCGGTTCCGGAAGATCTTCCGGCAATCTTCCGGGGAATTTCGCGTCCAAATTCCTGTTCGCGGCTCCGGGCGGCTCCGCAGAATGGCTGCCACGAACAGTCGTCCGGCTGCTCGTACCTCAACGACACGGGGAGGGTAAATGCGGAAGATCGCGACCACGGTCGCCGCGGCACTGCTGAGCCTGGGGGCGCTCGGCGCCGGCGCCGGGGTGGCCGAGGCCGGCCAGTACGGCGGCTACAACACCCGCGACGGCGGTGTGGCCCTGCGCGACTGCGCGTGGACCAGCTGCGCCATGCACGGCCGCGGCTACGGCGACCAGCACGCGTACCTGTTCTGCTACGTCGTCGGCCAGAACGTGAACGGGGACGCCGGCTGGGCGGACCACAATCACTACCTCGCCGACTGGTCGTACTACGGCCGCTACTACAGCGCGGACTACTACATGACCTGGAGCGGCGGCATTTACAAGTGCTGAACGATGCGGTGCGCGTGGGGCCGGAGCCGGCCCCGCGCGCACCGCGCATTCGCGCGCGTCCGACGTACCGGAAGTTCTCCTGAAATATCGCGGATACGGCGGCTCCGGCGGCCGGTCCCTGATTCAATCGGATCGAGAGACATCGACGGTGATTGCCGGAATTCGATCACCGTCCTACCGGGGGGTGGAATTCATGGTACGAGGCCGCGGGCTGCGACGATTCGGCGCAGCCGTCGTCCTGGTGGGTCTGCTCACCGCTTGCGGAGGGTCCGACGGGGGCGGCGGCCCTGACGCCGCACTGCCCGAGCCCGCCCTCCCCGCCGTGCTGACCGAGCCCTCCGACGGGGCGGCGGTGCCGTTGCCCCTCGACGGGTACGCCATCGGCGGCGCCGACTCGGCGCTGATCTTCCAGGCTCGGGAGGCGGCCACCCGGACGTGCATGCGGGGCAAGGGGTTCGACTACGCGCCCGCGGTGTTCCCGGCCACGCCCCCACCGTCACCGCTCGACCCCGACTTCCTCGGCATCCTCTCGGTCGCCGCGGCCGGGCAGACCGGCTACCACCGCCCGCCGCCGCCCGCCGGACAGGTCACCACTCAGCAACAGCAGGGCGGCGACAGCCCCGAGTACCGCAAGGCCCTGGAGGGCGCCGTGGGCCAGCCGGGGGCAGCCGCGGATCCGACGGCCGACCGGGGCTGCCTGGGCGCGTTCGACAAGCAGCTCGGCGACGCGCTCGCCGCGCCGGCCAAGGACGACGTCGTGGGCGGGCTGCGCTCCAGGGCGTACGACCACGCCACCGGGGACAGCCGGGTCAAGGCCGCCGTCGCCACCTGGGCGGGCTGCATGACCGCGCGGGGGTACCACTACTCGACACCGGCCCAGGCCAGTTCGGCCGCCTGGCCGGACCCGGTCGCCCAACAGGAGAAGGACACCGCGGTGGCCGACATGACGTGCAAGACCCAGGCCCGGCTGCTGGGCACCTGGTACGCGGTCGAGGCGGGCTACCAGACCGAGCTCGTCCGGCGGAACGAGGCCGCCCTGCAGGGGCTCAAGGACCGGGCGGCCCAGCGGGTCGCCGCGGCCAAGAAGGCGCTCGGTGAGGGCTGATGGCACTCTCCCGCAAGCGCGCGCTGCTGCCGCTCGGCCTGCTCGTCGCCGCGGCGTGCGCGGTCGGCTTCCTGCTCGGCGGCCCAGGCTCGGGCCCAGGCTCAGGCTCCGGCTCCGGCTCCGGCTCCGGAGACCATGGCGCGGGCACCAGCGCCGACGGGTCCTGGACTCCGCAGCAGGACCAGGTCCGGCAGCGCTATCTCGCCTACTGGGACGGGTTGTTGCAGGCCAACGCGAACGGTGACGCCGACGCCCCGGCACTGGCCGGAACCACGGCGAGCAATCAGCTGAACCTCGTCCGGCAGAACGTGACGCATCTGCGCGACCAGGGCGCGGTGGCCAGGGGGACGGTCGGGCACGCGGTGCGGGGGATCTCCGTCCAGGACGGCGTCGCCACCCTGGTGGACTGCGTCGACATCAGGGCCTGGATCCAGTACGACCTCGCCACCGGCGCCCAGCGGACCGGTCAGCTGATCGACCGTCCCAATCAACTGACAAGCTACACCTTGGCGTTGAAAGATGGTCAGTGGATGGTGACGGACAGCAAATCGACCGGCACGTGCTGAACGGGACGAGGGCGCGAGTCCGGGGCCGTCGGCGCGGGGCGCAGAGGGGGGCCGACGTCATGTCGGTGGAGACGGACGAGCCGTCCGGTGTCCGGGGTGAGGGGCCGGACGAGCCGTCCGGCGCCCTGCGGGAGGAGCCGGGCGGGCCGGGACGGCCGCGGATGGCGCGGCGCCGCCGGGCGCTCCTGGCGGTCGCGGCGACCGCCGCCGTGGTGGCGGGCGGAGGACTGGGCGCCGCCTCGCTGATCAAGTCGCCCGCCGAGCAGGCCGCGGACACCGCACCGCCGCCCAGCACCCTGATGACCGCCGGGGTGACCAAACAGGTGCTCACCCAGACCACGGTCGTCCGCGGCCAGGTGTACCCGCCGACCCAGTACAACGTCACGCCGGCAGCGGCCTCGACGGACATCACCCAGCTCTACGTGTCGGCGCTCCCGGTCAAGTCCGGTGACGAGGTCGTCAACGGCCGGCTGCTCGCCGAGGTCTCCGGCCAGCCGCTGTTCGTGCTGGAGGGTCCGGTGCCCGCGTACCGGGATCTCAAGCCGGGCTCCAGCGGGCCGGACGTCACGGAACTCCAGGCCGCGCTGGAGCGGCTCGGCTACGGCCGGGGCTCCGATGCGCAGGGGACGTACGGCCCCGGCACCGCCAGGGCCGTCACCGGCTACTACCGCCACCTCGGGTACACGGCGCCGACCACCGGCGCGGCCACCCGGCAGGCCGTGGACATCGCGAGGAAGGCCGTCGAGGCCGACCGGCAGGCCGTCGAGGCACTCAAGGAGCAGCAGGCAGCGGCGAGTTCGGGCACGGCGGCGGGTACGGCGGCAGGTACGTCGACGGGTACGTCGGCAGGTACACCGGCCGGCCAGGGCGGCACATCGGCGCCGACCGCTGCCGGAACCGGAGGCGCGACCGGGGGCACGACCTCCGGAGCGCAGCCGCAGGGCGCCCCCGGTCCCGGCCTCGACAGACAACTCGCCGGCGCCCGGAAGAAGCTGTCCGAGGACGAGGACGCGCTCGCCCGGGCGGAGGAGGTCGACGGTCCGATGGTGCCCGCCGGAGAGGTGGTCTTCCTGCCGTCGCTGCCCGCCACCGTCACGGCCGTCAACTCCTCGGTCGGCGCACCGGTTTCCGGCCCGCTGCTCGCGCTCACCGGTGGCGGCCTCGCCGTCACCGGGCAGCTCACCCCGGTCCAGGCGGCCGGGATCACGCCGGGCATGGCGGTCGAGGTCCTCTCCGAGACGAGCGGGCCGGGCGGGACGACGGTCAAGGGCACCGTGGCCGAACTCGGCGCGCCGACCACGGTTCCGCCGGCCGGCCGGGTGATCGCGATCGGCGGCGCGGCCGGAGCGGCGGCCGGGGCAGGGGCCGGTGGTACCGCCGGCGCGGGCGCGGGCAGCACCGGCGGAGGGACGGGGGCCGGTGCGCCGAACGCGGCCGGCGGTCAGCCGGTCGCCGCCTACGTGCCCCTGAAGATCACCCCGGCCGACCCGCTGCCCGCCGCCTTCAGCGGGCAGAACGTCCGGATCACCGTGCTGAAGAGCAGTAGCGCGGACCCGGTGCTCAGCGTCCCGGTCGCGGCCGTGTTCACCGACGCGGCCGGGCGCACCGCCGTCACCAGGGTCGACCAGGGCGGGCAGCACACCACCGTCCCCGTGACGACCGGGGTCAACGCCAACGGCTACGTCGGGGTGACACCGGCCGGGGAGGCCCGGCTGGCGGAGGGCGACCAGGTGGTGATCGGCCAGTGACCGCGGTCATCGAACTCGCCGGGGTCGGCCGGAGCTTTCCCGGCACCCCGCCCGTCGTCGCCCTGCACCCCTGCGACCTGACGGTCGGCCGGAACGACTACGTGGCGATCACCGGCCCGTCGGGATCGGGGAAGTCCACCCTGCTGCACCTGCTCGGCCTGCTCGACACCCCGACCACCGGCAGCTACGCCCTGGACGGCATCGACACCGGGCGGCTCTCCGACCGCGACCGCTCCACCCTGCGCGGGCGGCGGATCGGCTTCGTGTTCCAGTCCTTCCATCTGCTGCCGAACCGAACGGCCGAGGAGAACGTGCTGCTCGCCCAGGTCTACAACCGCACCCCGCGCGCCGGACGCGGGGAAGCCGCCCGGGCCGCCCTGCGCCAGGTCGGCCTCGGCCACCGGGCGCACTCCCTGCCGACCGTCCTCTCCGGCGGGGAGCGCCAGCGGGTCGCGATCGCCCGGGCACTGGTGAACCGGCCCAGCCTGCTGCTCTGCGACGAGCCGACCGGAAACCTGGACTCCGCCAACGCGACGACCGTGATGGATCACTTCGCGCACCTGCACGGGCAGGGCTACACCCTGGTCGTGATCACCCACGACCCGGCCGTGGCCGCCCGGGCCCAGCGGACGGTGCGGATCAGCGACGGCCGGCTCGACGACGGCGGTCCTGGCGGCCCGACCGGCTGTTCCGGGTCCTCCGGGCCCTCCGAGTCCGACGAGCCGGTGGACGCCTGATGGCCCGCAAGCCCGCGGGGCGCCGCCCGAAGGCCCGCGACACCCTCGCCGGACCGCCCTCCCGGCTGAGCCTGCGGGACCTGGTCGACGAGGCCCTGGCCGGGGTGCTGCAACGGCCCGGCCGCTCGGTGCTGACCATGCTCGGCACCGTACTCGGCATCGGCGCCTTCGTCGCCGTCCTCGGTCTCACCGCGACCGCCTCGGGGCAGATCGGCCGGCAGTTCGACCTCACCAAGGCGACCACGGTGACGGTGACCGACAGTCCGGCGGACGACGGGGCTCCCCCCGGGACCAACCCGCCGACGAGCTTCCCGGACGACGCGGACGCCCGGGTGAGCCGGATCGACGGTGTCACCGCCGCCGGTGTCTGGTGGCGCGTGCCGACCGACCAGCACCGGATCGGCACCTCGCCGACCGCCGACGGCTCCGCCGGGCAGGGGCTCTCCCTCTTCGCGGCCACCCCCGGCGCGGTCGCGGCGATGCAGCCGACCCTCGCCGCCGGGACGACCCTGGACCCGTACGCCCAGCAGGCCCGGCTGCCCGTCGTCCTGCTCAGCCGGACGGCGGCGAACCGGCTCGGCGTCACCCGGCTCGGCGCCCAGCCGGCGATCTTCATCGACGGTCTGCCGTACACCGTGATCGGCGTCTACTCGGACGTGCAGCGGCTGCCCGACACCCTGCTCGGGGCGATCATCCCGAGCAGCACGGCGCTGGACCGCTTCGGCAACCCCGGCAGGGGCGAGGACCAGGGCGCCCACCTGGTCGCCGCGACCAGGGTCGGAGCGGCCCCGGTGGTCGCCCGGCAGCTGGCGGTGGCGCTGCGCCCCGACGCGGCGTCCCGGTTCACGGTGACCCCGCCGCCGGATCCGCACAGCCTTCAGGACCACATCACCTCGGACCTCACCGGCCTGTTCCTCGCGCTCGCCGCGATCTGCCTGGTGGTCGGCGCGGTCGGGATCGCCAACACCACCCTGGTCGCGGTCCTGGAACGGACCCAGGAGATCGGCCTGCGGCGCTCGCTCGGTGCCCGTACCCACCACATCGCGGCGCAGTTCCTCACCGAGTCCACCGCCCTGGGCACGCTCGGCGGACTGATCGGCACCAGCCTGGGCATCCTGGTCGTCCTGGCCGTGGCCGCGGCCCGTTCCTGGACGGCCGTCCTCCAACCCGCGGCCACCCTCCCCGCCCCGCTGATCGGCACCGTCGTGGGCCTCCTCGCCGGCCTCTATCCGGCCCTGCGCGCCGCCCGCACCGACCCGCTCAAGGCGCTCCGCAGCGGCTGACACCCGGCCGCCACCGGGAGGCCCGGGGAGCCCGGCACACCCCTCCGTCACCCCGGCGGCGCGGCCGGCCCCCGAGGGACTTCCGGAGCGGACCACCTAGGGGGGCAACCCCGACAACACCCCTGCCAGGAAGCATGGTTGACCAGGGGTGCCGCCAGGGTCGGCGCCCTCCCGGGCGGTGATCCGGGGCGTCCGCGCGCTCGGCAGGATGGGCTCCACACGAACAAGCCCGCCCCTACCGACGGAGTGCCCGTGAAGATCCGCCGACGTACCGCCCTGTCCGCCGTCCTCGCGCTGGGCCTCGGCGCCGGCCCACTGGCCGCGACGCCCGCCCTGGCCGCGACGCCCGACGTGGCCACGGCTCCCGGCGCGCAGACGACGGCGGGCCAGTTGACCGGCCCTGACGTGAAGGCCCTGGAGGCGGCTCTCCGAGGGCTGCCCGACGCGGACGCGACGGCGGCCCTCGTCCGGGTCGGCGGCCACGGGAGCTGGCACGCGAGCGCGGGGGTGCACGACCTGGGCAGCGGCCGCCAGGCCCTGGAAGAGGCCCGGTTCCGGGCGGGGTCCACCACCAAGGTGGTCACCTCGGCCATCGTGCTGCAACTCGCCGCGGAGGGCCGGGTGGATCTGGACGGCACCGTCCAGAGGTACCTGCCGGGCCTGCTGAGCGACGCCTTCGAATCGATCACCGTACGGCAGTTGCTCACGTTCACCAGCGGTCTCCAGCCGGGCTCCTCCCTCGGCGCGGAGAACGCCGAGGGGTACGAGAACCGCTTCAGGACCCTGACTCCCGGGGACGTCGTCGCGGCCTCGGTCGCCAAGGGCCCCTACCGGGGGCCGGGGGAAGGCCCGGGCCGGAAGCAGCGGTACGGCAACATCGACTACACCGTCCTCGGCATGCTGATCGAGAGGATCACCGGCGACTCCTACGCCCACCAGGCGCAGCTGCGCGTCTTCCGCCCGGCCGGCATGCGGCACACCTCGTTCCCCGAGGGGCCCGACCCCCGCATCCACGGCGCCCACAACCGGGGCTACCAGAAGCTGGCGGACGGCACGGTCGTGGACGCGACCGAGTGGAACATGTCGGACCGGTGGGCGGCGGGTGACATGATCTCCACCACCGCCGACCTGGAGAAGTTCCTCTTCGCGCTGTTCCGGGGCGAACTCGTGCCCCAACCCCTCCTGGAGAAGGAGATGTTCACCGTGCCGGACGTCGAGGGCGCGGTGATGAGTGCGGGGCTGCAACGCTTCGACGCGGGTGGCGGCCGGATCCTCTGGCTCAAGACCGGAGAACGGCCCGGGTACAGCACGCTCGTCGCGGCGACCAGGGACCTGTCCCGCACCCTCGTCTACTCGGTCAACGCGACCGACGCCAAGGCCGCGACCATGAACCCGGTCTGCGAGCGCATCATCCGGGCCGCCTTCGCCCCCTCGACCGCCGGGAGCGGGAAGAACCTCCCGGCCGGATCAGCCCGCTGAACCCGGCCGGTCACCGAGCCGGGAGGCGGCCGGCCGCCCCACCCCGGCGTACACCTCCGGCGGCATCGGGAAGTACGTCAGCAACTCCTCCATCCAGGCGGTCGGATGGGTCGCCGTCGCCGCGCCGCCGGGGCGGGCCCGGGCCTTGCGGATGCCCTCGACCAGCGCCTCGACGGCGGCCTTCGCGGTGTACCGGTCGGTGACCCACCGGCGGCCCGCCCGCCGCACCTCCTCGTGGCCCGGCAGGTCGAGCAGTTCGAGGGCCCGGTCCGCCAGCCGGTCCGTCTCCAGCTCCGGGATCCGCCACGCGGACGGCGAGTCGAACAACTCCGCTCCGCCGCCACCGGCGTATCCGGTCACCAGGCAGCCGCCGGCCATCGCCTCGGCCGGCGGCAGCCCGAAGCCCTCGCCCTCGGGCGCTCCCAGCGCGATGAACACCGACGTCTCCGACAGGACGCGCGCGACCTCCTCGTGGGGAACCGAGTGGATGTCGTACAGGTCGACGCCCCTGGACCGCGGGTCGGCGTGCAGCAGGCGGCGCAGCAGCGTGCTCTCGACCGGACGCTTGCGGGACATCCACGCGATGCGCCTGACCCGCCCGGTCGCGGCCGGCCGGAACGACTCGGCGTCGATGACGTTCGGTACCAGGTGCGGTTCGTACCCGGGCAGGGCCCGGCGGAGCATGTCGACGCCCGCCTTCGAGATCGTCCACAGCGCCGGCTCGGACGACCAGCCCGGGTACGGTCCCGGCTCGGGGCAGGTCAGGAAGTGGACGTAGTGCCCCTGTGAGTAGACGACCTTGCGGCCGCCGGGCGCCGGGTCGTGCGCCGGGAGCACGCTGACCTCGGGCAGCACGAGCACGTCCTCGGGCCCGAGGTCCAGCGTCATGCCGGACAGCGTCGGCACGTCGTCGTCGAACCACGTGTAGCGGAATCCCGGCGTCGGCGTCCAGCGGAACGCCTCGACGCCGGCCGCCCGCAGCAGCGAGACCTGCTGGTTCAGCACGCGCACACCGCCCAGCGGGAACTGGAACTCGAACGACGCGTAGACCACTCGGCCGGTCATCGGACCTCCCTGGGACGTGACCGGCCTCCTACCCGCTCCGCCCGCACACAAGCTCCCGGCCCGAACTTCGGGAATTCATGTCTCGAACTGTTCGGCGTCAAGGGGACGTTGAATACTTTTCCGGGTCCGGGCAAGTGGTCCCCGCCCGGACCGGCGAGTACGACCACGGGGACGGGGGGCGCGCTCCACTCCCGGCCGCTGCGGCCCCGCCGCGGCGCACCCGATCGAATGGGGCATCCCGGCCGATTCGATACAACGCAGGCAATCGGCACCGCGTGCGACATCGGGCGGAAACCTCACCTTCGAGGCAGGGATTCCCTCAATACGACCCACCACGCCACCGACTCGACTTTCCGGGGCACAAGTTGACCAACGGTCACAATCCACAAAGGGGGAGCCCGGGAGTCCGAAAGGGCTGGTCCAAGGGCTGTGAATGTGCAAGACTTTGCCAACCCAAAGCAAAGTGACTGCCCGTCAGGAGAGACCACATGCGAAACGCGACGCGAGTTATCGGCACCGCCCTGGCGGGAGCGCTCCTGGTTGTTTCAGGAGCCTCCCAGGCTGTGGCCGGAGGAAACGCCGGCTACAACTGTTCAAAGACAGGCCTCTCCAACGGAGCCCTCTGGACCTGCATCTACACCCAGAGCAACAATGACTACTGGCGACTGATCGACACCTACACCAAGTCCGGCGGCGGCACCATTACCGCGAAGTTCGGATTCAACTACCACGGCTACTCCTACGAGGGCGGCTGGTTCTCCCAGTCCTCCGGCACGGAAAAGCAGGGCCAGTTCAACGACCTCGGGTTCAATGACTGCAGCGACATAGTCGGCTGGATGGCCGTCCAGGGCCAGAACACCTTCTACAACGCGCCCGTGACGATCTGCTAGAAACCCACCCTCGTCCGCGATGGGCCCGGCGCCTGAGAGCCCGGGCCCATCGCCGTGTCACCCACCGGAGCACCATCAGCCATGATCCGAGCCATCCTCGGCAACGACACCGGAATACTGTGGGCCGCCCTGGCCGCAGTGGGCGTATTCGCCGTCCTCTCCGCGGCCGTCGCCAGACGGCGGTCCGCCCCACTCGTCCTGTCCGTGCTCGCCGGGGCGTCCGCCGCCGTCGTACTCACCGCCACGCTCTACCCCGTCCACCCCGACGCACCGGCTCCTCTCCTGTGCACCGTCCAACGCGACCTGATCGGCGCGATGTCGGGCACCCAGGGCCTGATGAACATCGCCCTCTTCGTGCCGATCGCGTTCTTCGCCTCCCTCGTCGTCCGGCGGCCCGTCAGTACGGGCATCGCCCTCGTCCTGCTCTCCGCGGTCGTCGAGGCGGTCCAGGCCGTGACCCCCGGCGTCGGCCGCAGCTGCGACACCGGCGACCTGTGGAACAACGCCCTCGGGGCCGCGGCCGGCTGCGGCCTCGCGTTCCTCTGGATCCGCCGGACGGCCGACAAACCGTCGGCCGCCACGAAGCGTGAGGTCGTGCGCGGATCGATCGCCCTGACAGGTGGATTCGCCGTCATCGCGGCCGCCCTCCTGCCGTTCGTCACGGTCGTCGCCGCCGATGCCACGGAGAACACCCAGGCCGGGCCGGCCCAGCGGGCTGCCGCGGCCAAGGCGTTCCAGGACTTCTTCGGCCCCACCGCCAAGGTCACGTCCGTCCAGTACGTCGCCGGCTCCTCCGGCCAGCCGGGCCGCGTCGACGTCACAGGAGAGCCGGGAAGCCTCACTCTTGCTTGGCCCGGCGGCGAGCCGGTCTCCGGGCTCGTCGGGCCCATCCCCGACCAGGCCCCGGGCGAGCTCACCGACGACGCCGCGGTCGCCGCCGGCACCCGGTTCGCGCAGGCCCACTTCCCGTGGGCGCTCACGGGCAGCTACACCCGCACCACTGCCCAGCCCAACGCCGGTGGGGCCAAGACGGTCCTGTGGCGCTCCCGCGTCGACGGCGTTCTCATGCCGATGCGCCTGGACATGCTCGTCACGGGCAGCGGCGAGGTCAGTTCGTTCTCCGCACGGCACATCGACCCCCCTGTTCTTCCCAAGGCGAGCATCACCGAGGAGACGGCGCGGAACACCGCGACCGCCAAGCACCCCGAGGCCGCCGTCACCAGCGTGGAGCTTCTCGCCCAAGCCGACGAGAAGGGCACGTGGCGTCCGCTGTGGCTGATCGGCATGAAGGCACAGGACGGCCGGCAGCAAGCCGGGCTCCTCGTGGTCCGGGTCGATGCCGGCACCGGTGCCGTCATCACCACGTAGAAGTCAACCGGGATTCCACCGATGGAGAGGCTGCCCGGCTCGGGGCGGCCTCTCCATCGCCGCCCTCACCGCCGGCGCGTCAGCGCCCGCCACCGCCACGGCGTCAGCCACCAGGCCGCCGCACCCACCGCGAGCGAGACCGCCACCAGCACCCAGCAGCCCGCACTCCACGGGCCTGCCCAGGGCCAGTTCCACCAGCGCACCGAGCCCGACCCGTCCCAGCCCAGGTACGACAGCGGGAAGATCGTCGCCACCGGCAGCACCCAGGCCTGTTGACGGCCCAGGAGCCGGCCCGACAGCACCGCGATCCCCCACCAGATCAGCAGGGCCCGCCCCACCACGACCGCGCTCGCCGGGCTGGCGGCGATCAGCTCGGCGCCGCCCGACAGGCCCAGCGCCACCACCACCGCGGCCAGCAGCTGGGCCCGTTCGGCCCGCCGCACCCGGCGCCCGCCCGCCGCCTCCCAGCTGCTCATCCCGCTGTGCAGGGAGCCCGCGGCCAGTCCCGCCCAGGCGGCGGCCAGCACCATCCGAAGTTGCAGCGTGCTGTCGTCGTACGCTCCGGGCAGCGACATCCCGACCGAGCCGAAGCCCAGCTGGAGGGCGGTCAGCCCCGCCGCGGCGAGCGCCGCCCGGCCGGCCAGGCGCGGACGCGCGAACAGCATCGCGCGGTGCGTCGAGAGGCGCGTCGCGAGGCGCGTCGAGAGGTGCTCAGCCACAGCCGCCGCCGTGCGGCAGGCGCTGGTCCACCCAGGCGAGTTGCGCGTCCTCGGACTGGGCGATCAGCCGCCCGATCGCGGCCTGGTCGACGCCGGGCGGCCCGCCGTGGACGCTCGCCGGAACGCCGTGGCCGGCGATCCTCGCGGTCAGCCAGGAGATCAGCTCCCACTGCTCGGTGCCCGCTCGCCGGCACGGCATCGGGATCGTCGCCTCGGTGGTCGCGATCGCCATCACGATCGCCGCCTCCCAGGTCTCGCCCTCCCGCAGGACGAACCCGTTCCCGCGGTCGAGCGGACGCCCGTCCACGCCTTCCTCGACGAACTGCGCCGGCACCCGGAACCGATCGCCGGGAAGCGCCCCCGCTCGCCCGGCCATCTCCCCCAGCTCGGGCAGGTAGCGGCGGCTCTCCGGCCACACGCAGACCTTCGGCACCCCGTCGGTGCACAGCGGATCGGCGGATGCCGGCCGCTGCACCACGAGCGGTCCGGCGAGCGCCCAGAGCACCAGCGAACCCGCCAGGGCCAGCACCCCGCCGGCCGTGCCGTACGACCGGGCCCGCCACTCGGGTCCGGGCCCCTCCGTCCGCAGCCGGCGCCCGGCCACCACCGCCAGTCCGACCAGCGACAGGACCGCGGCGGCCCGGACGAGCAGCGGCCAGGCCGCGACCGTCCGAGCGGGGGACCCGGCGAGGACGGCGAGGCCGACACCCGTCGACGTGCCCTGCGGCACGAATCCGGCCACCCCGAGGAAGACCAGGCAGCCCAGGGTGCACACCACCGGCACGGCGAACAGCGACCGGGCCCCGCGCCCCGCCAGGTGCCCCAGCGCCGTGCACCCGGTGATCAGCACCGCACCCAGCAGCGCGTAGCCGGGCCACCAGAAGCTCGGCCCGCCGTCCCGCAGGGTCACCGCGACGGCCGCCGCCACGCCGACGGCGTACGCCGCCAGGCCGTACGTCAGGGCCACCGCCACCTGCACGGCCTCGATCCGCCACGACGGCCGGGCCGCGCCGAACCCGGCGGCCACACCGGTACGGCGCCGGGCGGCCGCCGCCCAGGCCGCCGCACCCGCCATCGCCGGGCCGAGGTAGAACGCCGGGATCTGCGCGGCCGCGCTGGCCTCCGACCACACCCCGATCCAGGACCTGCCGCGCCCGAACAGCACCAGCAGCACCACCGCCACCAGGACCGGGAACACCTTCCACAGCGGTGAGCGGCGCAGTTCCGCCCGGTACACCCAGCTCATCGGTCCACCGCCTGGCGCCCGGACAGGACGCGCATGTAGCCGCGTTCCAGCGGGCTGTCCCCCGGATCGCTCGGGCGGGCCGACGACGCCAGCTCCTCCGGTGTGCCCTGGAAGACGAGACGTCCGCCGTCCATCACGGCGACCCGGTCGCACACGGCGGCGACATCCTCCACCAGGTGGGTGCTGAGCACGACGCCCGCGCCGGTCAGCGACCGCACCAGGGCGCGGAACTCCAGCCGCTGCGCCGGGTCCAGGCCCACCGTGGGCTCGTCGAGCAGGACCAGTTCGGGTTCGCCGACGAGTGCGGCGGCGATCCCGGCCCGGCGGAGCATCCCGCCGGACAGCGACTTCATCCGGGCCCGGGCCCGCCCACCGAGCCCGACCGCCTCGACGGCCTTCCTCGCGGCGTCGCGGGCCCGCGCGTCGGGTACCTCGCGCAGCCAGGCGCAGTAGCGGACGAACTCCTCCACCGTGTACCCGGGGAAGTACCCGAAGTCCTGTGGCAGGAAGCCGATCCGGCGCCGGGCGGCCCTCGCCGCCCGCTCCGAGCCGACCGGCTCCCCGCACACCTCCAGCGTGCCGCCGAGCGGCGGCGCGACCGTGGCGAGCGTCCGCAGCAGGGTGCTCTTCCCCGCCCCGTTCGGCCCGAGCAGCCCCAGCACACCCCGCCCGACCGCCAGGTCCAGCCCGTCGATCACCCGCCGCCCCCGGTACCCCTGCACCAGGCCGGCCACCCGCACCCTCGGCTCCACGCCGTACCCCTCCACCAGGCTGTGCGCCCCTGGACCAGGGGCGCACAGCTGTGCCTCACCGTACCTACCGCTCACCCGCTACGGGGTGAACCGGATTTCTAGTACTTGAACCACACGTCGGAGTACCGGATGGACCAGGTGCAGTTCAGCTGGCCCCAGTTGCTGATGGTCGAGCCCTTGCCGATGTAGGTCCACCCGGACGCCCGGTCGTAGTCCACGCCGCCGCAGTAGGCCTCGTTCTGGTAGTAGCCCGCGTCGGAGGTGTTGTAGCAGTGCGCCGACGTGCCGGTGCTGCCCCACGTCGAGTAGCAGTTGTTGAGATTGGCGCTCTGGCCGGAGGCGCTGGCGAGCGGCGCGGCGCCCACCACCAGCGCTGCCGCGAACGACGCGACGAACCCGAGCCTTACTATCGTCGAACGCGCCCCGTCGACCGGGGTGGCGGTCTTCGCCATGATGTCCTCCCAAGTGCATCACGATGGCGGGGAGGGGGTTCCGCGTTGCCGCGCGGAACCCCCACACCCTTTGACTGGAACCGGGGCGGTTCCATGCGGCGCCCCCCGGTCGACCGGGAGCCTTCCGTATGCCGTCCAATCAGACAAGGGGGTTTCACCGGCGATCTTCATCCCGTTTTCTCCTGTAATTCCGCACACGGCCACCATCGATCGTGACGGTCCGTCATCTTCAAGGTTCGCCAACCGGGCGATTCCCCTGGTGGGCAGCTCCGGAGTGTGACGTTACTTTCGCGTAACAGATCAACTTCTCCTCTTGTCATGCACCTTACTGAATAATGGCGAGGATCCTGCCCCGGGCACGGCCCGCGGCGCAGATGAAGAAGGCCGGGACTCGACCCGTTCCCGCGAGAACGGTTCACCCACCCGACTCCCCACGTTTCCCCCCTCCTCCTCGGCATCTCCCTGTCCCCGACAGGGAAATCCGCCCGGCGACCACCGGGCCATGTCCGGAGTTTTGACATTTTGCTTAACGTCATACAGTCTTCTCAGCATGTCTGACCGTCACCCGATCGAGTGCGCCGCCATCGAGCTGGCGCTGATCGGCGTGGCCGCGCACTGCGTTTCCGACAATCTCTGTCGCTGAATCCGCCTGTCCCGAAGCGTTGCGGTGATCGCCGCCTCGGGGCGTCGCCCCTTCTGCGGGCGCGGTGCCGCTCATTCCCCTCAAAGCCTCACTGCCGCCCGCCTTCCTCCGTACACCATCGGTAGCGAAAGGCTCCCTTTCCGATGTCTCGAACCACCACCCTCACCCCTCGCCGCCTCGCCCTGGCGACCGTCACCGTCGCACTCGTCGTCGGCCTGGCGGCGTGCGGACCGAAGGCCGACGGCGGTGGTGGCACCGGCAAGGACGCCGCACCGCAGCAGGGCGGCACCCTCACCGTCCTCAACCAGCTCCCGCAGGAGCAGTTCGACCCCGCACGGCTCTACACCTCCGGCGGCGGCAACGTGCCCTCCCTGGTCTTCCGCACCCTCACCACCCGCAACCGGGTCGACGGCGCGGCCGGCACCAAGGTCGTCCCGGACCTCGCCACCGACACCGGCACCCCCTCCGAGGGCGCCACCGTGTGGACGTACCGCCTCAAGGACGGCCTGAAGTTCGAGGACGGCTCGCCGATCACCACCGCCGATATCAAGTACGGCATCGAAAGGTCATTCGCCCCCGAACTCTCCGGCGGGGCGCCATTCCTGAGGGACTGGCTGGTCGGCGCCGCCGACTACCAGGGCCCGTACAAGGACGGCCGCACCCTGGACGCCATCGAGACGCCGGACGAGAAGACCATCGTCTTCCGCCTCAACAAGCCCGAGGGCGACTTCCCGTACCTCGCGACCCAGACCCAGTTCGCGCCCGTCCCGAAGGCCAAGGACACCGGGGCGAAGTACCAGGACCACCCCGTCTCCTCCGGCCCGTACCAGGTGGAGAAGAACGAGAACGACGGCACCCACATCGTCCTCAAGCGCAATCCCAACTGGTCCTCGGCGACGGACGACCAGCGCAAGGCGTACCCCGACACCGTCGACGTGCAGTCCGGTCTCGACCCGGCCGTGATCAACCAGCGGCTCACCACCGGCACCGGGGCCGACGCCGCCGCCGTCACCACCGACACCAACCTCGGCCCCTCCGAACTCGCCCAGGTGAAGGACGACAAGGCGCTCGCCGCCCGCGTCGGCACCGGCCACTTCGGCTTCACCAACTACCTCGCGTTCAACCCCAAGGTGAAGCCCTTCGACAACCCCAAGGTGCGCCAGGCCGTCGCCTACGCGATCAACCGCACCTCGGTCGTCAACGCCGCCGGCGGCTCCTCGCTCGCCGAGGCCGCCACCACCTACCTGCCCAGCCAGGAGACCTTCGGGTACACGCCGTACGACCCGTTCCCGGCCGGCGCCACCGGCAACCCGGAGAAGGCCAGGGAGCTGCTGAAGGAGGCCGGCTACCCGGACGGCCTGACCATCACGCTCACCCACTCCACCACCGTGGGCAAGGGCTACGGCCCGGACCTGGCCACCGCCGTCCAGGACGGCCTGAAGGCGGCCGGGATCACCGTCCAGCTGGAGGCCCTGGACTCCACCCGGTACTCCAAGACCGTCCACGACGTCACCACCGAGCCCGGCCTCTTCCTCACCGGCTGGGGTGCCGACTGGCCGTCCGGCGGCCCGTTCCTCGCGCCGATCTTCGACGGCCGGCAGATCGTCACCGGCGGCTCCAACTTCAACTCCGCGCAGCTGGACGACCCTTCGGTGAACGACGAGATCGACCAGATCAACAAGATCACCGACCACGCCGAGGCCGCCAAGCGCTGGGGCGCCCTGGACAAGCGCATCGGTGAGCAGGCCCTCACCGTCCCGCTGTACCACCCCGTCTACAAGCGGCTGTCCGGCAAGGACGTCCGCAACATCGTGATCAGCGACTGGACCGGCGTGCTCGACATCTCCCAGGTCGCGGTCAAGTAGCGGACGGGACCGGACGGATCGGTCGGACAACCATGGCTCCACAGAAGCCCGGCGCCGGGGAGGCCCTCACCGCCTCCCCGGCCCCCGGAGGACGGCAGGTGTGGCGGCGGCTGCTCGCGCGGCGCGCCGCCCTCGCCGCCACCCTCGTCATCGTCCTGCTCGCCCTCGTCGCGGCGGCGGCACCGCTGCTCAGCGCGCTCGAAGGCCAGGACCCCACCAGCTACCACAACGACCTGCTCGACTCCGCGGCCGGCGGAGTGCCCACCGGCTCCTTCGGCGGCGTGAGCGCCGACCACTGGCTGGGCGTCGAACCGGGCACCGGGCGCGACGTGTTCGCCCGGCTCGTCCACGGCGCCCGGATCTCGCTGCTCGTCGCCGTCGGCGCCACCCTCGTCCAGGTCACCCTCGGCGTCCTGATCGGCCTCGCCGCCGGCCTCGGCAACCGGCTGGTCGACCAGCTGATCGGCAACACCACCGAGGTGATGCTCGCGCTGCCCTCGCTCGTCTTCGCCATCTCGCTGATGGCGGTCGTGCCGACCGGCTTCCCCCGCCCGCTCCTGCTGACGCTGGTCATCGGGCTGCTGGGCTGGGCCGGCACCTCCCGGGTGGTCCGGGCGCAGACGCTCAGCCTCCGGCAGCTCGACTACGTGTCCGCGGCCCGGCTCGCCGGCGCGAGCCGCTGGCGGATCGCCCGCCGGGAGCTGCTGCCCTCGCTGGCCGCGCCGGTCATCACCTACGCGGCGGTGCTGCTGCCCTCCAACATCATCGCCGAGGCCGGGCTCTCCTTCCTCGGCGTGGGCGTCAAGCCGCCGACCTCCTCGTGGGGCCAGATGCTCTCCGGCGCGACCACCTGGTTCCGCGCCGACCCGATGTACGTGCTGCTGCCGTCCGCGCTGCTGTTCGTCACCGTGCTCGCCTTCACCGTGCTCGGCGACGCCGTCCGCACCGAACTCGACCCCCGCGCGGCCTCCCGGCTGCGGGTCGGCACCGCGCGCGGCACCGCCAAGGACGCCACGGCAGGCACCACCGCGGACGCCACCGCCGGGCAGGCCGCCGGCACGGACAGCGCCGCCAAGGGGAACGCCTCCGAGCAGACCACCGCCGAGGAGGCCACCGCATGACCCGCTTCCTGCTCCGCAAGGCCGCCGGCATGCTCGGCGTCCTGCTCGCCCTCTCCCTGATCGTCTACGCGGTCTTCTACATCGCCCCCGGCGACCCCGCCCAGCTGGCCTGCGGCGAGAAGTGCAGCCCCGCCCAGGTCGCCCAGGTCCGCGAACGGCTGGGCCTCGACGCGCCGGTCTACCTCCAGTACGCCCACTTCCTCCAGGGCATCGTCGCCGGCCGCGACTTCAGCGCCGGGACGGGCCTGCTGCACTGCCCGGCACCCTGCCTGGGCGTCTCCTACCGCAGCGGCGAGCAGGTCACCGACATGATCACCGCCCGCCTCCCGGTGACGGCCTCGCTGGCGCTCGGCGCGATGGTGCTCTGGCTGCTCCTCGGCGTCGGCACCGGGCTGCTCTCGGCACTGCGCCGGGGCCGGCTCAGCGAGCGCCTGCTGACCGCGCTGACGCTGGCCGGCGGCTCCGTCCCGGTCTTCGTCATCGGCCTGGTGCTGCTCATCGTCCTCTGCGCCCAGCTCCAGTGGCTGCCGTTCCCGAGCTACGTCCCGCTCACCGAGGACCCCCAGCAGTGGTTCTGGGGCCTGCTGCTGCCCTGGATCTCGCTCGCCCTGATCGAGTCCGCCAAGTACGCCCGGCTGACCCGCTCCTCCATGCTGGAGACCCTCGCCGACGACCACATCCGGACCTTCCGGGCGTACGGCGTCAGCGAGCGGCACCTGGTGACCAGGCACGCGCTGCGCGGCGCGCTCACCCCGGTGATCGCGCTCACCGCCATCGACCTGGGGACGATGTTCGGGTCCGCGGTACTGACCGAGTCGCTCTTCGGCCTCCCGGGGCTCGGCAAGCTGCTGGTCACCTCGGTCGGCCTGATCGACCTGCCGACCGTCGTCGGCCTCACCCTCGTCACCGGGTTCTGCGTGGTCCTCGCCAACGTCATCGCGGACGTGCTCTACGCGGTGACCGACCGAAGGGTGGTCCTGTCATGAGCCCCGCATCCCCGGTCGAGGCCGGGAGCCTCGTCGACGTCCGGGACCTGGTCGTCGACTTCCCGGTCGGCGACGGCCACGTCCGCGCCGTCGACGGCGTCGGCTTCACCCTGGAGGCCGGACAGGCCCTCGGCATCGTCGGCGAGTCCGGCTCCGGCAAGAGCACCGTCGCCTACGGACTGCTCGGCCTGCACCGCGGCACCGGCGCCCGGATCGGCGGCACCGTCCGGGTCGCCGGCGTCGACGCCGTCACCGCCGAGGGCGCCGAACTCCGGCGCCTGCGCGGCGGACTGGCCGCCATGGTGTTCCAGGACCCGCTCTCCGCGCTCGACCCGTACTACGCGGTGGGCGACCAGATCGCCGAGGTCGTCCGGGTCCACCGGGACGTCTCCCGCCGGGCCGCCAGGGCGCGGGCCGTCGAGGTGCTCGACCGCGTCGGCATCCCCGACGCGGCGCGGCGCTCGCGCTCGCGTCCGCACGAGTTCAGCGGCGGCATGCGCCAGCGGGTGCTGATCGCGATGGCCCTGGCCTGCGAGCCGCGGCTGATCGTCGCCGACGAGCCGACGACCGCGCTGGACGTCACCGTCCAGGCCCAGGTCCTCGACCTGCTGCACGAGTTGCGCGCCGAGACCGGGGCCGGGCTGGTCCTGGTCACCCACGACCTGGGCGTGGTCGCCGGGAGCGTCGACCGGGTGCTGGTGATGAAGGACGGCCGGGCGGTGGAGCACGGCCCCGTCACCGAGGTGCTGGGCGCGCCGCGCGAGCCGTACACCCGCGCGCTGCTGTCGGCGGTGCCCCGGGTCGACGCGCCCGGCGCTCCGAGCGAGCCGGCCAAGCCTTCCGAGCCGACCGGGGACGTCCTGCTCGAAGCCACCGACCTGCGCCGGGAGTTCGCCTCCCGCGGCGGACTCGGCCGGCGCGCCGCCCCCGTCACCGCCGTGGACGGCGTCTCGCTCACCGTGCGGGCCGGCGAGACGCTGGGCGTCGTCGGCGAGTCCGGCTCCGGCAAGACCACGCTCGGACGGATGCTGGTCCGCCTGCTGGAGCCGACCGGCGGCCGGCTGCACTACCGCGGCCGGGACATCGGGGCGCTCGGGGACAAGGAACTGCGCCCGCTCCGGCGGGAGTTGCAGATGGTCTTCCAGGACCCGGTGTCCTCGCTCAACCCGCGCCGCAGCATCGGGGAGTCCGTCGCCGACCCGCTGCGCATCAACGGCGAGACCGACGAGCGCCGGATCCGCGCCCGGGTCGGCGAACTGCTCGAACGCGTGGGGCTCGATCCCGACTGGTACCACCGCTACCCGCACGAGTTCTCTGGCGGGCAGCGGCAGCGGGTCGGCATCGCCCGGGCGCTGGCACCGGAGCCGCGGCTGATCGTCTGCGACGAACCGGTCTCCGCGCTGGACGTCACCACCCAGGCCCAGGTCGTCGAGCTGCTGGGCGAGTTGCAGCGTGACCTCGGCCTCGCGCTGGTGTTCATCGCCCACGACCTCGCCGTGGTCCGGCAGGTCAGCGACCGGGTCGCCGTGATGCGGGCCGGACGGATCGTGGAACAGGGCGACGCCGCCACGGTGTACGACTCCCCCCAGCACGCCTACACCAAGGGCCTGCTGGCCGCCGTACCGGTGCTGGACCCTGCCGAGGCGGCCGCCCGCCGCCACGCCCGGCTGGCCTCCGCCGGCGCCTGACCCGCCTCCGGCCGGCCGGGCCGGGGGGCTCGGCCGCCCGGAGGCCCCGCGTGGGAAGTCGGCCCCGCCGACTTCCCACGCAGCCCGCTGTCGGTGCGCGTGGCAGGCCCGGTCGGCTCCACCCGAGGGGACTGCTCAGTTTCTGCGGAGCTGGTCGATGATGGCGAAGAGCATCCCCAGCGCCACCGGATAGCTACAGGCCGCCCAGACCGCCGCCTTGCGGCGGTCCTCGCCGGACCACCGCGCCACCCCATATGCTCCGACGCTCACGAAACCCGCGAGGCACAGGGCCAGCAGGGTGCGGAGCACAACCACGGTGGACAACAACCCGGCCTCCGGAAAAGTAACCTGAGCATGCGACACCACCTCGCAGCGTGTTGCGTGTTGCGAGGCAAACCGAGAGTAGGGGTGCCGGATGGTCCATGTCGAGCCGGGGGAACGAGAGTTGGAGCAGCGGCAGGCCGGCGACACCGAACCGAACCCGCTCGCGCTGTTCGCCGAGGAACTCCGCACCCTCCAGCGGGCCTCACCCCTCACCCCGACCGAGACCCACAGGAGCACCGGCGTTCCCCTCTCGACCGTCTACGCGGCACTCGCCGGCACCCGACTGCCCTCGGAGCCCGTACTCGCCGCCCTGGTGGAGGCTTGGCAAGGGGACCGCCGGAGCTGGATCACCCTGCGCCGGGAGACGGCGGCCGAACTCAGGACCGGCGATGCCGCGGGTCCAGGACCGGACACCGACGGACGGCTGCCGACCGATCTGTCCGGCCACCTCACGGCACTGGCCGGGAAATCCGGCGTGTCGATCCGCGAGCTGGCGCGGCGGGCCGGCGTCAACGCCTCGACGGTCAGCCGGGCGCTCTCCGGTGAGACGCTGCCGGGGTGGGAGGTCCTCCGCTCGCTCGCCACCGCACTGGACCTGGACGAACCCGGGCGGGAAGCGCTCAGGCGGCTCTGGCTCTCGGCGACGCGGACGGCCGAACGACCGGAGCCGGCGGCCGGTGGAATGCGGAACGCCGGGCAGGCGGCACGGCATCCGGAGACCGCACCCTCCAGGTCCGACCCGGCCCCGCAGCCCCCCGGTGTTCCGGCCCACAGCCCGACCGCGGCGGCCCTCGCACTGGCGAACCGGCTCCGGAGAACACGCCACTCCCTCGGCCTGACACTGGCCACGGCATCCAGTGAACTCGCCCTGTCCAAATCCCGGTTGAGCCGGTTCGAGAGGGGGGTCGGCCTCCCGAGCCCGGAACTCCTCGAACTCCTGGCGGACCTGTACCGCGTTCCGGCGGTCGAGCGCGATGAACTGCGTCGGCTCCGCACCGAGGCGGAGGCCCGGGAATGGTGGAGCGAGTACGACGGCAGACCGACCGGCGCGCTGTCCCGGCTGCTCTCCCTCGAACCCGTGGCGGAGTGGATGCACGTCTACGAGGCCACCGTCATTCCAGGACTGCTCCAGACGGAGCCGTACGGCACGGCACTTGCGGAGAGAACGGCCCTTCACCACGACGAGAGCGGCATCGCCTCCCAGGCCGCGCTCCAGTCGCGCGTGGCGCTCCGCATGGAGCGGCAACGCAGATTCCTCGCCTCCGACACCAGCTCGGTGTTCCTGCTCGACGAGAGCACGCTGCACCGGAAAGTCGGGGACGCCGCGCAGATGGTGGAGCAGATCGAGCACCTGCTCCGGATGGCCGAGAAACCCGGCATCCGCATCCGCGTCGTTCCCCTGGAACAGTCCCTGCCCATCGCCGTCGGCTCACTCACCCGTCTGGAGTTCCGATCCCCCGACGTCCCCGAGGTGCTGTACCACGAGGGGATCAGGACCACGGAACACGTCTTCGAGGGGGACCCGGACTACGGGGATTTCACTCCCTACCGAGAGGCACTGTTCAGGATCACCACTGCCGCCGCGAACAGGGCGGCGAGCATGGACATCCTCAGGTCGGCCCGGGACCGCTTCGCCCGCACCTGACCGGAGCGCGGGGCTCAGGCCCGGCTCGGGGCTCCGCTCCGGAGGCGGAAGGTGGTGCGGTAGGCCTGCGGGGTCACGCCGATCGCCGCGTGCAGGTGCTGGCGCAGGGACGCTCCGGTCGCGAAGCCGATCTCCGTCGCGATCCGGTCGACCGGGAGGTCGCTGGTCTCCAGCAGGTGGCGGGCGCGGTGCACCCGCTGCTGGATCAGCCAGCGGCCGGGGCTCGTCCCGGTCTCCTCGTGGAAGCGGCGGGCGAAGGTGCGCGGGCTCATCCGGGCGTGCGCGGCCAGCTCCCGCAGGGCGAGCGGCCGGTCGAGGTGTTCCAGCGCCCAGGCCTGGGTGGCGGCGGTGCCGTTGGCGCCCTCCGGGGGCATCGGCTGTTCGATGTACTGGGCCTGGCCGCCCTCGCGCCAGGGCGGCACCACGCAGTGCCGGGCGATCCGGTTGGCGACGGCGCTGCCGTGGTCCGAGCGCACCACGTGCAGGCACACGTCGAGCCCGGAGGCGGCGCCGGCCGAGGTGAGCACGTCGCCGTCGTCGACGAACAACACGTCGGGGTCCAGGACGACTTGGGGGTACATCCGGCGGAAGACCTGCGCCACGGACCAGTGGGTGGTGGCCGGGCGTCCGTCCAGCAGACCGGCGGCGGCCAGCGCGAACGCGCCGGTGCAGATGGAGACCAGGCGGGTGCCGGGGCGGATCCGGGCGAGGGCCGCGCGCACCGGCTCCGGCAGCTCGGCGGTGACGTGGCGCAGGTCGTACGGCGGGAGGATCACCGTGTCGGCGCTCTCCAGTGCCTCGGGCCCGTGCCCGACGGTGATGGTGAAGTCGGCGTCGGTCCTGACCGTCCGGTCGTCCGTCGCCGCGCACGTCACCACCTCGTACGCCCCCGGCACCCCGGGGAAGACCCGGTTCGGGATGCCCAGCTCGAAGGGGTAGACGCCGTCGAGGGCGAGGACGACGACCCGGTGCGGCGGCCGGTCACCGGGGTCACGGGGTTCGATCGCAGCCATGGCACGATCCTAGCGTTCTTTGGCAATCTTGCCATTTCCCAGGTCAGGGCCGTGCCGCAGGCTGGATCCATGACCAGGAACACCATGCGCACCATCACCCAGACCGCCCTCGGCGACCCGGACGTGCTCCACCAGGCCGAGGCCGAGCGCCCCGAACCCGGCGTCGGCCAGGTCCTCGTGGCCGTCCACGCCGCCGGGGTCAACCCCACCGACTGGAAGCACCGCCGGCACGGCTACTTCCTCGGCCAGCCCCCGTTCACCCTCGGCTGGGACGTCTCCGGCACCGTCGAGGCGGTCGGCCCCGGCGTCTCGCTCCTCGCCCCGGGCGACGAGGTGTTCGGCATGCTGCCCTACCCGCAGGGCGCCGGTGCGCACGCCGAGTACGTCACCGGCCCCGCCAGGGCCTTCGCGCCCAAGCCCGCCGCACTGAGCCACGTCGAGGCGGCCGCGCTGCCGCTCGTGTCGCTGACCGCCTGGCAGGCCCTCGTCGACACCGCGCGGGTCCGGCCGGGGCAGCGGGTCCTGGTGCACGCGGCGGCCGGCGGCGTGGGGCACGTCGCCGTGCAGATCGCCAAGGCGCGCGGCGCGTACGTCATCGGCACGGCGTCCGCCGCCAAGCACGACGTCGTCCGGGGCCTGGGCGCGGACGAGGTGATCGACTACCGCACCGCGGACTTCGTGAAGGAGGCCCGCGACATCGACGTGGTGCTCGACCCGCTGGGCGGGGAGGACCGGCTGCGCTCGCTGGAGACGCTCCGGCCGGGCGGCGTCCTGGTGTCGATCCTGCCCCAGGGCCTGGAGGGCCTCGCCGAGCGCGCCGCCGAGCTGGGCGTGACGGCGAAGACCATGATCGTCGAGCACGACCAGGCCGGCATGGCGGCGATCGCCGCCCTCGCCGAGTCCGGGCAGCTGCGCGCGCACGTCTCCGGCACGTACCCGCTCGCCGAGGCCGCCGGGGCCCACGCCGAGGGCGAGACGGGCCGGGTCGTGGGGAAGCTGGTGCTCACCGTCCGCCCGTAGCGGCCACCCTCCCGCACCGCGCGGCCCCCGTCGGGCGCCGCGCGGTGCGGGCAGGAGGGCGGGTCAGACGTTGCGCAGCGCGTCGGTGAGGTGCTCGGCCGCCTCCAGGACGGCCCGGGAGAGCTGGGCGCCGGGGTGCCGGGTGAGCCGTTCGATGGGGCCGGAGACGGAGACGGCGGCCACCACGCGGTTGGAGGGCCCGCGCACCGGGGCGGACACCGAGGCGACGCCGGGCTCGCGCTCGCCGATGGACTGGGCCCAGCCCCGGCGCCGTACGCCGCTCAGCGCGGTGGCGGTGAAGCGGGCGCCCTGGAGGCCCCGGTGGAGGCGCTCGGGCTCCTCCCAGGCGAGCAGGATCTGGGCGGCGGAGCCGACCTTCATCGGCAGGGTGACGCCGACCGGGACGGTGTCGCGCAGGCCGGAGAGCCGCTCGGCGGCGGCCACGCAGATCCGGATCTCGCCCTGTCTGCGGTAGAGCTGGGCGCTCTCGCCGGTCAGGTCGCGCAGCTGGGTGAGGACCGAGCCGGCCGCGGCCAGCAGGCGGTCCTCGCCGGCGGCCGCCGAGAGCTCGCCGAGCCGGGGGCCGAGGGTGAACCGGCCCTGCAGGTCACGGCTGACCAGGCGGTGGTGCTCCATCGCGACGGCCAGCCGGTGCGCGGTGGGCCTGGCCAGGCCGGTCGCGCTCACCAGGCCGCCCAGGGTGGTGGGCCCGGCCTCCAGGATGCCGAGGATCGAGGTGACCTTGTCGAGCACGCCGACGCCGCTCGTGTTGTCCATGGGTGGGTACTCCAGTCTCAATGCCCGTGAGCGGCGGGTGGGTTCCGCTCACGGACGGCTCCTGGCGGGGAGCAGGGGGGTGATCAGCGAGGACGGGCCGGGGAAGTCGGCCGATAGCCTGCGCCGGGCACGAGACGGGTACGCGGAAGGGCCGGGGCGGGAAGCGCCCGGGCGAAGGACAGCACAGAGAGCACCGTGTCTCCTCATCTTTTCCCGCGCCACATTGGCGGCAGGCCGGAGTTGGCACTGACCCCGGACGGCGCCGGCGCGTACTTCGGACGCCGGGTCGAACGGGGAGTTGCCGGGGCTTCGTAGGGCCGGTCCCTCCACCCCTCTGGATGATTCGTTGGGAACCATACAAGATTCCCCGGGCTGGTCGCCAAACGGTTTCCGCTCCCGGCCGCGGGGGCGGCGTTGCGCCGACGGCCCGCGGCCCGGTGCGGGAAGAATCCGGCGGGGCGAGTCCGGCTCGGCGAGTCCGTCGGGGCGAAGGCGGCGGGCCGCCCCGAGGAGGTCCGATGAACATCCCCGGTCCCGCACCCCGCCCGGACGGCGGGACGGGCGCCGTCGCACGGGCCGGCGGCCTGCACGCCTACCAGCTGTGGCTGCACGCCGAGTACGGACCGGTCGTACGGTTCCAGCTGCCCGGCGCCGAGACCGCCGTGTCGATCGCCGATCCGGTGCTGCTGGAGGCCACCGCCCACCTCGACGAGCGGCCGCGGCGGCTGTTCTCGTTCCTGGACCCGCTGTTCGAGACGGGCAACCTCCAGACGCTCCCGGCCGAGGAGCACGCCCCGTGGCGCCGGCTGCTGCTCACCACCCTGGCCGGACGGCCCTCGCACGAACGGCACTTGGCCCGCTTCGCCACACTGGCCACCGGACTCGCCGACCGCTGGGCCGCCCTGCCCGCGGGCCGGCCCGTCCGGCTCCAGCGGGAACTCACCGGGGTCTCGCTGCGGATGATCCGCGCCTTCGCCCTGGGCGGCGGGGCCGAGGACCCGGACGGCGCGGTCGAAGACCCAACCGGCGCGACCGAGGACCCGGACGGCATGGTCGAGGCCTTCGAGGTGGTGCTCACCGACTACCTGGAACGCCTCTACCACGTCCCGTCCGGGCAGGCCCCGGAGCGGCGCGCCGAACGGACCGCCCGGGCACTCGCCCACCTGCGGAGCACGGTCGACCGGGTGATCGCGGCACACCGCCCCGGCCTCCCCGGCGACCGCAGCGACCTGATCGGCGCCCTCGTCGAGGCCGGCGAGAGCCCCGCGCGGATCCGCGACACCGTCCTCGCGACGCTGCTCGCCGCCCACCACACCACCGGCGTCGCCGTCTCCTGGACCCTGCACCTGCTCGCCGGGCACCCGGCGGCGGCCGAGCGCGTCACCGCGGAACTCGACCGCGTCCTCGGCGACCGCCCCGCGCCGGAGTACGCCGACCTGCACCGCCTGTGCTACCTGGACATGGCCCTGCGGGAGTCGCTGCGCCGCTACCCGCCCGGCCCCTACGGCGCCCGGCTGACCACCGACCCGCTGACCGTCGGCGGGTACACGGTCCCCGCCGGGGCGGTGGTCTTCTACCCGTTCTGGGCGGTCCACCTGAACCCCGCGTACTGGCCGGAGCCGGAGCGGTTCCGGCCCGAGCGGTTCACCCCGGAGGAGTCGGCCGGGCGTCCGCGGCTGGCCTGGATCCCGTTCGGCCTGGGCCCGCGCAGCTGCGAGGGGGCCGCGCTGGCCAGGGTGGAGGCCCTGGTGCTGCTGGCCGTCCTGCTCAGGCGCTTCCGCTTCCGGCCGGAGCCGGGCCACCGGGTGGTCCCGGTCGAACGGTTCGTCCTGTGGGCCGCCGACGACATCCGGATGCTGGTGACGCCCCGGGGCGGCTCCGGACCCCACAGCCCGGAGCCGACGGCCAGGCAGCCGTAGAGCCAGACAGCCGTAGAACCCGAGGGACTCCCGCCCTTCGCGGCGCCGCTGCCAGCGTGCGGACCGCCTGAACCACCGCCTGAACCACCGCGTGGACCCACCGGGTGGGCCCGACGGATCAGGTGACGCCGGGTCAGGCCTCCTTCCCGGCCCCTCCGACGCCCTCGGCCCCTCCGGCGTTCCCGACCCGTCCGACGCTCCCGGCCCCTCCGGCGTTCTCGACCTTGCCGACGCACAGCGCCCAGATGACCAGGGCGTCGATCGCGATCAGGACGACGGCCCACAGCGGGTAGTACGGCAGCCAGAGGAAGTTGGCGATCATTCCCAGCCCCGCCACGACGACCCCGACGACGCGCGCCCAGAAGGAACCGCTGAAGACCGCCACCCCGGCCACGATCACGACGACCCCGAGGATGAGGTGGATCCATCCCCAGCCCTCGGTGTTCATCGCGTACACGTAGCTGCGGGTGACGATGAGCAGTCCGTCCTTGCGAATGGCGGCGGTCCCCTGGAAGACCGCCATCATGCCGGCGGTGATCAGCATGACCCCGGCGAAGATGGTCCACCCGCTCGCGTGCGGGTAGCGCTCGGGGCCCCGGGTGGTGGGGCCGACTCCGGTAGCACTGCTGGCCATGACTCGGGCTCCTTCGGGTAGCAACCGCCTCGCGGACACGGTGAGACGGGAGGGACAGGCCCCGTATTTCACCGTAAGACCGGACCTTCGGTTCCGCTTGACCTTGACACCGTGACAAGCCCTTCACTGGGTCCGAGGAGGTGGTCCCGATGACCAGCACGAACGAGGACACGGACACGGTGCGGGCGGCGCTCCGCGGGCTGGGACACGGCGATCCGTCGGTCCGGCTCCGGGCGGCACTCGCCGTCGGCACGAGCCCGGACGAGGGGTCCGTCGGCACGCTCGTCGAGCGGTGCGCGGTCGAACCGGAGTTCTCCGTGCGCGAGCTGCTCACCTGGGCGCTCACCCGGCACCCGGCGGCGCTGACGGTGCCGGCACTGTTCGGCGAGGTCCGCTCGGAGCGTGCCCAGGCACGGAGCCAGGCGCTGCACACGCTGTCCAAGATCGGGGACCGGCGGGCCTGGCCGGTGATCACGCCGGCGCTGCTGGCCGACGCCGACGAGGAGGTGGCCAGGTGCGCCTGGCGGGCGGCGGTCGTGCTGGTGCCCGAGGGTGCGGAGCACGGGTTGGCCGTATCGTTGGCGGCCCAGCTCGGGCGCGGCGGACACGAGACCCGGCTGAGCCTCAGCCGGGCGCTGGTCGCGCTCGGGGAGGTGATGCTGCCGGTGCTGGACGCCGCGGCGACGGACCCCGACCCCCGGGTGCGCGCCCACGCGCTCGCCACGGAACGGCTGTGGCGCGACCCGGACGCGGGGTCCGGGTTCGCGGTCGAGGAGGCGAAGCGCACGGTGGCCCTCGGCGGGGGCGGCCGGGAGGGACGGTAGGCAGTGCTGATCGGCGAGGTCGCGCGGCGGTCCGGGGTCAGCGCCCGGATGCTCAGGCACTACGAGTCGCTCGGCCTGGTGCGGCCGACGGGGCGCACCGACTCCGGCTACCGCCAGTACGCGGAGGAGGACATCCGGCGGATCTTCCATGTCGAGAGCCTGCGGTCGCTGGGCCTGTCGCTGCGCGACGTCGGCCGGGCGCTCGACGAGCCCGGTTTCGCGCCCGCGGAGCTGGTCGACGGCCTCGTCCGCCGCACCCGGGAGCGCATCGCGGCGGAGACGGAGCTGCTCACCCGGCTCCGCCGGATCGGGGCGGCGGAACCGGCGGGCTGGGAGGAGGTCCTGCGGATCGTCGCGCTGCTCCAGGCCCTGGAGTCGAAGAGCCCGGGGGCCAGGCAGCGCGCGGCCCTGTCCGCCGGCGAGGACGTCCCCGTGCCGGTGGAGGCACTGGTCGAGGCCGTGCTGGGCGAGTCGGACCCGAACGTCGCCGGGGCCCTGCGCTGGGCGCTGGCGCAGTCGGGCGGGGACGGGCCGCGCCTGCTGGCGGCGGGCCTCGAATCGCCCTCGGCCGAGGTGCGCGGGCGTGCCGTCCGGTCCATCGCCGAGTTCCCCGACGGGACGGCGACCGCCCTGCTGCGGGAGGCCCTCACCCACCGGGACCTGGCGGTCCGCAGGTACGCGGCGCTGGCGCTCGGGGCCCGCGGGGTGGCCGAGGCCGTCCCGACGCTCATCGACATGATCGTCGAGGAGGCGAACGACGTCGACGCCGCCGACGCGCTGAGCGCGCTCGCGGGGGACCCGGCACTGGCGGACCGGATCGCCGACGGGCTCGTCGGCCGGCTCACCGGCGACGGCGCCGGGCCGTCCGCGCGCCGGCGGCTGGCCCAGGCGCTGGCGGACATCCCGGGAGCCACCACGTCGCGCGCCCTCGAAGGGCTGTCCCGGGACGAGGACCGTGCGGTCGCGCTGACCGCGGCGTACATTCTCAAGCTGCGCGACGCGCGGTAGGCGGCGGCTTCGAGGGGTGGGGGTGGCGTGACGGGGGGCAGGCAGTTCCGTCGGCAGCGGAGGCTCTTCCTCTCGGTGGCGATCGACACCGTCGGCGCCGGTGTCTTCCTGCCGCTGTCGCTGCTGTACTTCGTCACCGTCCGGCACTTCCCCGCAGCCGCCGCGGGCACCGCCGTGACGGTCGGCTCGCTCGCCTCCTTCGCCGTCGTACCGCTCTGCGGGCGGGCCGTCCAGGCGGTGGGGCCCAAGTCCTGCCTGCTCGTCAGCAACGTCCTGACCGCGCTCGGGTACGGCCTCTTCTTCGTGGCGGGGAACCTGTTCACGGTGGCCGCCGCCACCTTCCTGGTGACCGCCTCCGACCGCCTGTACGGGGCCGCCTGGCCCACGCTGGTCGCCCGGTTCGCGAAGCCGGAGGAGCTCACCGGGTGGTTCTCCGCGGTCACCGTGCTCAAGACGACCTCGCTGGGCGTCGGCACCCTCGCGGCGACCGCCCTGCTGGCCCTCGCCGGCGGACACGGCCTGGAGATCGCGCTCGCCCTGAACAGCGCGAGCTCCCTGCTCGCGGCCGTCCTGCTGCTGGGGGTCGCGGTGCCGGCCGTCGGGCGGCCCGCGCACCGGGCGGCGAGGTCCGACACCCGGGCGGCGCTCGGGGACCGGCCCTTCGTCTCCCTCGTGGTGTCGCAGACGCTGCTGTCGGCGGCCTGGCTGATCCCGACCGTCGCCTTCCCGGTCTACCTCGTGGAGACCCTCCACCAGGCCGCGTACTGGCCCACGGTCGTGGTCGCCGTCCGCTACGCCACCGCCACCTGCCTCCAGATGCCGATCAGCCGGCGGCTCTCCGGCTGGAGCCGGTCACGGATCCTCCGCCTGGCGATCGGCGCGGTCGCCGTGGCCATCGCCCTGACGGCCACGGTCTCCGCCGTACCGCCCGCGTTCCAGGGCCCGCTCGCCGTCCTCGTGGCCGCCGTCCTGTCACTGGCCGAGCTGGCCTCGAAGCCCACCGCGGCCGCGCAGGCGGTGGCGATGGCGCCCAAGGGCGACGAGGGGCCGTACATGTCCCTGTTCCAGCTGACCTGGACGGTGTCCTACGCGGTCGGGCCCGCCGTCATCGGTGTGGGCCTGGAGAACCCCCCGCTGCTGTGGGCCGGGCTGGGCCTCTGCGTGGCGGCGAGCGGCCTGGCCCACCGCCTCCGCTCCCCGTGGCACCGGGCTGCCGGCGACACCCCTGCGGGGCAACTCCCCCGCCCCGCCGGGGAACTGCGGGAGGAGGCCGACGTCCCGTGACCGGCGCCGCGCCGCACGGCTGCCGGGCGCCCGGAGGGATCAGCGCCGTATCGGCGGCTGCTCGGCCTGCCCGTGGGCGCGCAGCTGGTACCGCAGACCCGAAGGCCGACGCCACTTGAGATCGAGACCACAGGCACCGAGGACCGCCCCGAAGGCGTGCCGCATCGCGTCCCGGGCGGCGGTGCGGGCCCGCGCGGCCCGCGCGGCGTCGGGGGTGTCGCCGTCGGCGACGGCGGACAGCCGCCGGGACGGGTTCCAGTCGAGGTCGGCGAGGCCGATGGGGTCGTCGTCGGCGGCGACGGACCGGCACGAGTCGAGGACGATGCCGGGGGCCCGCAGGTGGTCGGCGACGGGCAGGCCGGCGAGCGCGGCGGCGCGGCGGACCGCCTCGACGAGGTCGGTGCCGATGCCGAG
>NZ_MSJQ01000196.1 GCF_014596515.1 Streptomyces sp. CBMA156
CACGGCTCCCGCACCGGCACCGTCACCCCGTGCCGGGACGGACCCGCTGCTGCCGATCGCCGTGATCGGCGCCGCAGGACGCTTCCCCGGCGCCCGCGACCTCACCGAGTACTGGGCCAACCTGGTGGCCGGGCGGGACTCCGTCACCGGCTTCCCGCTGGACCGCTACGACGAGGACCAGCGCCGGACCATCGCCGGCCTGGACTTCCCCCAGCGGATGGGCGTGCTGGACGACGTCGATGCCTTCGACGCGGCGTTCTTCCGCATCCTGCCGCGCGAGGCCGAGCTGATGGACCCCCAGCACCGCCTGGTGCTGGAGACGGTGTGGCAGGCGCTGGAGGACAGCGCCCACCGGCCGAGCGAACTCCCCGCCAACACCGGGGTGTTCATCGGCGTCACCGGCAACGACTACGCGACGCTGCTCAACACCGGCGGGGTGCTGCCGGACGCCTTCACCGCGACCGGCAACACCCACTCGATCCTGGCCAACCGGATCTCCTACCTGCTCGACGTGCGCGGCCCGAGCGAGCCCATCGACACCGCCTGCTCCAGCTCGCTGGTGGCGGTGCACCGGGCCATGGAGGCCATCAGGTCCGGCGCGTGCGACCTGGCGATCGCGGGCGGGGTGAACGTCCTGCTCGACGCCGGCACCTTCGTCAGCGCCCACCGCGCCGGGATGCTCAGCCCGGACGGCCTGTGCCGCACCTTCGACGCCGACGCCGACGGCTACGTGCGCGGCGAGGGCGTCGGGGCCGTGATCCTCAAGCCGCTGGCGGCGGCCGAGCGGGACGGCGACGCGATCCTCGGCGTGCTCCGGGGCAGCGCCTACAACCACGGCGGCCGGGCCAACTCGCTCACCGCGCCGAACGCCGACGCCCAGGCCGAGCTGGTGACCGCCGCGGTCGGCGGCCTCGACCCGGACACCATCGGCTACATCGAGACCCACGGCACCGGCACCGCGCTCGGCGACCCGGTCGAGGTCCGCGCGCTGCGCACGGCGTTCCGCCGGCTCGGCCGCAGCGACGACGGCGCCTGCGGGCTCGGCTCGGTCAAGACCAACATCGGGCACCTGGAGTCCGCGGCGGGCATCGCGGGGCTGCTGAAGGTGCTGCTCGCGCTCCGGCACGGGGTGCTGCCCGCCAACCGGCACCTGCGGCGGGTCAACCCGTTCGTGGAGCTCGCCGACGGGCCCTTCCACCTCGTCCGGGAGAACGAGCCGTGGCCGCGCCCGCGCGACCGCGACGGCCACGAGGCGCCGAGGCGCGCCGGGGTGAGCAGCTTCGGCTTCGGCGGCGTCAACGCCCATGTCGTGGTCGAGGAGTACGTCCGGGACGGTGCGGAGCGGGGCGGGCCCTCCGGGGACGTCGCGGTGCCGCTGTCGGCCCGTACGGCCCGGCAGCTGACCGACCGGGCCCGGGACCTGCTGGCCTTCCTGGAGTCCTCGGACGGGGACGGGGTGTCGCTGCGCTCCGTCGCCCGGACCCTCACGGCCGGCCGCGAGGAGATGGCCGAGCGGATCGGCTGGACGGTGTCCTCCCCGGCCGAACTCGCCGACCGCCTGCGGGCGTTCGTGACCACCGGCGAACGCGGCGAGGCCTCCGGCACGCTGGCGCGCTGGATCGCCGGTGAGGCCGTCGACCCGTCGGTCCCGGCCGGCGGCCCCCCGCCCGGGCGGGTGCACCTGCCCGGGTACCCCTTCGCCCGGGACCGGTTCTGGTTTCCCCGGACCGGACCGGTCCCGGGACCGGCCGATCGGCCGGTGGCCCGGCCCCTCGCCGAGCCCGCCGCCGAGCCGGTCACTGAGCCGGTCACTGAGCGCGCCGAGGCACCCGTCACCACCCTGTCGGTCCCGCAGTGGGCCCCGGCGCCCGCCGCGCCCGGGCGCCGCCACGACCGCCGCGCGGTCGTGCTGTGCGGCATCGCCGGGGACGTCCCCGGGGCGATCCGGCTGGAGACCGCCAAGCGGCGGCCCGAGAGCCGGTTCCGCGACCTGTCCTGGAAGCTGCTGGAGACCGTCCGGGGCCTGACGGCCGAGGACGGCACGGTGCTGGTCCAGGTGGTCACCGACACCCCCGCCCTGGCCGGGCTGCTGCGCTCGGTGGCCAAGGAGGACCCCCGGGTCCTCGGTCAGGTGACCCCCAGGCCGTGGAC
>NZ_MSJQ01000197.1 GCF_014596515.1 Streptomyces sp. CBMA156
CCGTCCGGGGCCTGACGGCCGAGGACGGCACGGTGCTGGTCCAGGTGGTCACCGACACCCCCGCCCTGGCCGGGCTGCTGCGCTCGGTGGCCAAGGAGGACCCCCGGGTCCTCGGTCAGGTGACCGCCGTGGACGGCGCCGCGGCCGGCCAGGCGCACACCGCGGTCAAGACCGTCGAGGACCTGCTCGACCACCTCGGCCTCACCCCGCCGCCCACCCTGCGCGCCGGCGGCCTCGGCGTCCGCGACCTCAAGCGCACCGCCCAGGCCCTGGAGAGCACCGAGCAGCAGACCGCGTTCTGGCTCGAACTCGCCTACACCTCAGGGCTACTGGCCCCCGACGGCGAGGCGGACGAACGCTGGGCCCCGACCCCCGGGTACGACACCTGGCTGCACCTGGACACCGCCGAGCGCTGGTCCGTCCTCGCCACCGCCTGGCTCGCCGCCACCCGCGTCCCCGCCCTCACCGGCACCCCGGACGGCAAGGGCAGGCCGCGCGCCGCCCTCGGCCCCGAACTGGACCGCACCCTGGCCCCGTCCGTCCGCCGCGCCGCCCTCGCCCTGCTCGCCGAACTCCCGCCCGGCACCCCGGCCACCGCCGGGGAACTGCTCCCCGCCCTGCGCTGGCAGCGCCCGCTGCGCGGCGGCCCCACCGGCCAGGACGGCCGCGAGCTGCGCGACGACCTCACCGCCTGGGCCCTCGACGAGGCCGAACTCCTCGGCATCACCGGCCGCGGCGCCCTGGCCTCCCCCGCCCGCGCCCTGCTCACCGCCGAGGCCGACCCGGCCGAGGTGCTCGCCCCGCTGCTCCCGCAGCCGCTGGACCACGTGATCCTCCAGCCGGACCTCACCGCGATCGCCCCCGGCCCGCTGCTCACCCCGCTCGCCCACGCCCTCGCGCTCTGCGCCGACATCGAGTCCAAGGGCGGCGCCACCGTCTACCGCTTCACCCCGGCCTCGGTCCGCCGCGCCCTCGACGCCGGCCGCACCGCCACCGACCTGCGGGCCTTCCTGGAGCAGCACAGCCGCACGCCCGTCCCGCAGCCGCTCGCCTACCTGATCGACGACGTCGCCCGCCGGCACGGCATCCTGCGCGTCGGCGCCGCCTCCTCCTACCTGCGCTGCGACGACCCGTCCCTGCTGGGCGAGGTACTCGCCGACCGCCGCTCCGCCGAACTGCGGCTGCGCCTGCTCGCCCCCACCGTCCTGGCCTCCCAGGCCGCCCCTGACGTCCTGCTCGCCGCCCTGCGCGCCATGGGCTACGCCCCGGTCGCCGAGTCCGCCGAGGGCGACGTGCTGATCACCCGCCCGGACAGCCACCGCACCCCGCCCCGCA
This sequence comes from Streptomyces sp. CBMA156, assembly GCF_014596515.1. Taxonomy (GTDB): domain Bacteria; phylum Actinomycetota; class Actinomycetes; order Streptomycetales; family Streptomycetaceae; genus Kitasatospora. The sequence goes on from NZ_MSJQ01000197.1 coordinate 1,336, forward strand.
CGGCGCCCGTCCCGGTCCCCGACGGCCCGCCGACCCCCGACGACGTCCTGCTCGCCGCGGCCGTCAAGGCCGTCCGGGCCGGCGACCGCGCCGCCACCGCCAACCGCCGCGAACCCGCCCCCGACCCGCGCCACCTCCCCCGCACCGCCGCCGCCGAGACCCTGGCCACCCTCCAGACGGCCGTCCTGCTCGGCGAGCGGGTGTGGATCGGCTACCTCAACGCCGAGGGCATCGCCAGCCAGCGGATCATCGACCCGGTCAAGGTCGAAGGCGGCTTCGTCACCGCCTTCGACCACCACGCCGACGAACTCCGCACCTTCGCCCTGCACCGCATCACCGGCGTCGCGGAACTCGACGAGTGACCCGCGGGCCTCAGTGCCCCTGCTGCGCCTCCTTCATCTTCTCCTGCACGGCCTTGTCCGCCAGGCTGCCGATCTGCCCCTGCCCGACCGGCACCGCACCTCCGGTGACGGTGTCCGCGAGCAGGAACCCGGGCGCCGCGATCAGGCCGCCGGGCCCCTCGCCGATGCCCGCGAGGGCGTGGGCCGAACCGGCCGAGCCGGCGGTGGCCGCGAAGGCCGAGCCCATCAGGGCGAGGGCGGTGAGAACACGCTTCGACTTCTTCATGGCCAGCCCAACGAGCGAGCACACACCGTGGTCACTCCGGGACACCCTCCCGCGCACCACCCGCGATGCGCGACACTGGAGGGTCTGCTTCAAACCACCCTGTCAGCCAGTGGAGGGCTTCCCCGCGTGAACGACGGACCGCTCATCGTCCAGAGCGACAAAACTCTTCTCCTGGAGATCGACCACCCCAAGTCCGCCGACTGCCGTCGCGCCATCGCGCCGTTCGCCGAGCTGGAGCGGGCGCCCGAGCACGTGCACACGTACCGGGTGACACCGCTCGGGCTGTGGAACGCGCGAGCGGCCGGGCACGACGCCGAGCAGGTGGTGGACGCCCTGGTGACGTACTCGCGCTACCCGGTGCCGCACGCGCTGCTGGTGGACGTGGCGGACACCATGGGCCGGTACGGGCGGCTCCAGCTGCTCAAGCACCCGACCCACGGGCTGGTGCTCACCACCACCGACCGGCCGGTGCTGGAGGAGGTGCTGCGCTCCAAGAAGATCGTCCCGCTGGTCGGCGCCCGGGTCGACCCCGACACCGTGGTGGTGCACCCCTCCGAGCGCGGGCAGATCAAGCAGGTGCTGCTCAAGCTCGGCTGGCCCGCCGAGGACTTCGCCGGGTACGTGGACGGCGAGGCGCACCCGATCGACCTGGACGAGGACGGGTGGCAGCTGCGCCCGTACCAGGCGCAGGCCGTCGAGGGCTTCTGGCACGGCGGCTCGGGCGTGGTCGTGCTGCCCTGCGGCGCCGGCAAGACGCTGGTCGGCGCGGCCGCGATGGCGCACGCCAAGTCGACCACGCTGATCCTGGTCACCAACACCGTCTCGGCCCGCCAGTGGAAGCACGAGCTGGTCAAGCGCACCTCGCTCACCGAGGACGAGATCGGCGAGTACAGCGGGACGCGGAAGGAGATCCGCCCGGTCACCATCGCCACCTACCAGGTGATGACCACCAAGCGGAAGGGCGTCTACGCCCACCTGGAGCTGTTCGACGCCCGCAACTGGGGCCTGGTGGTCTACGACGAGGTGCACCTGCTGCCCGCGCCGGTGTTCAAGTTCACCGCCGACCTCCAGGCCCGCCGCCGGCTCGGCCTGACCGCCACCCTGGTGCGCGAGGACGGCCGCGAGGGCGACGTGTTCAGCCTGATCGGCCCCAAGCGCTTCGACGCGCCGTGGAAGGAGATCGAGGCGCAGGGCTACATCGCGCCCGCCGACTGCTGCGAGGTGCGGGTCACCCTGACCGACTCCGAGCGGCTCTCCTACGCGACCGCCGAGCCCGAGGAGCGCTACCGCTTCTGCGCCACCACCGCGACCAAGCGACGGGTGGTGGAGGCGCTGGTCAGGAAGCACGAGAAGGACCAGACGCTGATCATCGGCCAGTACATCGACCAGCTGGACGAACTCGGCGAGGTCCTGGACGCCCCGGTGATCAAGGGCGAGACCAGCAACGCCCAGCGCGAGAAGCTCTTCGAGGCCTTCCGGAACAAGGAGATCGGCGTCCTGGTGGTCTCCAAGGTGGCGAACTTCTCCATCGACCTGCCGGAGGCCACCGTGGCCATCCAGGTCTCCGGGACCTTCGGCTCCCGCCAGGAGGAGGCCCAGCGCCTCGGCCGGGTGCTGCGCCCCAAGGCGGACGGCCACTCGGCGCACTTCTACTCGGTGGTCGCCAGGGACACGGTGGACCAGGACTTCGCCGCCCACCGGCAGCGCTTCCTCGCCGAACAGGGCTACGCGTACCGGATCATCGACGCCGACGACGTGCTGTAGGACCGCGGTTCAGTACCGGACACCGTCGCGCCCGAGGAAGATCACGCGCGCGGCGGTGTCCAGGGCGATGCCGACGTTGCGGACGGCGGTGCTCAGCGGGTTGCGGTGGCGTCCGGAGACGGCGGTGGCGCCGGCCGGACCGGATCGTGGGGTGCGGTTCGTGGTGCTCATGTCTTCAACGGTAGGCACCCGACCGGCCGAGGGCATCACTCCAAAGGCCGTACCCGCAGGTGCGCGGCTCGTCCTCCCGGTGTACCGCGGCCCGGGACCGGGGTAGGGGGCAACCCCGAGACCTGCGGGACTGGTACCCCGGGGCGGACGGGTCTAAGATCGTCCGTCTGCCCCCTCCCGAACCGTGGTACCTGCTGAAGTCCCGCAGGCAGCCGGGGGAGGCGCCGACCGTACGGCAACCGGCCGGCACACCCACCGTGAGCTCCTACGATCCGCTGCGCCCGCCACCGGGGCAGCCGGGAAGGTTCGCTGTGCCCGCCACCCCCACCACCGACCCCCTCCAGCGCGAACGCGACCACCTGGCCGCGTCCAGGGCCGCGCTGCGCGCCATGCGAGCGGACGTCGAGTCGCTCGACATCCGCGACGTGACCGGCACCTGGGTCACCGCCATGGTGCTCCAGAACCAGATCACGGCCAGGATCGCCGCACTGGCCGACCTCTCGCACACCCCGCTGTTCTTCGGCCGCCTCGACTACCTGCACGCGATCAGCGAGGAACTCAGTGAAGGGGGAGGCGGCGAGAGCTTCTACATCGGGCGCCGGCACGTCCACGACGCCGACGGCGACCCGATGGTGATCGACTGGCGCGCGCCGGTCTCCCAGCCGTTCTACCGGGCCAGCCGCACCGAGCCGCTGGATGTCGAGCGCCGCCGCCGCTTCGGCTACACCGGCGGCGAACTCACCGCCTACGAGGACGAGCACCTCAGCGACCCGGCCGAGAGCGAGACCTCCTCCGCCCTGCTGGCCGCCGAGATCGAGAAGCCCCGTGTCGGCCCGATGCGCGACATCGTCGCCACCATCCAGCCCGAGCAGGACGAGATCGTCCGCTCCGACGTCACGGGCACCATCTGCGTCCAGGGGGCGCCCGGCACCGGGAAGACCGCCGTCGGCCTGCACCGGGTCGCCTACCTGCTGTACGCGCACCGCGAGCGCCTCGCCAGGACCGGCACCCTGGTGATCGGGCCGAACAACGCCTTCCTCTCCTACATCGAGCAGGTGCTCCCGGCCCTCGGCGAGCTGGAGGTCGCCCAGGCCACCGTGCAGCAGCTGGTCGGGCACGTCGAGGTGCGGGGCGAGGACGTCCCCGAGGCGGCCCGGCTGAAGGGCGACGCCCGGATGGCCGAGGTGCTGCGCCGGGCGGTGCGCTCGGGCATCACGCTGCCCGCCGAGCCCTGCGTGGTGGTCCGCGGCTCCCGCCGCTGGCGCGTTCCGGCGTACGAACTGGTCGAGATCATCGAGGAGTTGAAGGGCCGCGAGGTCCGTTACGGCGCCGCCAGGGACGCCCTGCCGCAGCGCATCGCGCACACCGTGCTGCTGAAGATGGAGCAGGGCGGCGAGGCCCCGGACGACCGGGTGCAGGACGCGGTGGCCCGCAACCCCGCGGTCAAGGCGGTGGTCAAGGAGTGCTGGCCGGCCGTCGACCCGGCGAAGCTGGTCCTGCGACTGCTCTCCGATCCGGGGTTCCTGGCCGAGTGCGCCGAGGGCGTCCTCACTCCCGAGGAGCAGCGGGCGGTGCTCTGGCCCAAGCCGGGCCGCTCGGTGAAGACCGCGCGCTGGACGGCGGCCGACGCCGTCCTGGTGGACGAGGCGACCGACCTGGTGCAGCGCACCTCCTCGCTCGGCCACGTGGTGCTGGACGAGGCCCAGGACCTCTCCCCGATGCAGTACCGGGCGGTCGGCCGCCGCTGCACCACCGGCTCGGCGACCGTTCTCGGCGACCTCGCCCAGGGCACCACCCCGTGGGCGACCGCGAGCTGGCCGGAGGCGCTGCGCCACCTGGGCAAGCCGGAGGCGCACATCGAGGAGCTGACCAAGGGCTTCCGGGTGCCGGAGGAGGTCATCGCGTACGCCTCCCGGCTGCTCCCGGCGATCGCGCCCGGCCTGGCCCCGGCCTCCTCGGTCCGTGATGCGCCGGGATCGCTGACGATCCGCCGGGTCGCGGACGGGGAGAGCACCGGGGCGGTCCTGGCGGCCTGCCGGGAGGCGCTGGAGCACGAGGGCTCGACCGGCCTGATCGCCGCCGACGCCCGTGTCCCGCGGCTCGCCGAGGCGCTGACCGCGGCCGGTCTGCCGTACCTCTCCCCCGGCGACGAGACCAGCGCGGAGGCCAGGCTCACCCTCGTGCCTGCCTCGCTGGCCAAGGGCCTGGAGTACGACTACGTGGTGCTGGACGAGCCGGCCGCGGTGATCGCCGGGGAGCCGGACGAGCGGACCGGTCTGCGGCGGCTGTACGTGGCGCTGACCCGGGCCGTGTCCGGGCTGACGGTGCTGCACGGCGAGCCGCTGCCCGAGCAGCTGCGGTAGTGCGCGAAAGGGCCGGTCCACGGGGACCGGCCCTTTCGGACGGCGTCGGCAGCGGGCGCCCGCAGCAGGCACCCGGAACGGACGCTCAGGCGTCGATCATCGCCCGCCAGTCGGCGACCTTGGCCGGGTCCACCGGTGTCCGCCAGCCGTCGACCCGCACCGCGCCGCCGACGTGGAAGGCGTCGAACCCCTCCGCCCGCAGCTCCTTCAGGTGCTCGGCCCGCAGGCCGCCGCCGATCAGGATCCGCTGCCGGTACCCGGGCTCGCCGGCCCTGGCCAGCTCGGCCGACAGCACCTCGCGCCCGGCGTCCACCCCGGCGACCGCGCCGGAGGTGAGGAAGGTGTCCAGACCGGGCAGCCCGCCGACGGCGGCCCGCAGCGCGGCCCGGTCGGTGCTGTGGTCGATCGCCCGGTGGAAGGTCCAGCGGCAGCCGGCGATCGTCTCGGCGACGGCCGTGGTGGCGGCCAGGTCGACGGCGCCCCCGGCGCCGAGGAAGCCGAGGACGAACTCCTCGGCCCCCTCGGCCCGCAGCGCGGTGGCCCGGGCGCACAGCTCGTCCACGTCGCCGGGGGCGAAGCCGTCCCGGATCCGCAGCATGACCCGCAGCGGGATGCCGACGGCGGCCCGGATCCGGCCGAAGTCCTCGACGGACGGGGTGAGCCCGTCGGCGGCCATGTCGGTGACCAGTTCGAGCCGGTCGGCGCCGCCCGACTCGGCGGCCTGGGCGTCCTGGGGCGTCAGCGCGATGACTTCGAAAATTGGTCTAGACATATTCGACAGCCTGCCACATCCGCCTTTCCCCGGAAACTCCGAGGAGGCCATTCCGGTCATACCGGAGCGGCCTCCTCGCGGGCACCGGTCACGCCGCCGCGTGGACCTCCGGGACCGTCTCCCGCCGCCCGAACCGGTGCACCGCCACCGCCACCAGCACCAGCGCGGCGACCGTCGGCGCCGCCATCGGCAGCAGGTGGGAGAGCCCGCCCGAGCCGCGCCAGATGTTGAACAGGCAGCCGGGCCCGGCCAGCACCAGTGCCGCCACCCCGACGGCCATCGGCGCGAACCGTCCGCGCAGCCCGGCGAAGGTCAGCAGCAGCGGAGCGATCAGCATCAGCACGAACCACTGGCGGTCCAGCGGGAAGGTGGTGTCGTCCCAGCTCTGGGCGGCCGCCAGCAGCCCGCCCACCGCGATCGAGGCCAGCACCAGGCCGGCCGTGCGCCAGGTCGGCCGCGGCAGCAGGTCGGTCGGCGCCGCGACCAGCAGCACGGCCGCCACCACGAACGGCAGCGAGGCCATCCCGATGTAGCCGCTCCACCACACGTCGAAGGAGGAGTTCCACGCGGCGTACGCCAGGTCGTACATCCCCATGGCGCCCAGGACCAGCGCACTCACCCGCACCGCCGTCCACCGCCCCAGCAGGGCCGCCACCGCGAGCAGCGCGGCGGCCACCGGCGGACAGAACGACGAGAAGTAGACGCCGTACGAGTCGTCCCAGGAGAGGTGGACGGCGATCCGGTCCGCGGTGGTCAGCCAGGCCACCAGCATGGCGCCGGCCGCGGCGCCGGCGAGCATCGGCGCGACCAGCGCCAGCAGCCGCCCGGCCGCCGAGGCGCCGGTCAGCCCGAGCCGCACCCGCAACCCGTACGCCGCCAGGCCGAGGGCCTCCCGGGCGACGGCCGGCCGGCCGCCCGCCGCCGTCGTGTCGGCGAACACCTCGGCCAGCTCCTCGCCGCGCTCGTGGCGGTAGCGCGCCGGGTAGAGCTGGAGCGCGGCCCGCAGCACCGCCGAGGGCCCCGCGCCGATCACCGGTGTGGTCATGAGAGGCCTCCCCCCGTCGCGGGCCGCCCCTGCGACCCGGTCTTGCCCGGCAGCATCGACCGGATCCTGGTCAGCCGGCGCTCGGCCTCGGTGGCGACCGCCCGCAGGCGCCCGGCCTCGGCGGCCAGCGCGTCCCGGCCGGCGTCGGTCAGCGCGTAGCTGCGCCGGGCGCGGCCGTCCACGACCTCCTCGGCGGCCACCTCGATCAGGCCCTGGCCCAGCAGCCGGTCGAGCGCCCCGTAGAGCGTGCCGGTGCGCATCTTGACCCGGCCGTCGGAGATCGCGGCGATCTCCTGGATGAGCGCGTAGCCGTGCCGCGGGGCGTCGGCCAGCGCGGTGAGCAGCAGCAGCGTGGGCTCCTGCATGGAGCGTTCTGTCATACGACTACATATATCGTCAACCTACCTATAGGTCCAGTGCGGGGCCGGGCCGCCACAATGGTCGCCATGCCGATCACCGAGCCCGACCCCGCCACCGCGGCGCCCGACCCGTCCGGTGCCGAGGCCGGCCTGCTCGCCGCCTGGACCGCCCTGCTGCACCGCTGCGGGGCCGGCGTCGACCCCGGGCCCTACGGCCGGGAGCTGCTGCGCCGCTGGTCGGAACCGCAGCGCCGCTACCACCGCGTCGCACACCTGCACGCGGTGCTGCGGCACGTCGACGAGCTGGCCGGGCACGCCGCCGACCCGGACGCGGTCCGCCTGGCGGCCTGGTTCCACGACGCCGTCTACCGCCCCGACCGCACCGAGAACGAGGAGCGCAGCGCCGCCCTGGCCGTCCGCGCGCTGACCGCCGCCGGACTGCCCGCCGAGCGGATCGCCGAGGTCGAACGCCTCGTCCTGCTCACCGTCGGCCACGACCCCGCCCCCGGCGACCGCGACGGCGAGGTGCTCTGCGACGCGGACCTCGCCGTCCTCGGCGGCACCCCCGAGGCGTACGCGGCGTACGCGGCCGCCGTCCGCGCGGAGTACGGCTTCGTCCCCGCGCCGGACTTCACGGCCGGCCGGGCCGCCGTCCTGCGCCGGCTGCTGGCCCTGCCCGCGCTCTACCGCTCCCCCGCCGCCCGCGAGCGCTTCACGGCGGCCGCGCGCGCCAACCTGACGGCCGAACTCCGGGAGCTGACCGGCCAGGACCCGTCCGACACCCCCTAGACCGCCCGGGCTCTACGGCAGCTTGCCCACCGGCGCCACCACCGCGCCCCGCTTGCCGCACACCCAGTGCGGCTCCGGCCCCAGCTCGGGCTCCACGCCCAGCGCGTGCGGGTCCCCCTCGGCCGCGCAGTCGGCGCACAGCGGCCAGCGCCCGTACTCCTCCAGCAGCGCGTCCTGGACGTCCTGGGCGACCAGCCCGAGCACGTACTCGGTGCCGTCCGGCCACTGGTCCAGCCACCAGCGGCGGTGCGTCACGGCCTGTTCCACCAGCGAGACGACGGCGGCGTCCGCCACGTCCCGCGCGGTGAGGTCGGCCAGGATCAGTGCCCGGGCGTTGTGCAGGGCGGTCTCGATGTCGTCGGCAGCCATCCGTCCATCCTCTCCCCAACTCCCCCGAACGCCGAAACGCCGCGTGGGCGGCCCCCCGAAGGGGACCGCCCACGCGGACGAGGAACCAGCCGATCCGATCGGAGAGATCAGGATCAGAAGTCCATGTCACCGCCCGGCATGCCGCCGCCGGCGGCCGCGGCGGCCTTCTCCGGCTTGTCGGCGATGACGGCCTCGGTGGTGAGGAACAGCGCCGCGATGGAGGCGGCGTTCTGCAGCGCGGAGCGGGTGACCTTGGCCGGGTCGATGATGCCCGCGGCGACCAGGTCGACGTACTCGTTGGTGGCGGCGTTCAGACCGTGACCGGCGGGGAGGTTGCGCACCTTCTCCACCACGACGCCACCCTCCAGGCCGGCGTTGGTCGCGATCTGCTTGATCGGGGCCTCCAGCGCGACCTTGACGATGTTGGCACCGGTGGCCTCGTCGCCGTCCAGCTCCAGCTTGTCGAAGGCGACGGCGGCCTGCAGCAGCGCGACGCCACCACCGGCGACGATGCCCTCCTCGACGGCGGCCTTGGCGTTGCGGACGGCGTCCTCGATGCGGTGCTTGCGCTCCTTGAGCTCCACCTCGGTGGCCGCGCCGGCCTTGATGACGGCCACGCCGCCGGCCAGCTTGGCGAGGCGCTCCTGGAGCTTCTCGCGGTCGTAGTCCGAGTCGCTGTTCTCGATCTCGGCACGGATCTGGTTCACGCGACCCTGGACCTGGTCGGCGTCACCGGCACCATCGATGATGGTGGTCTCGTCCTTGGTGATGACCACCTTGCGGGCGCGGCCCAGCAGGTCGATGCCGGCGTTCTCCAGCTTGAGGCCGACCTCCTCGGAGATCACGGTGCCACCGGTGAGGATGGCGATGTCGCCGAGCATGGCCTTGCGGCGGTCGCCGAAGCCCGGGGCCTTGACGGCGACGGACTTGAAGGTGCCGCGGATCTTGTTCACGACCAGGGTCGACAGGGCCTCGCCCTCGACGTCCTCGGCGATGATGACCAGCGACTTGCCGCCCTGCATGACCTTCTCCAGCAGCGGCAGCAGGTCCTTGACCGAGCTGATCTTGGAGTTGGCGATGAGGATGTAGGCGTCCTCGAAGCTCGTCTCCATGCGCTCCAGGTCGGTGGCGAAGTAGGCCGAGATGTAGCCCTTGTCGAAGCGCATGCCCTCGGTGAGCTCGAGCTCCAGACCGAAGGTGTTGCTCTCCTCGACGGTGATGACGCCTTCCTTGCCGACCTTGTCCATGGCCTCGGCGATCAGCTCGCCGATCTGGGTGTCAGCGGCGGAGATGGAGGCGGTGGAGGCGATCTGCTCCTTGGTCTCCACGTCCTTGGCCTGGGCCAGCAGCTGGTCCGAGACGGCGATGACGGCCTTCTCGATGCCGCGCTTCAGGGCCATCGGGTTGGCGCCGGCGGCGACGTTGCGCAGACCCTCGCGAACCAGGGCCTGGGCGAGCACGGTGGCGGTGGTGGTGCCGTCACCCGCGACGTCGTCCGTCTTCTTGGCGACCTCCTTGACGAGCTCCGCACCGATCTTCTCGTACGGGTCCTCGAGCTCGATCTCCTTGGCGATGGAGACACCGTCGTTGGTGATCGTGGGGGCGCCCCACTTCTTCTCCAGCACGACGTTGCGGCCCTTGGGGCCGAGCGTGACCTTCACGGCGTCGGCGAGCTGGTTCATGCCACGCTCAAGGCCGCGGCGAGCTTCCTCATCAAAGGCGATGATCTTGGCCATCTGAAGTGGTCCTCCGGGACACGGTCGACTGCTCGGACCAAGGGGTGCCCGCGACGGACGGCCCTGGTGTGCGGGGGTCCATTCCCCTACCGCTCCCGGGGGCCTCACCGACCCGGTCCGCTGTCACTCTCACGCTGTGAGTGCTAACGCCAATGATTAGCACTCAGGGTGGTCGAGTGCAAGCCCCGGCGATGATCCGCGAGCCGCCGCCGGGACCGTCCGGGAACGCCGACGGGCCCGTACGACACGCGTCGCACGGGCCCGTCGAGAAGCGAGTGGTCACCAGCCGTAGGGCCGCGCCGAGCTCCTGGGGTCGGAAGGGGTCATTCCGCCGCGGCGCGAACCATGTCCGCCTGCGGGCCCTTCTGTCCCTGGGAGATCTCGAACTCGACCCGCTGGCCCTCCTCGAGGGTGCGGTAGCCGTCCATCTGGATCGCGCTGTAGTGGACGAAGACGTCCGCACCACCGTCGACCGCGATGAAGCCGTAGCCCTTCTCCGCGTTGAACCACTTGACGGTGCCCTGAGCCATTCCGAACTCCCCTAGTGCTGTGCTGGCCCTTCACGCGCCCGCAGGTAGCGGGCCCGGGTTGGTTTGAAGGCCGGCCCGGGGAACCCCCCCTGGGCACAGCCGTGCACGCCACAACCCTCCGCGCGGGACACCGAACGGCCTCCGGTGAGCGGGTGATTGCGTCGACCGCCGCTGAATGTATCCGGATCGACGCCCTCTGCAACAGGGCCAGCCACCGGTAATTCCACCAAGGCGCCAGGGGACAGGACGGGCTGAATCGGAATAATCTCCACATTCCACGCCGGACATAGCGGACGAATTACTCAAATGCCTGCGGGAATTCTGACATCCGCCTGACATGTTTTACGGTCCGTGCCCAGCAGCCGGACTCCCCGGGCCGAGCACTGCGGGGGCCGAAAGGGAAACCCTGTTCCCAGCCGAGCCACACTCTACTCCGACTCGACCCGGAAATATTCCCGCGGGAATGCAAGCGGTCGCCCGCGCGTACGGAGAACGGAATTCCGTACGCGCGGGCGACCGCGGGTGCTCGCGCCGGCTCAGCAGCCGCCGGCCACCGCCGGGATGATCGAGACGCCCGCGCCGTCCTTGATCTCGGTCGCCAGGCCCTCGGCGAAACGCACGTCGTCGTCGTTCACGTAGACGTTCACGAAGCGGCGGAGCTTGCCGGTGTCGTCCAGGATGCGGGCCGAGATGCCCGCGTGGTTCTTCTCCAGGTCGGCGATGACCTCGGCCAGGGTGGCACCCTCGGCGGTCACCTCGGCGGCGCCACCGGTGTAGGTGCGCAGGATGGTGGGGATGCGGACGTTGGCGCTCATGACTCTCCTTGCGGGGGTGGGGCCTGACGGGTGGTTCAGAGGGACGCGAGGCCGGCGGCGCGGAAGGAGTCCAGCGTCGGGCGGATGACGGCGGTCATCCCGGAGTCGGAGACGGCGTCCAGGGTCTTCAGGCCGTCACCGGTGTTGATCGCGACGGTCTCCTTGGCCGGGTCCAGCTGCCCGGTCTCGACCAGCTTCTTCAGCACGCCGACGGTCACCCCGCCCGCGGTCTCGGCGAAGATGCCCTCGGTCCGCGCCAGCAGCCGGATCGCCGCCACGACCTCCGCGTCCGTGACGTCCTCCACCGCTCCACCGGTGCGGCGGGCGATGTCCAGCACGTACGGACCGTCGGCCGGGTTGCCGATCGCCAGCGACTTGGCGATGGTGTCCGGCTTCACCGGCTTGATCACGTCCCGGCCGGCCTTGAACGCGGCCGACACCGGCGAGCAGCCCTCGGCCTGGGCGCCGAAGATCCGGTACGGCCGGTCCTCGACCAGGCCGAGCCTGATCAGCTCCTGGAGGCCCTTGTCGATCTTCGTCAGCTGCGAGCCCGAGGCGATCGGGATCACGATCTGCTCCGGCAGCCGCCAGCCGAGCTGCTCGCAGATCTCGTACGCCAGCGTCTTGGAACCCTCGCCGTAGTACGGCCGCAGGTTCACGTTGACGAAGCCCCAGCCCTCGCCGGCCGAGTCACCGATCAGCTCCGAGCAGAAGCGGTTCACGTCGTCGTAGTTGCCCTCGATGCCGACCAGCTCGCCGCCGTACACCCCGGCCATGACGACCTTGCCCTGCTCCAGGTCGTGCGGGATGAACACGCAGGACTTGAAACCGGCCCTGGCCGCCGCCGCGCCCACCGCACCGGCCAGGTTGCCGGTGGAGGAGCAGGACAGCGTGGTGTACCCGAACGCCCTGGCCGCCTCGATGGCGCAGGCCACCACGCGGTCCTTGAACGAGTGGGTCGGGTTCCCGGAGTCGTCCTTGATGTGCAGCTGGGCGGTGAAACCGAGCTCGCGGCCCAGGTTGTCCGCCTTCACCAGCGGGGTCCACCCCGGGTTCAGGTTCGGCTTGGAGGCGACGTCGGCCGGGACCGGCAGCAGCGGCGCGTAGCGCCAGATCGACGCCGGGCCGGCCTCGATCCGCTTGCGCAGCTCCTCGGCGGCCTCACCGCCGAACTCGTAGGCGATCTCCAGCGGCCCGAAGCACTCCAGGCAGGCGAAGCTGGGGCCGAGCGGGAAGCGGGTGCCGCACTCCCGACAGGACAGGGCGGCGGCGGGGCCGAGGTCGACGGAAGCGGGTGCGGCGATGTCGATAGCCATGGTGGCGGAGGCCTCTCTCCTCATCTTCCCCGTGGCGCGGTCGCGGCACGGGACGGAATTGGCACCTGTCCCGCCGGGGGCCGTCGAGGACGGCCGGGCGAGAAGGTTGCCGGGACGTCAACGGGCCGTTCCCTCAGTCCCTCTGGATGAGCTTGTGAAATTGTGGTGGTGCTCGGCGGCGACCCCGGCGTGCAAAGGTCCGACCGCTGTACGAAGACTGTATCCGAAGGCGTCAACTCCGAACGGGACCGTCCGCCAAGCGAGATGACCCGTCCCACCCGACTCGCCGAGGAGACCTCCGTGCCCGCCGAACCGACCTCCGAGCTCCTCCCACAGGCGGCGTCCTGGCTGCACCGCCGCTCCTGGAGCGCGGCCGACCGGCCGGTCCACACCCTCCTCGCGGCCAAGGAGCGCACCGGCCGCACCGTCAGCGTCGTCCTCCCCGCCCTGGACGAGGAGGCCACCGTCGGCGACATCGTCCGCACCATCCGCCGCGAGCTGATGGAACGCCTCCCGCTGGTCGACGAGCTCGTCGTCGTGGACTCCGGCTCCACCGACGCCACCGCCGCCGTCGCCGCCGAGGCCGGCGCCCGGGTGGAACACCGCGACCGGATCCTCCCCCGCCTGCCCGCCGTCCCCGGCAAGGGCGAGGTCCTCTGGCGCTCCCTGCTGGTCACCCGCGGCGACATCGTCTGCTTCGTCGACGCCGACCTGCGCGAGTTCGACCCGGCGCTCGTCTCCGGCATCGTGGGGCCGCTGCTGACCGACGAGTCCATCCAGCTGGTCAAGGCCATGTACGACCGCCCCCTGGAGTCGGAGGGCGCCGTCCTGCCCGCCGGCGGCGGCCGGGTCACCGAACTCGTCGCCCGCCCCCTGCTCAACCTCCACTGGCCTGAGCTGGCCGGCTTCGTCCAGCCGCTCGGCGGCGAGTACGCGGCCCGCCGCCCGCTGCTCGAACGGCTGCCCTTCCCCACCGGCTACGGCGTCGAACTCGGCCTCCTGGTCGACGCCCTGGAACTGGCCGGCCTGGACGCCCTGGCCCAGGTGGACGTCGGTGTCCGGCACCACCGCCACCAGGACGGCCAGGCCCTCGGCCGGATGGCCGCCACCATCTACCGGACCGCCCTCGAACGCCTCGACCGCGCCCACCGCCTCAAGGCCTCCGCCGACCTCGTCCGCCCCCACCTCACCCAGTTCACCCGCGACCCGGAAACCCGCGCCTTCACGGCGCACAGCCACCCGGTGACCGCCCTGGAGCGGCCCCCGATGCACACCGTCCCCGAGTACGCCACTCGGCACTGACACGTTTGCCACCCCACACCCCCGGCAACATCCCAACCATGGGCGATCTCACGACCAACCGTTCGAGTGCGACCGGCACCGCCCCCGTCCTGGTGGCCTCCAACCGGGGACCGGTGTCCTTCAGCACCTCCGACGACGGCACGCTGACCCTGCGACGCGGCGGCGGCGGCCTCGTCTCCGGCCTCTCCGCCATCGAGGACCCGAACGCCGTCTGGGTCTGCGCCGCCCTCAACGACTCCGACCGCAGAGCCGCCGCCGAGGCCCCCCACGGCCGCCTCGACCTGGCCGGCCACGAGGTCGGCGGCCAGGCCGTACGCATGCTGGACATCGACCCCGGCACCTTCGCCCGCGCCTACAACGGCGTCGCCAACTCCACCCTCTGGTTCGTCCACCACCTGCTCTACGCGACCCCCACCGCGCCCGCCTTCGACGCCGGGTTCCGCACCGAGTGGGCCGCCTACCTGGCCTACAACGAGGCCTTCGCCGAAGCCCTGGCCGCCGAAGCCGCCCCGGGCGCCGCCGTCCTCGTCCAGGACTACCACCTCTCGCTGGTCCCGGCCCTGCTCCGCGAGGCCCGCCCCGACCTGCGGACCGGCCACTTCTCGCACACCCCCTGGGCGCCGCCCGAGTACTACCGGATGCTGCCCGACGACGTCGGCAGGGCCGTCCTGACCGGCATCCTGGGCGCCGACCGGGCCGGCTTCCTGACCCACCGCTGGGCCCGCGCCTTCGCCGCCTGCTGCGAGGACCTCCTCGGGGCGACCGTCGACCACGACGCACTCACCGTCACCTTCGAAGGCCGCACCACAGGCCTCGGCGTCCACGCCCTCGGGGCCGACGCCGACTTCCTGCGCGAACGCGCCCACCGCCCCGACGTCGACGAGCGCCTCGCCGCGCTCCGCGAGGCCGTCGGCGACCGCCGCACCATCGTCCGGGTCGACCGCACCGAACTGAGCAAGAACATCGTCCGCGGCCTCCAGGCGTACCGGCACCTGCTCCGCACCCGCCCCGAGTGGCACGACCGGGTGGTGCACATCGCCTTCGCCTACCCGTCCCGCACCGACCTCGCCGAGTACCGGAACTACACCGCCGCCGTCCAGGACCTCGCGGCCGCCATCGACGAGGAGTTCGCCACCCCCACCTGGCGGCCGCTGATCCTGCACGTCGACGACGACTTCCCGCGCTCCCTCGCCGCCTACCGGCTGGCCGACGTCGCCCTGGTCAACCCCATCCGCGACGGCATGAACCTGGTCGCCAAGGAGGTGCCCGTGGTCTCCGACCACGGCTGCGCCCTCGTCCTCTCCCGCGAGGCCGGCGCCCACGCCGAACTCAAGGACGACGCCCTCACCGTCAACCCCTACGACGTGATCGCCACCGCGGAGGCCCTCCACACCGGCCTCACCATGAGCCCGGAGGAGCGCGCCGGCCGCACCAAGCGCCTCGCAGAGGCGGCCACCGCGCTGCCCCCGCAGCAGTGGTTCCTGGACCAGCTCAACGCCCTGTGAGCGCCTCCCCCAGGGCCTCCAACAGCTCCACCACGCCCTCCGGCCCGGCGACCACCAGGTCCGCCCGGTCGGCCAGCTCCCGCACCGGCGCGTCCCCCACCGCGCCGGCGCACACCAGCACCCCGGCCACCCCTTCGCCGCGCAGCTTCTCCACCGCGGCGAAGGCCGCCACGTCCCCCAGGTCGTCCCCGGCGTAGAGCACCGAACGGGCCCCCCGCTCCCGCAGGAACCCGGTCAGCGCCGCCCCCTTGTCCACCCCCGGCGGCCGCAGCTCCAGCACCAGCCGACCGGGCTCCACCACCAGCCCGTACCCGGCCGCCAGCTCCCCCACCGGCGCCCGCAGCAGCTCCAGCGCCTCCTCCGGCGCCGCCGCCCGCCGGGTGTGCACCGCCACCGACCGCCCCTTGTCCTCCACCCACGTCCCCTCGGGCGCCCCCACCCGCTCCAGCACCCCCGGCAACGCCGCCCGCACCCCGGCGACCCCCGGGTGCACCTCCGGCGCCGACAGCTCCCCGTCCTCCCACCGCTCGGCCCCGTAGTGCCCCAGCACCACCACCCCCGGCAGCCCCGCGAACCCCCCGTACTCCACCGCCAACCCGGCCGGCCGCCCCGTCACCACCACCACGGCCCCCACCACCGAGGTCAACCGCCGCAACGCCCCCACCACCCCCGGATGGGCCCGCGCCTGCCCGGGATCCGCCACGATCGGCGCCAGCGTCCCGTCGAAGTCCAACCCGACCACGGCCTCCCCGGGCGCCGCCAGGACGGCCCGCACCCCGTCCCGCCCAGCCCCGGTCCCCGGCACGAACATCTCTTCAAAACCCATACCGAAGCCCCTACCCCGGACCACCCCCCTCCGCACCCGCCCACCCGCCCCCAACCCCCAAGCCCGCCGCCCTTCCCCACCCGCCCCTCCCCCTGCCCTCACCCACCAAGGCGAGCCCCCACCCGCACCCACCCACCAAGGCGAGCCCCCACCCCCCATCCACCTGTCCCCACCCACCCGCCCTTCCCCCTCCCGGCGAGAGGGATGTGCTGCGGGCGGGGGCGGCGCAGGGGGTGGCCCGGAGAGGGGCGTGACGGGTGATTTTCAGACTGCCTCCGCTGTCCAGCGTCGCACCCACGAGAACGGCAGTCCGAAAATCACCCAGCCCCCGGAGCGGCCACCCCCGGAGCCGCCCCCGCCACCCCCACCCTCCCGAAAGCCCCCCGTCAACGAGCCCCCCGCCGAGCCTCCCGCACCCGCCGCAGCCGATTCACCAGCACCGGCGCATGCGCCAAGGCCTCCTCCCGGTCCAGCAGAGCGTTCAGCACCTGGTAGTACCGCGTCGAGGAGAGCCCCAGCTCCTCCCGGATCGCCCGCTCCTTGGCCCCCGCCGTCCGCCACTGCCGCCCCTCCAGCGCCAGCACCGCCCGCTCCCGCTCACTCAGCTCGGCCAGCTCACCCACCGGAAACCCTCCGCCCACCGCTACGGAGTGTCATTCTCCCGCGCGACCCCGACACACACTGCTCGCCCCGCCGCCCAGGACCCCCCGCTAACGTCGCCCCCATGACCACGCCCGCCTTCGCCCTGCACATCCCCACCGCCGACCTCGACCCCGACCCGCTCGACCCGTCCCAGATCGTCTCCGGCGCCCCCGAGGTCACCGGCCGGGTGCTGTCCGAGTCCGCCGACGGCCGCCACCTGCGCGGCATCTGGCAGATCACCCCCGGCGTGGTCACCGACGTCGAGGCCGACGAGATGTTCGTGGTGCTCAGCGGCCGGGCCACCGTCGAGGTGGAGGGCGGCCCGACCCTGGAGGTCGGCCCCGGCGACTGCGCGGTCCTGCGCGAGGGCGACCGCACCACCTGGACGGTCCACGAGACCCTCCGCAAGGCCTACGCCATCACGCTCCCCTGAACCCCGCCCGACACCGCACCGCCCGAAAACACGCCGCCGGGGCCGGGAGAACCCCGGCCCCGGCGGCATCCCCGGCCCTACTTCCGGACCTTCGCCGCTTCCTTCGCCGCCGACTCCTGGAGCCCGCCGAGCACCTGCTTCGGGTCCCCCGTCACCGCCTGCCCGATCCCCGCCTTGATCCGGTTGCTGACCTCGCCCCAGGCCGGGTCCCCGAACGGGTAGAAGCTCGCGTTGCTCAGACCGACCGCGAACTGCTTGAGGTCCTCGTGCTTCGGATCCGACGACATCTGGGTGAACGCGTCCTGCGTGACCGGCAGCAGGTTGTACTGCTCGTCGAACTTCAGCTGGTTGTCCTTGCCGTAGACGAACGACAGGAACTTCTTGATCTCGTTCTTGTGCCCGTTCGCCTTGAACGCCGTCATCCAGTCCGCGACCCCGAGGCTGCCGGTCCGCCCCACCCCGTCCTTCTTCGGGATCGGCGCCGTCCCGAAGTCGATCTTCCCGGCGGTCGCCATCCGCAGCAGTGTCGGATGCCCGTTCAGCATCGCGACCTTCCCGGCGGCGAAGTCCTGGAACACCGGGGTGCGGTTCATCGCGCCCGGGTCCGGGTACGTCAGCCCGGTGCCCACCAGGTTGCTCTTCAGCCAGCTGAACGTCGCCTGGTTCTGGGCGCTGTCGATGGTGTAGTTGCCCACGTCGTCGGAGATGCTGCCGCCGCCGCTCAGCGTCCACAGCATCGACTCGGCGGGCGCCTCCTCCGGCCCCAGCGGCAGCCCGTACGGGGTCACCCCCGGCACCTTGGCCTTGATCTTCTCCGCGTCCTGCCGCAGCTCGTTCCAGGTGGCCGGCGGCTGGGTGATCCCGGCCTGCCGGAACACCGCCTTGTTGTAGAAGAGCACTCGCGACGAGGAGACGAACGGAATCCCGTACTGCGTCCCGAGCACCTGCCCGGCGTGGGCGAAGGTCTCCAGGAACTTCGCCTGGGTCTCCACCGAGAGCACCTCGGAGGCCGGGTACAGCCGGTCCGCCGCGACCTGGTCCGCGAAGCCGCCGGTCTGGAGCAGGTCCGGCGACTTGCCGGCCGCGATCATGTCCTCGACCTTCTTGCCGATCTCGGTCCAGCTGTCCACCTCGACGCTGACCTTGATCCTGGGGTTGGCCGCCTCGAACTCCCTGGCGAGCGCGTCCCAGTAGTGCTGGGAGCTGGTCTCGGGGCTCTCGCCGTAGTCGGCCGCGACGAGTCTGAGGGTGACCGTCCCGTCGTCCTGCCCTCCGCACGCGCTGACCGCGGTGAGCACCAGTGCTCCGGCCAGCGCACCGCCGAGCACACGGGTGGGAACGTGGACGCGTCGGTTCAACGCGGGTACCGCCTTCGGGGGGATGAACGGCCGGAACGGGGGAAATCCGGCGGGGGGACGCGCAACACTGCCAAACCCGCCGACCACCGGTCCACACCACTGACCAGGCCCGCCCCAGTAGTTACCGAAGTGCTCGGAGTCATTGCACGATGCGCAACAAAACCCCCGCTTCCACCCCCCGCAGCCCGTCCCGCGCCCCGGCGCAAAGCCCCCCACAATCCCGCAGCTGCGACAAAGCTCACCCAGTATGGACCAGACCAATCCGACAACTGGACTAGACCTCTTCTACCCACCCAAGGGAAACTGTCCTCCGTGAAGCACGTCATCGCACTCGATGTAGGCGGCACCGGCATGAAGGCCGCGCTGCTCGCCCAGGACGGCTCCGTGCTGTTCGAAGCACGCCGACCGACCGGGCGGGAACACGGCACGGACGCCGTTGTCGCCACCATCCTCGACTTCGCCGCCGACCTGGCGGACGAAGGCCGCAGCCGTTTCGGCGTCGCCCCGCTCGCGGCCGGTGTCGCCGTCCCGGGGACGATCGACGAGAAGAACGGCATCGCGGTCTACTCCTCCAACCTCGGCTGGCGCGACCTCCCGCTGCGGAGGCTCCTCGGCGAGCGTCTGGCCGGACCGGACGGCGGCGCGATGCCGGTGGCCCTCGGCCACGACGTGCGCTCCGGGGGCCTGGCCGAGGGCCGGCTCGGAGCCGGCCGGGGCGTCGACCGCTTCCTGTTCATCGCCCTCGGCACCGGCATCGCCGGCGCCATCGGCATCGACGGCCGCATCGAGGCCGGCGCGCACGGCTACGGCGGCGAGATCGGCCACGTCGTGGTCCGCCCCGGCGGCCCCCTGTGCGGCTGTGGCGCCCGCGGCTGCCTGGAGACGCTGGCCTCGGCCTCCGCCGTCTCCCGTGCCTGGGCCGAGGCCAGCGGTGACCCCGACGCCGACGCGGCATCCTGCGCCGCCGCGGTGGACGCCGGGGACGACCGCGCGCTGGCGGTCTGGCAGCAGGCCGTCGACGCCCTGGCGGACGGCATCTTCCTGGCCCAGAGCCTGCTCGACCCGTCCACGGTGATCGTCGGCGGTGGTCTGGCCGAGGCCGGCGACACGCTCTTCACCCCGCTGCGCGCGGCGGTCACCGAGCGACTGACCTTCCAGATGCCCCCGAAGGTCGTACCAGCCATGCTCAAAGACACCGCCGCATCCCTGGGCGCGGGCCTGCTCGCCTGGGATCTGCTCTCGATGGAGGTGACCGCGTGACCACCGCGGACCGTGACCGTACTGCCCTGGCCGGCGCCCGACTGGTCCTGCCCGGCGGCGTCGTCGAGGGCGACCGCATCGCCGTGGAGGGCGAGCGCATCGCCGCCTTCGGCGGCGACACCGAGCCCGGCGACCTCGACCTGACCGGGTACACCGTCGTACCCGGCTTCGTCGACCTGCACGTGCACGGCGGCGGCGGTGCCGCGTACACCTCGGGCATCGCCGAGGAGGCCCTGCTCGCCGCCCGCGCGCACCTGGAGCACGGCACCACCACCACGGTGGCCTCCACCGTCACCGGCGAGATCGACGAGGTCGCCCGCCAGGCGCACGTCCTCTCCGAACTCGTCGAGGACGGCGTCCTGGCCGGCATCCACTTCGAGGGCCCGTTCATCTCGCACAACCGCTGCGGCGCCCACCGCCCCGACCTGCTGCGCGACCCCGACCCGGCGCTGGTGCGCAAGCTGGTCGACGCCGCCCGCGGCCACGCCAAGATGGTCACCCTGGCCCCCGAGCTGCCCGGCGGCCTGGAGTCGGTGCGGATGCTCGCCGACCTCGGTGTGATCGCCGCCGTCGGCCACACCGACTCCGACTACGCCACCACCCTGGAGGCGATCGAGGCCGGCGCCAGCGTCGCCACCCACCTGTTCAACGCCATGCCCGGCATCGCCCACCGCGCCCCGGGCCCGATCGTGGCGCTGCTGGAGGACGAGCGGGTCACCGTCGAGCTGATCAACGACGGCGTGCACCTGCACCCCTCCGTGCTGGACCTCGCCTACGGCACCGCAGGCGCGAACCGGGTCGCCCTGATCACCGACGCGATGGGCGCGGCCGGCATGGGCGACGGCCTCTACCCGCTCGGCCCGCTCCAGGTCGAGGTCAAGGACGGCGTCGCCCGGCTGGTCGAGGGCGGCGCGATCGCCGGCTCCACCCTCACCCTGGACGTGGCGTTCAAGCGCTCGGTCACCGTCAACGGGCTGAGCCTGAACCAGACCGTCGAGTCGCTGTCCGCCACCCCGGCCCGGCTGCTCGGCCTGAGCGACTCGATCGGCTCGCTGGAGACCGGCAAGCTCGCCGACCTGGTCGTGGTCGACTCCGAGAGCTACGACCTGGTCGCCGTGATGCGCCGCGGCCGGTGGGTCGTCGGCGGCGACGCGTTCTCCACCGTCAAGCCCGCCTGAGCGATGCCGACGGCCGCCCTCCCCCTGCGGGGACGGGCGGCCGTGTCGTGTTCCGGGGGCGTCAGCCGTTCGGTTCGATGGTGACCTGGTCGATCAGGACGGCCCCGGAGGGCACCGTGAAGGTCACCGTGTTCGACCCGGCCTGGAACTGCGGCAGTATCCAGGTGCTGTACCAGGCGGCCGCCTGGTCCTTGGGAGGGGTCCCGTAGATCTTGTACGACAACCCGCTGGGCCAGTCCTTGCCGTTCACCACGGCCCCGCCCTTGAGCTCCGCGCCGGAGTAGTTGTAGTGCACGTACATCTTGTAGGTGCCGGCCGTGGCGATCTCCCCGGTCCAGGTCACCGAGCCTCCCGGCTGGAGCGTCAGGTAGCTGCCGTCGGCCGACTTGGCGCCCTTGACGCTGTTGCCGGACGGCGCGTTCTGCGCCTGGAGCTGGCTCGCGTCCACGCTCGTCGGACCGGAGACGGCGGTCGTGGTCGCCGAGGGGGTGGTGCTCGCGGTGGCGGCGGTCGGCGCGGGGCTGCCCGAGACCGGCGGGGCGGCGGTCGTGGTGCCGCCCTTGGTGTCCGTCTCGCCGCCCGGATCCCCGGTGGAGAGCGCTATCCCGGCGCCGATCGCTATCGCCGCGACCACGGCGACCGCACCGATCACCGCGCCCTTGCTCCGGCCGCTGCTGCGGGGCTCGTCCCCCGGCTGCGGCCTGGAGTGCTCCGCGTAGCGGGTCTGCTGGGTGGGCGCGGCACCGTACTCGGGCTGCTGGGGCGGGCCGGGCTGACCTCCGTACGGGGCCTGCTGCTGGCCGCCCGGGTACCCCTGCGGCGGCATGCCCTGCTGGCCGTACGGCTGCTGCTGCGCCCGCGGCGGCCCGGCCTGCGGGTAGCCGTACTGCGCGCGCCCGACCTCCATCGGGCGGCTGTACGGCGTGCGCGGGACCCCTTGCTGCGGCTCGGCCGGCTGCCCGGTGGAACCGTCGGCCGGGCGGTAGAGGTAGCCGAACGGGTCGTCGTCCTGCGGGGCACCGCCCCCCTGGCCCTCGGGCACTCCGTTGCTGCCGGCGGTCGTCACGGTGGTCTGCTCCCCCATCCGGTGCGCCGCCTGCTGCGAGCGGCGCAGATCATGGACGCTGTCGTACCGGGAACCCTACCTGTCGTACCTGACAGCGGGAAAAGAACCCTTGACAACTCATGGGTAACCCGGCCCGGCCGGGGTGGATCCGGGCGAACCGCGGCCGTCGGCGGGCTCAGCCCGCGCGCCGGTGCGAGCGCTCGCCGCGCGCCCCGCGCACCGCCCCGCCCCTGGCCCGCTTCTCGTCGTACATCCGCTCGTCCGCGGTCTGCAGCACCTCCTCGATGCTCATCCCGCAGCCGGCCCAGCCGACCCCGAGGCTCACCCCCACCCGCATCGCCCGCCCGTCGATCCGCATCGGCGGGATGATGGCGCCGCGCAGCCGGTGGGCGAGGTCCTTGGCCTCCTCCCGGCCGATCCCGTCGGCCAGCACCACGAACTCGTCGCCGCCGAGCCGGGCCACCGTGTCGCCGTCCCGGACCGCCTGGCTCAGCCGCCGGGCGACCTCGACCAGCACCGCGTCGCCCGCGTTGTGGCCGAACCGGTCGTTGATCGACTTGAAGCCGTCCAGGTCGCAGAAGAGCACCGCGAGACCCTTGTCCAGCGCCGCGGCACCGCCGGAGCGGAACGGCGCCGACCAGGCGTCGCCGCCGGGCCCGTACTCGGCCGGGACCACCGCGTGCACGTGCTCCCCGTAGCCCGCCGGGCCGACCCCGGTCGGCAGGCCCTCGGACAGCCCGTAGCCGTGCACCGGACCGGCGTACGGGTCGGTGCCCTCCAGCCCGCCGTGCGCCGCGTGCGCGCTGTAGGAGTCCGCCGGGTAGCCGTACGGCTGCGGGTAGGCCGCCTCGACCTGCCCGGCGGCCGCGCCGACCGGCTGCGGCTGGGCGCAGAGCCGGCGGCCCAGCCTGGCCTTGAGTTCGGCGCCGTTCGGCAGCCCGGTGAGCGCGTCGTGGCTGGCCCGGTGGGCGAGCTGGAACTCGTGCCGCTTGCGGTCCTCGATGTCCTCGACGTGGGTGAGCAGGAAGCTCGGCCCCTCGGCCGCGTCCGCGACGATCGAGTTCCGCAGGCAGACCCACTGGTAGCCGCCGTCCCGCCGGGACAGCCGCAGCTCCGCGCGGCCGCTCTCGGCGCTGGTGCGGTCCAGCAGCGCCCGGTCCTCGGGGTGCACGAGGTCGGCGAAGCTCTGCTGGCGCAGCACCGCCCTGGGCCGGCCGAGCAGCCGGCACAGCGCGTCGTTGACCCTGGTCAGCTGGCCGCGCCCGGCGCCGTGCAGTTCGGTGATCGCCATCCCGCTGGGCGCGTACTCGAAGGCCTGGCGGAAGCTCTCCTCACTGGCCCGCAGCGCCTGCTGCTCCTTCTCCAGGCGGGCCAGCGCGCGCTGCATCTCGGCCCGCAGCCTGGCGTTGCCGATCGCGATGGAGGCCTGCAGCGAGAACATCTCCAGCGCCTCGCGGGTCCACGCCCCGGGCCGCTTGCCGCTGCGCGGGCGGTCCACCGAGAGCACGCCCAGCAGGTCGCCGCCGGCGCTGTACATCGGGGCGAGCAGTCCGTCGGCGGGGTGCCAGTCGTTGGCGTACACCGGCAGCGGGCCGTCCCCGATCCAGCGCGGGATGTCGCTGGCGACGGCCCAGCCGCGGTCGTACGGCAGGAAGCGCAGGGTGCCCCAGTGGTCGCTGACGCCGAGCAGCCGGTCCCAGGACTCCCGGGAACCGACCTGGCCGAGCAGCACGGAGGGGCCGCCCATCGGGCTCTCCTCCAGCTCCCAGACGGCCGCCACCACGAGGTCGCCGTCCGGTCTGACCAGGCTGACCGCGGCGGCGTCGAAGCCGAGCCCGTGCACCGCTCCCTCGACGACGGCCTGGAGCGTGCCGGCGAGGCTGCGGGCAGCGTTGAGGTCCGCCACGACCCGGTGCAAGGTGCGGAGGGTCGCGAGACGGACGTACGGCTCCGACTCGGCTTCCATGCGGGGGCTCCCCGGCTGCTTCGGATAGTTCTTGATTGGTTATCGTCCGATTGCCAGAAGAACTGAATCACAGGGAGCACAGCGTTCGGCACGCTCGGTCAGCAATAGGCCATCACTTGTGACTTAAATCACACGACACTAATGCGCCCTTAATCAGTTCATCTGTCCCATAGCTGGACATAAAACGCCATCGGAACATTTCTCGTGGTCGACCGCATCGGCCGCGGACTGAAGCCGGCTACACCCGGCGATCCGACGGCTTCACTCCTGGGGGTGAGTTCGGCCACCGGGCGCAACCCTTCGGCCGGACCGCCGGTCCTACGACCAAGGCCCGATGCCCTTCTTCCCGGGCGCCGACTACCGTGCGGTACGTGTACTCGTCCCCGCAGCCCGAAGCTGCCCCCCACGCCACGCCCGACGAGTTCCGGGCAGCTCTCTCCCAGCTCGCCGCCGGCGTGAGCCTGGTGACCCTCCACGACCCGGAGGACGGCGAGGACGCCGGCATGACCGCCACGTCCTTCCTCTCCGTGTCGCTGGAACCGCCGCTGGTGCTGATCTCGGTCCGCGAGGACTCCCGGATGGACGAGTTGCTCTCCCGGGTCGACACCTGGGCCGTCTCGCTCCTGGCCGAGGGGCAGAAGACGCTCGGCTCCCGGTTCGCCATGAAGGGCCGGCTCAGCGACCGGCTGCTGTTCACGGACACCCCGCACCACCGCGGCCCGCGCACCGGCGCCCCGCTGATCGACGGCGCGCTGGCCACTGTCGAGTGCCGCACCGAACAGCGGATACCCGCCGGTGACCACACCCTGCTGCTCGGCCGCGTCCTGGAGGCCGTGGTGCCCGACCCCGGCGGCCGCCCGCTGCTCTACTTCCGCGGCGGCTACCGCACCCTGGGCTGACGGGCCGGCTACTCGCCGCCCCGCGGCGACCGGCGGCCCTGCTTCAGCTCGGATCGGTGCCGCTTGTTCTCCAGCCGGCGCTGGACCATCCCCCGGCTGGGCCTGGTCGCCCGCCGCGCCTTCGGCGGCGGCGCGCACGCCTCGGTCAGCAACGCCGACAGCCGGACCACGGCCGCCTCCCGGTTGCGCCACTGCGAGCGGAACTCCGAGGCCTGGACCACCAGCACCCGGCCGTCCACCAGCCGCCCGGCCAGCCGCTCCAGCGCGCGCTCCCGCCACACCTCGGGCAGCGCCCTGGTCGAGGCCAGGTCGAAGCGGAGCTCGGCCTTGGAGTCGGAGGTGTTGACGTGCTGGCCACCGGGGCCGGAGGAACGCGAGAAGCGCCAGACGAGCTCGGTGTCGGGGACGACCACCGACCCCCGTACGCGAACGGGCTCGGACATGCGCCCATCATCCCGCGCCGCGCCCGTACGGTCACCCGGTTATCCGAGCGCGCGCCGAGCCCCGACAATGGCGTACGTGATCGAGCTCGGCTACTCCCTCTCCAACCGCTTCCCCGACCCCCCGCAGACGGACTACCGCACCGCGTCCGTGCACACCCTGCGGTACGACCTGTTCTCCGGCGACGTCTACCTGGACGGCGAGGACGCGGGGCTGTCCACCGCCTGGGGCTGGGTGCCGGTGCTCGACTTCGCCTGGGCGCTGTGCGACGTCGTCGAGCACCTGGACCGCGACCCGGACGGCAGCCGGGCCGCCCGGGTGCAGACCGCCGACCTCGACTTCACCCAGAACACCGAGCTGCTGCGCTTCGCCCGCCGCTTCAACTGGGTCGAGGTCACCGCGACCTGGCTGCCGGACGAGCCGCCGGTGGTGGTCCGGCACGACGAACTGCGGCGCGAGGCCAGGGACTTCCTCCAGGACACGCTGGCCGACCTCTTCGACATGCACCCTGACCTGGCCGACAATCCGAACATCTGGTCGCTCCAGGGCCGGTTCCGGCGGATCTGACACCCGGCTTTGCCCGGTCTTTGCCCCGGGATTGGCGCCCACGAAGAATTCACGGCCCCTGCGGAACCAAGCCCCCGGGGTATTGCGTTGTCCCGGGGAAAAGCGAACGAAGCGAACGAAGGGACTGCAATCGTCATGCCAGTGAGCCTCTCCAAGGGTGGCAACGTCTCGCTGACCAAGGAGGCCCCCGGCCTGTCCGCGGTCACCGTCGGCCTCGGCTGGGACGTCCGCACCACGACCGGCGCCGAATTCGACCTCGACGCCAGCGCGATCGTCCTGAACGCGGACGGCAAGGTGCTGTCCAACGGCCACTTCGTGTTCTTCAACAACACCAGCACGCCGGACAGCACCGTCGTGCACACCGGTGACAACCGCACCGGCGAGGGCGCGGGCGACGACGAGGCGATCAACGTCAACCTGGCCGGCCTGCCGGCCGAGGCCGCCAAGATCACCTTCCCGGTCACCATCTACGACGGCACCGCCCGCGGCCAGAACTTCGGCCAGGTGCGGAACGCCTACATCCGCGTGGTGAACGCCGCCGGCGGCGCCGAGATCGCCCGCTACGACCTCTCCGAGGACGCCGCCACCGAGACCGCGATGATCTTCGGCGAGCTGTACCGCAACGGCGCGGAGTGGAAGTTCCGCGCCGTCGGCCAGGGCTACGCCTCCGGCCTGGCCGGCATCGCCCAGGACTTCGGCGTCCAGCTCTGACGCACCCGCGGGAAACGCCGCGGCGCGGGAAGTCGGTCCGTCCGACCTCCCGCGCCGCGGTTCTTCGTTCCCGGGGTCCGGAGTCCGGCGCCCGGGCACCGGGGCCAGGGCACCGCCGGCCTCAGCGCGAGGCGCGCAGCTCCGGCAGCTCGATCAGCTCGGTCTCGTCCTCCGGCGTCAGGTCCACCACGGTCGGCTCGCCCTGCTCCGGCCGGCCGGCCGGCTCCGAGGCCCTGGCCCCGGCCTCGGCGGCCACCACCTCGTCGCCCACCACGTCCGCCAGGTCGGCGCGCTCCCCCAGCTCGGCGACGCTGCCCACCGCCGGCGCCGGGGCCGCCGGA
>NZ_MSJQ01000198.1 GCF_014596515.1 Streptomyces sp. CBMA156
CGTCGCGGCCAGGGCGGCGGCGCCCGCCGCGGTGCCGACCCGCCGCCTGCGGCGCAGCCGGCGCCCGTGCGACCAGCCGGTGTCGACCAGCCGGCCGGCCTCGGTCTCGAAGGCCCCGCCGGCCGCGCCGATGGCCTCGGCGAAGGCCCGCTCGAACCGCTCGTCGGGCCCGTCGTGTTCTGCGGACATGCTGAACCAACCTCTCTACCTGGTGAGTTGACGTGATCAGTGGGGGTCGTGAGAGCCGGCTCAGCGTTCGGCCGGCATGTCGAGGCTGTCGCCGAGCACGGTGCGGATCCGGCCGAGCGCCCGGAAGGACTGGGTACGGACGGCGCCAGGGGTGCTCTGCAGGATCGCGGCGGTCTCCTCGACGCTGCGGTCCTCCCAGTAGCGCAGCACCAGCACCGCCCGGTCCCGCGGCGTGAGCCGGCCGAGCGCGTCCACCAGGGTCAGCCGCAGCTCCGGGTCGCCCTGCGGGGCCGCGCCGTCCGGCACCGCGTCGACCGGCCGCTCGCCGCTGGAGCGGCGGCCGCGGTGCGAGAGGAAGGCCCGCACCAGCACGGTGTGGGCGTACCCGGCCGGATTGTCGATCCGCCGCTTGGCCCCGAACCACGAGGTGCGGTGCCACTGGACGTAGATCCGCCCGAGCGCCTCCTGCACCAGGTCCTCGGCGAGGTGGGTGTCCCCGCCGGTGAGCAGGCAGGCCGACCGGTAGAGCGGTCTGGCGCGGCCGGCCGCGAAGGCCTGGAAGTCCTCGTCCCGGCCCCGGCCGCGGGCCGCCTGTTCCTGATCGTCCGGTCGCATCCTGCCCGGCCCCTCCCTCGTTCTTCCCTGACACCTGGATGACCAGGCGGGCCCCGGGCGGCGTTACAGATGGCGGCGAAACGGTTTTTCACCGGGCCGGACGCCGGTGGTTCGGCGCGAGGTTACCGACAAATCGGATATTCCTCACGTAGTGTCAACCCATGCCTACGCCACACGGATCGCGCGGCGGCATGGCCTTCAGCGCCGACGAAGTCCGCGTGCTGCGCCGAGCCCTCGCCCAAGCCCTGCACCCCGCCGTCCCCGTCCACCTCCAGGGGCCCGACCGGCCGGCGTTCGCCGGGCCGGGCGCCGAACTCTGGGCCGAGGACGTCCAGGACGCCCTGCGCCTGACCGAGGCGATCGACGAGGCCGTCCAGGAGGGCGGCCGGCTGCGCGCCTTCCTGCTCGCCGACCTGGGACGCTACCGCTCCGCCCTGCCCGGCAGCGCCCCCGGCTACCTGGAGCGGCTGGAGGAGGCGGTGACCGACGGGTACCTGCCCGGGCCGCAGGACCTCACCGCACTGCGCGGGCTGACCCGCCAGCCCTGCGGCCAGGGCGAACGGGCCCGCCGCTCCCGGCTGGCCGGGCGCTGCCACGCGCTGGCCGAGGCCGCCGTCCGCGAACGGCTCGCCCTCACCACGGGACAGCCACGCCACCTGGTGGCCGTACCGAGCCCCGCCGCACCGCCGCACAGTCACCCCACCCCTGTAGGAGGACGGATCACCATGAGCAGCACCGACTCCCGCCCGGAGCAGCCCGCCGCCGCGAAGACCCCGCCCCACCCGCACCGGATGCCCACCCCGGCCGAGCTGTTCGGCCGCCGCCCCAAGCCCCCGTCCCACCCCGCCCCGCCGGCCGACGAGGCCCCCGAGGAGATCGAACTCGCCACCGGCACCGGCTGACCGCGCCCGAGCCCGCCGTGAGGGGAGGCCGCCCGGCCGGGCGGCCTCCCCTCACGGCAATCCCGTCGCGGAGCACCACGTGTGGCTGGCTACCCTTGTGGGGTGAGCGATCAGAGCCTTGTTCCCGCGACCGACGACCTTCCCGAGCAGATGCGCGTCCGGCGCGAGAAGCTGGACCGGCTCCGGGCAGCCGGTGTCGACCCGTACCCGGTCGGATTCCCCCGGACCACCACCATCGCCGACCTGCGTGCCAAGCACCCCGACCTGGAACCGGACGTCGCGACCGGTGAGCGGGCCGGCGTCACCGGCCGCGTGATCCTGTCCCGCACCGGCGGCAAGCTCTGCTTCGCCACCCTGCGCGACGGGACGGGCGACCTCCAGGTGATGTTCTCCCTGGACAAGCTGGGCGCCGAGCGGCTGGCGGCCTGGAAGGCCGACATCGACCTCGGCGACCAGGTCGGCGTCGAGGGCGAGGTGATCACCTCCAAGCGCGGCGAGCTGTCCGTGATGGTGGACCGCTGGGAGCTCACCGCCAAGTGCCTGCGCCCGCTGCCGGACAAGCACAAGGGCCTGACCGACCCGGAGGCCCGGGTCCGCCAGCGCTACGTGGACCTGATCGTCAACCCCGAGGCCCGCGAGATCCTGCACCTGCGCAGCAAGGTCGTCCGCTCGATCCGCCGCACCTACGAGGACCGCGGCTACATCGAGGTCGAGACCCCGATGCTCCAGCCGGTGCACGGCGGTGCCAACGCGCGTCCGTTCAAGACCCACATCAACGCGTACGACATCGACCTGTTCATGCGCATCGCCCCCGAGCTGTACCTCAAGCGGCTGGTGGTCGGCGGCGCCGAGAAGGTCTTCGAGATCAACCGCAACTTCCGCAACGAGGGCGCGGACTCCACCCACAACCCGGAGTTCACCTCGCTGGAGTCGTACGAGGCGTACGGCGACTACGACACCCAGGCCGAGCTGATCCGCGAGACGATCGTCAACGCGGCCAGGGACGCGCTGGGCACCACGGTGATCAAGGGCGTGGACGCGCACGGCGTCGAGCACGAGATCGACCTGGCCGAGCCGTGGGAGGAGATCGCCGTCTACCCGGGCATCTCGGCCCGCCTCGGCGTCGAGGTCACCCCGGAGACCGGCGTCGAGGAGCTGCGCAAGCTGGCCACCGGGCACGGCATCCCCTTCGAGAAGGACTGGGGCCACGGTCAGATCGTGCTGGAGATGGTCGAGCGCCTGCTGGAGGAGAACGCCGTCCGGCCGACCTTCATCAAGGACTACCCGACCGAGGTCTCCCCGCTGACCCGCCAGCACCGCTCGCAGCCCGGCGTGGCCGAGAAGTGGGACCTGGTGATCTTCGGGACGGAGATCGGCACCGCCTACTCCGAGCTGGTCGACCCGGTCGAGCAGCGCGCCCGCCTCACCGCCCAGTCGCTGCTCGCGGCCGGCGGCGACGTCGAGGCGATGCAGGTGGACGAGGACTTCCTGCGCGCCCTGGAGTACGCGATGCCGCCGACCGGTGGCCTCGGCCTCGGCGTGGACCGCCTGATCATGCTGCTGACCGGCAAGAACATCCGGGAGACGGTGCTCTTCCCGCTGGTGAAGCCGGAGCCCAAGGCTGCCGCCGCGACGGCGGAGAAGACCGAGGAGGAGTGACCTGATGGACTACGTCAGCGCGATCGTGCCGCCGCTGGTCATGGCGATCGGCTTCGGATTCCTGGTGCGGGCCATCGTCCGCAGCCAGGGCGGGGCCCAGCGGGCCAAGGAAGACGTCGACTGATCCCCCGGGGCCCCGAGGCCCGCGAGGAGCGACGGGCGGCACCCGAGACCGACGCCGCCGGACGCCCCGGACGACCCCCGCGCCGCCATTCCCGATTCCCGGGGGTGGCGGCGCGCCGGTTTGGCGCACTTCACAAGATTTGCCCCATTCACTCCCTATCCTGGCCGCACTATGGTCCGGCAACTCGGCGAACTTGAGAACGCCATCATGACCCGGGTCTGGCAGTGGAACCGACCGGTGACGGTTCGCGAGGTTCTCCTGGATCTGCGGTCGGAACGCGAAATCGCGTACACCACGGTGATGACCGTCCTGGACAAGCTCCACAGAAAGGGCTGGCTGCGCCGCGAGCGGGCCGGCCGGGCCTATCGATATGAACCGGTCTCCTCGCGTGAGGCGTACACGGCGGCTCTGATGAACGACGCCTGGGCCACCAGTGACAATCCGGCGGCGGCCCTGGTGCACTTCTTCGGCCTGATGTCGCCCGAGCAACGCGAAGCGCTCCGGGACGCGTTGCGGGTGGCCGCACTGTTCCCGTCCGATCCGCCCGGCGCGGATTCCGCGGCCGGCGGACCGGATACCGATGGGACGGAACCGGGACCGGCGCGATAACGTCCCCGCCATGGAGGTCACCATCCGCCGGGCGCGGACCACGGACGTGCGGGCAGTACGCGGGCTCATCGACGCCTACTCCCGCGACGGCATTCTGCTGGACAAGCCCACAGTCACACTGTTCGAATCCGTCCAGGAGTTCTGGGTCGCGGAACGCGACGACAACGGCGCCGTGGTGGCCTGCGGCGCACTGCACGTGATGTGGGAGGACCTCGCCGAGGTCCGCACGCTCGCGGTGGATCCGGTCGTCCGCGGCCACGGGATCGGGCACCTGCTGCTGGAGAAGCTGGTGCAGACCGCACGCTGGCTGGGCGTCCGTCGGATTTTCTGCTTGACGTTCGAGGTCCCCTTCTTCGCGAAACACGGTTTCGTCGAGATCGGTGAGCTCCAGGAAACCGATGATGGTACGACAGACCCGGCGGCGATCGCTACGGATGTCTATGAAGAACTCCTCCGCTCGTACGATGAAGGCGTCGCCGAGTTCCTCGACCTGGAGCGGGTGAAGCCCAACACACTGGGCAACTCGCGCATGCTGCTGCACCTCTGAGCCGCTCCACCGGGGGTCAAGGGTTTGTGTTTTCCGGTGAAAGGCGCTTTCCTTTCCTCAGGCAATGGGTCGTTTAGCGGAAAGGGAAGCCCGTGGCACAGAGGGTGCAGGTCATTCTTGAAGACGATCTCGACGGCGGTTCGGCGGACGAGACGGTGACGTTCGCGCTCGACGGCGTTGCCTACGAGATCGATCTGAAGAGCGCCAACGCGGACAAGCTCCGCGGTCTGCTGGCGCCGTACTTGGAGAAGGGCCGCAAGCAGAGCGGCCGGCTCGCCGGCACCCGCCGTCCGGGCCGCGGCAGCGCGGCGCGCCCGTCCGGCGGTGCGCCGGACACCGCCAAGATCCGCGCGTGGGCCAAGGAGCAGGGCCTCGACGTCAACGACCGCGGCCGGGTTCCGAGCAACGTGCGCGAGGCCTACGAGAAGGCCAACGCGTCCTGATCCCGGCGCCGCAGGCCCGCCGGAGCGGGTGCGGGGCCCCGGCGGGCGGACACGGCGCCGACAGTCACACGCACGGGGCGCGGAGGAGTCTCCTCCGCGCCCCGCGGCACGTGGCGGGACGGCCCCGGCGCCCCGGCCCCGGGCAGCTGCCGGGCACGGGCCCGGGCGGCGGTTCGGGCGGTTGCCCGGCCGGCGGCTCGGGCGGCGGCTCGGGCGGCGGAACAATCACCGGCTGTGCAACGCTGTAGGAGCGAAGCGGCAACGCGGACACCATCGGGACGGCGCACCGGCCCGGGCCCGCCGCCCGAACCGCCGTCACTGCGGCCGGACTTCTCGCCAGGCGAACACCGCCACCGCGGAAACTGCGCGAGAACCGCCCCGATACCGGGTATGAATGCAGGTGGACGGGTTCTTCGGCCCGTCCAGGGGCAGTATGTGCGACCGGCCGGCGAGGTTGCGTCCGCGCCCCGGCGGCACGTGTTCGCCGATGGCGTAGCGGAATCCGGTGCATCCGGCCCACCTGTGGGAACACCGATTCCCAGCATCAGGTTGGGATTGGTGTCGGATGGTCGCGCAGCATCTCGCTCCTCTACCGGGGAGTGAATCCGTGGGCCGCGCCGCTGAGCGGGACTAGCATGCGGAAGGACAGGGCGGGGACGGACCCCGAACTGCCCGACCGCTCTGAGGAGCGATAAACGATGTTCGAGAGGTTCACCGACCGCGCGCGGCGGGTTGTCGTCCTGGCTCAGGAAGAAGCCCGGATGCTCAACCACAACTACATCGGCACCGAGCACATCCTCCTGGGTCTGATCCACGAGGGCGAGGGCGTCGCCGCCAAGGCCCTGGAGAGCCTCGGGATTTCTCTTGAGGCCGTTCGCCAGCAGGTCGAGGAGATCATCGGCCAGGGCCAGCAGGCCCCGTCCGGTCACATTCCCTTCACCCCCCGGGCGAAGAAGGTGCTGGAGCTGTCGCTCCGCGAGGCCCTTCAGCTCGGCCACAACTACATCGGCACCGAGCACATCCTGCTCGGCCTGATCCGCGAGGGCGAGGGCGTCGCCGCCCAGGTCCTGGTGAAGCTGGGCGCCGACCTCAACCGGGTGCGCCAGCAGGTCATCCAGCTGCTCTCCGGCTACCAGACCGGCGGCGGCAAGGAGTCGGCCACGGCCGGCGGGCCCGCCGAGGGCACCCCGTCGACCTCACTGGTCCTGGACCAGTTCGGCCGCAACCTCACCCAGGCCGCCCGCGAGGCCAAGCTCGACCCGGTCATCGGGCGCGAGAAGGAGATCGAGCGGGTCATGCAGGTGCTGTCCCGCCGCACCAAGAACAACCCCGTGCTGATCGGTGAGCCCGGCGTCGGCAAGACCGCCGTGGTCGAGGGCCTGGCCCAGGCGATCGTCAAGGGCGAGGTCCCGGAGACGCTCAAGGACAAGCAGCTCTACACGCTGGACCTGGGCGCGCTGGTGGCCGGCTCGCGCTACCGCGGTGACTTCGAGGAGCGCCTGAAGAAGGTCCTCAAGGAGATCCGCACCCGCGGCGACATCATCCTGTTCATCGACGAGCTGCACACCCTGGTCGGTGCGGGTGCCGCCGAGGGCGCCATCGACGCCGCCAGCATCCTCAAGCCGATGCTGGCCCGCGGCGAGCTCCAGACCATCGGTGCCACCACCCTGGACGAGTACCGCAAGCACCTGGAGAAGGACGCCGCGCTGGAGCGCCGCTTCCAGCCGATCCAGGTCGCCGAGCCCTCGCTGCCGCACACCATCGAGATCCTCAAGGGTCTGCGCGACCGCTACGAGGCCCACCACCGGGTCTCCATCACGGACGCCGCCCTGGTCGCCGCCGCCACCCTGGCCGACCGGTACATCTCGGACCGCTTCCTGCCGGACAAGGCGATCGACCTGATCGACGAGGCCGGCTCCCGGATGCGCATCCGCCGGATGACCGCGCCGCCGGACCTGCGCGAGTTCGACGAGAAGATCGCCGACGTGCGCCGCGAGAAGGAGAGCGCGATCGACGCGCAGGACTTCGAGAAGGCCGCGTCCCTGCGCGACGACGAGAAGCAGCTCCTGCAGGCCAAGGCCAAGCGCGAGAAGGAGTGGAAGGCCGGCGACATGGACGTCGTCGCGGAGGTCAACGAGGAGCTCATCGCCGAGGTCCTGGCCACCGCCACCGGCATCCCGGTCTTCAAGCTGACCGAGGAGGAGACGTCCCGCCTGCTGCGCATGGAGGACGAGCTGCACAAGCGCGTCATCGGCCAGAAGGACGCCATCAAGGCGCTCTCCCAGGCCATCCGGCGCACCCGTGCGGGCCTCAAGGACCCGAAGCGTCCCGGCGGTTCGTTCATCTTCGCCGGCCCGTCCGGCGTCGGTAAGACCGAGCTGTCCAAGACGCTGGCGGAGTTTCTCTTCGGCGACGAGGACGCGCTGATCGCGCTCGACATGTCCGAGTTCTCCGAGAAGCACACCGTCTCCCGGCTGTTCGGCTCCCCGCCCGGCTACGTGGGCTACGAGGAGGGCGGCCAGCTGACCGAGAAGGTCCGCCGCAAGCCGTTCTCCGTCGTCCTCTTCGACGAGGTCGAGAAGGCCCACCCGGACATCTTCAACTCGCTGCTCCAGATCCTGGAGGACGGTCGCCTGACCGACTCCCAGGGCCGCGTGGTGGACTTCAAGAACACCGTCATCATCATGACGACCAACCTCGGCACCCGGGACATCTCCAAGGGCTTCAACCTCGGCTTCGCGGCCACGGGTGACACCCAGAGCGGGTACGAGCGGATGAAGGCGAAGGTCGGCGAGGAGCTCAAGCAGCACTTCCGCCCCGAGTTCCTGAACCGCGTCGACGACATCGTGGTGTTCCACCAGCTGTCCGAGGAAGACATCATCAAGATCGTCGACCTCATGATCGACAAGGTGGACGAGCGGCTCAAGGACAAGGACATGGGCCTGGAGCTCAGCGTCGAGGCCAAGAAGCTGCTGGCCAAGCGCGGCTACGACCCGCTCCTGGGTGCCCGTCCGCTGCGCCGCACCATCCAGCGCGAGATCGAGGACCACCTCTCCGAGAAGATCCTCTTCGGTGAGCTGCGGGCCGGCCACATCGTCGTCGTCGACGTCGAGGGCGAGGGCAAGGAAGCCAAGTTCACCTTCCGCGGCGAGGAGAAGTCGGCCGTCGCCGACACCCCGGCCGCGGTCGCCTCGTCCGGTCCCGACCTGACGAAGTAGCCCAACTTTTAACAGACAACTTCACAGCCACCGAGCCCCCGGCACCCGTGCCGGGGGCTCGGTGCGTTCCGCTCCCGCCGCAGCCGGCGCGGGCCCGCGCCGGTCGCGTGGCCTCCGTGCTGGCTGGTGCGGGTGCGCTCGGTTTCTCAGCAAGCTTTAACGAACATACTGTTGACAGACAGTCAGATGATGGGGAGTCGCGGAGGATAGCGCCGTGACCATGTCACGGTCAAGGTCTATCTTTTTTATGCACGCTTGTATCAAATGACGTCCACCTGTCTTTCATTTTGGTTTGCCGGGCTTTGGCCAAGAGCTAGCCCCGGTCGGGGAGGACGTCACAACGTTGAAGAACATCAGGAGATCCGCTGCGGCTGCCACGGCCACAGCGGTCATAGTCACGCTTGGCGCGGGCCTGTTCCCGGGCACCGCCGTCGCCTCCGGCTCGGCCCCGGTCCCGCGGGACCCGGCCGACGCCGTCCAGAGCACCGAGCACAACATCCCGGGCCCGCTGACGGCGAAGGTGGAGGCGGAGCAGAAGGCCGCCACCGAGAAGCTGCTCAACGGCACCGCCCAGGTCGAGAAGCACAACGGCAGCACCAGTGTGAAGCTCGGCAAGGACAAGTACGTCGAGCTCGCCCGCGAGCGCACGGACAAGATCTTCACCATCCTGGTCGACTTCGGTGACCAGGTGGACAACACCACCACGACGCCGGACGGCAAGGTCAAGTACGGCGGTGAGGCCGGCCCGAAGCACAACGAGATCGAGAAGCCGGACCCGGCCACCAACAACTCGACCGCGTGGCAGGCCGACTACAACCAGAAGCACTTCCAGGACCTGTACTTCGCCAAGGACAAGCCCTCGCTGAAGACCTACTACGAGCAGCAGTCCTCGGGCCGCTACTCGGTCGACGGCGTGGTCTCGGACTGGGTCCGGGTGCCGTGGAACGAGGCCCGCTACGGCTCCGACTACTGCGGCTCCAACGTCTGCGCCAGCGCCCAGGACCTGATCCGCGACGCCGTGGACATCTGGTACAAGGACCAGCTGGCCAAGGGTCAGACCGACGCGCAGGTCAAGGCGACCCTGGCCCAGTACGACCAGTGGGACCGCTACGGCTCGCACCACGACGGCAACTTCAACCAGCCCGACGGGTACCTGGACCACTTCCAGATCGTGCACGCCGGCGAGGACAAGTCGGCCGGTGGCGGCAAGCAGGGCAAGAAGGCCCTGTGGGCGCACCGCTCGTACGTCTACGGCAACCTCCAGGGCTCGGCCGGGCCCGAGGGCAACAAGCTCGGCGGCGTCCAGGTCGGCAACAGCGGCATCTGGGTCGGCGACTACACGATGCAGCCGGAGAACGGCGGCCTCGGCGTCTTCGCCCACGAGTACGGCCACGACCTCGGTCTGCCGGACCTCTACGACACCACCGGCCGGGGCATCGACAACTCGGTCGGCTTCTGGTCCCTGATGTCCTCCGGCTCCTGGCTCGGCGAGGGCAAGGGCGCCATCGGCGACATGCCGAACGACCTCGACGCCTGGAGCAAGTACAAGCTCGGCTGGCTGAAGGCCGACCGCGCCAAGTCCGGCACCGAGTCGACCCACCACATCGGCCCGGCGGAGTACAACAGCGACCTGCCGCAGGGTCTGATCGTCGACCTGCCCGCGAAGAAGATCACCACCGAGATCAACAAGCCGTTCGGCGGCGCCGGTGAGTGGTGGAGCGGCAGCGCCGACGACCTGAACGTCACGCTCACCCGCGACATCGACCTGACCGGCAAGACCAAGGCCAGCATCAACGCCAAGGCCTGGTACGAGCTGGAGCAGGACTTCGACTACGCGTTCGGCGAGGTCTCGACCGACGGCGGCACGAACTGGACCGTCATCGACGGCACCTGGAACGGCACCGCGCTGCCCCGCGAGAACGACCGTCCGGCCCTCAGCGGCCAGGTGGCCGCCTGGGGCGACCTGTCCTTCAACCTGGACGCCTACGCGGGCAAGCAGGTCAAGTTCCGCTACCACAACACCACCGACGGCGGCCTGCACTACCGCGGCCTGACGCTGGACAACATCGCGGTCGTCGCCGACGGCGCCACCGTGTTCAGCGACGACGTCGAGAACGGTGACAACGGCTGGGCGGCCAACGGCTTCTCCCGCTTCGGCGGCTCGTACACCAAGGACTACGCGCAGCACTACATCGCGGAGAACCGGCAGTACGTGTCCTACGACAAGACCCTGAAGACCGGCCCGTACAACTTCGGCTTCGCCGACCGCCCGAACTGGGTGGAGTACTACCCGTACCAGCCGGGCCTGCTGATCTGGCTGTGGGACGAGTCACAGACCGACAACAACGTGAGCTCGCACCCGGGCCAGGGCCTGATCCTGCCGGTCGACTCGCACCCGACCCCGCTGAAGTGGACCGACGGCACCCTGATGCGTCCGCGCATGCAGGGCTTCGACTCCACCTTCGGCTCCCGCCGCGTCTCCGCGCTGTCCCTGCACAAGGCCGGCGTCGAGACCGTCATCCCGAAGACCAAGGGCGTCGACGAGTTCAACGACCTGAAGTCGTGGTGGACCAAGGACAACCCGTACAGCGGCGTCGAGGTCCCGAAGACCGGGACCAGCATCGAGGTCGAGAACGAGTCCTCGAACTACCTGGAGACCTGGATCCGGGTCCGCCCGGTCGACAACTGATCGTCGCTCCACTGACGATCGGCCTGTGACCAGGCAGCTCTGACAACTCCACGTCCGGCCCGTCCCCGCACCGCGCGGGGGCGGGCCGGACGCTTTTCCGGCCGCCGTGCCGGAGCGTCCTCAGGACCGGACGGCGGGCAGCCGGTCCGGGAAGGCCGCGGGGGTCGATGGTCCCGCAGCGGGCCCGGCCGGTCAGTGGGGCGGACGGAAAGCGGTCCGAGTCCGCCGAACCCCGGCCGCGCGTGGCACTGGTCACAGGCCGACGGCCCGGTACGAGCGACGGTAGTAGCCGGACCGGCCGGAGCCGCCGGGCGCTTCGGGGCGGTCGCGGGCGACCGGACCCCATGATCGTTACTCCGTCGGTCTGAATCTCCGGCGCCACGCCGACTACACGCCGTAGTACGTCACACCGTTTGGGAGTCCGCTCGGTGACCGTTACACCTGAGTGGTCCCCCGCTCAGCACGCGCCCGAACGGGCTCCTCGTGCTGCCCTCGTACGATCCGTGAGGTACGGCAAGCGATGTCCACCATCCCGCCCGTGGGGCCGGCCCTGCGCCGGCTCGCCGCCGGCACGGCCGCCCGGGCCGCAGCCTGGCAGCCCCG
Organism: Streptomyces sp. CBMA156; assembly: GCF_014596515.1. GTDB lineage: Bacteria > Actinomycetota > Actinomycetes > Streptomycetales > Streptomycetaceae > Kitasatospora. Next base: position 11,599 of record NZ_MSJQ01000198.1, read on the forward strand.
GCTCGGCCACGCCGTCCGCACCCATGCCGCGCCGCTGCGCAGGCTCGGATCACCCCGGCACGCCACGCTGCCCGGCAGCAGGCAGCGGGCCGAGCACGACCACGCGCTGGTCTCGGCCGGATCGGCCGCGGCGCTGCTCGCCGGTGTGCTGCTGATCGCCGTGCCGGGCACCGCCTCGGCGCAGACCGTGCTGCCCACCACCCCGGGCAGCTCCGCCTTCACCGTGCCGCGGGCCGAGCTGCCGAGCGCGGGGCTGGTCCAGGTGGCCGGCCCCAGCCCGTACAAGCTGCCCGACGACGGCGACTCGGCCCAGCAGTTCGTGGCGGTGGCGGCCAACCTGCTGCCGTTCGAACCGCCCGCGCCCGAACCCGCCGCGGAGCCGGCCCCCGAGCCCGCCGCCGAACCGGCGCCCGAGCCCGAGCCCGAGCCCGCTCCGGCCCCGGCTCCCGGCTGGTCGGCCCCGGTGCCGGACGCGCCCACCAGCAATCCGTACGGGAAGCCCAACCGCAGCTACGCGGCCGGGTACCACACCGGGGTGGACTTCGCGGTCTCCCCGGGCACCCCGCTGCTGGCGGTCGGCGACGCGACCGTGGTGTCGGCCGGCTGGGACGGCGCGTACGGCAAGGAGGTCGTGCTGCGGCTGGCGGACGGGTACTTCGCGCAGTACGCCCACATGTCCTCGGTCTCCGTCTCGGCGGGCCAGCGGGTGTCGGCGGGCGAGCGGGTCGGGATGTCCGGGAGCACCGGCAACTCGACCGGCCCGCACCTGCACTTCGAGATCCGCACCAGCAACCGCTACGGCGCGGTGGTGAACCCGATCGCGTACCTCGCGGGGCACGGCGTCACGAACTTCTGAGCCGGCCGGCGCCCGCTCAGGCGGCGCCCGGGTGGCTGATCCGGCCGCCGATCTCCAGCGCGACCTCCCTGGCCACCTCGATCGCGTGGTGCAGGGTGGGCGCCGGCTCCAGCGGCTCCCCCCACACGTTCTCGGTGACGGGAGCGCAGTCCTCGTTGTCCTGCTTGAGCAGGAACAGCGCCGAGTGGACGGCGAACAGCGCCATCGCGGCCCGCAGCCGGTCCTGGAAGTCCGCGTTCGGCCCGCACACCAGCTGCATCATGGTGATCATGCGGTCCTTGAAGGCCTGCCCGGCCGGGGACTCGCGCAGCGCGGGCTGGTTCTCGTGGAAGAAGCGCAGCAGCGGGGCCCGTTCGGCCATGCCGTCCGCGAAGCGGCGGATCAGCTCGTCGCGCATCTTGGGGCTCCAGGCCTGCTGCCGGCCCCACGCGATGGTCTCGTCGATCGGCGCGGCCATCCGCTCGACGATGCCCAGGACGATGTCGTCCTTGGTCTTGAAGTGGTAGTAGAGCGCTGCCTTGGTGACGCCCAGGCGGTCGGCGATCTCGCGCAGTGAGGTCTGCTCGTAGCCCTGCTCGGAGAAGAGCTCCAGTGACACCTCGACGATGCGGGCCCGGGTGTCGCTGCGGGGGCTGTGCGGAGTGGCCATGGCCTGCCTCATGACTGCGTCGGTGACTGCTGCGGACCCCGGGGTGGTGTCCGCCCCGGACTCATTCTCCCTGCCCAGGGGCCCGGTCGGGAAACTGGCTTGACGACCGGCTAGTGAACAACCTACCGTGCCGACGATCGATAAACTAGCCGGGCGACAAGTAAGTGAGCCGCCGCGCGGCGCGACGCTCCGTCCGCGACACCTCCGGGAGACCCCCCTCATGTCACAGTCCAAGACCGCCGGTCCGGTGCCGGAGGACAAGACGGCCGAGGAGGAGCAACCGCGGTCACCGCGCGAGATCCGCCTCGTGATGGTCGGCCTGGTCGTCACCATGCTGCTGGCCATGCTCGACAACCTGATCGTCGGCACCGCGATGCCGACCATCGTCGGCGACCTCGGCGGTGCCGAGCACCTGTCCTGGGTGGTCACCTCGTACACCCTGGCCACCGCCGCCTCCACCCCGATCTGGGGCAAGCTCGGCGACATGTACGGCCGCAAGGGCACCTTCCTCACCTCGATCGTGATCTTCCTGGTGGGTTCGGCGCTGTCCGGCCTGTCGCAGAACATGAACGAGCTGATCGGCTTCCGCGCCGTGCAGGGCCTGGGCGCCGGCGGTCTGATGGTCGGCGTCATGTCGATCATGGGCGCGCTCGTCCCGCCGCGCGACCGCGGCAAGTACCAGGGCATGTTCGCCGCGGTGATGGCCCTCGCCACCATCGGCGGCCCGCTGGTCGGCGGCTTCATCACCGACCACCTGAGCTGGCACTGGACCTTCTACATCAACCTGCCGCTCGGCGTGGTCGCGCTCGCCGTGGTCGTCGTCACGCTGAAGCTGCCGAAGGTCCGCAGCACCGCCAAGATCGACTACCTGGGCGCCGTCCTGCTCACCACGGGCATCACCTCGCTGGTGCTGATCACCACCTGGGGCGGCCAGCAGTACGCCTGGGGCTCCAAGGAGATCCTCGGCCTGGCCGCGCTCGCCGCCGCCTCGCTGATCGCCTTCTGCTACGTGGAGCAGCGGGTCGAGGAGCCGATGCTCCCGCTGGGCCTGTTCCGGAACCTGAACTTCACGCTGGTCTCGATCATCGGCTTCGTCGTCGGCTTCGTGATGTTCGGCTCGACCGTCTTCCTGCCGCTGTACCAGCAGATCGTCCAGGGCGCCTCGGCCACCAACTCCGGCCTGCTGCTGATGCCGATGATGTTCGGCATGCTGGTGATCTCGCTGGTGGTCGGCCAGGCCGTCACCAAGACCGGCAAGTACCGGATCTACCCGATCATCGGCACCATCGTGATGACCGTCGGCCTGTTCCTGCTCTCCACCATGGGCACCGGGACCAGCGGCTTCACCTCGGCCTGCTGGATGGTCGTGCTGGGCGCCGGCATGGGCTTCCTGATGCAGATCACCATGCTCGTCGCGCAGAACAGCGTCGAGCTCAAGGACATGGGCGTGGCCAGCTCCACCGCCACCCTGTTCCGCACCATCGGCGGGTCCTTCGGTGTCGCGCTGTTCGGCGCACTGTTCAACAACCGGGTGACCGACACCATGAAGGAGCGGCTCGGCGAGCAGGCCGTCGCCGGCGGCGGCGTGCAGGACCCGGGCCAGATGAGCCCGGTCGCGCTGCGCAAGCTGGATCCGGCCATCCAGGACGCCTACCACCACGCGGTGTCCAACGGCATGCACACCGTCTTCCTGTGGGGCGTCGGCGTGGCCGTGATCGCGATCGCCGCGGCGGTGTTCCTGCGCGAGGTGCCGCTGCGCGGGACCGGCAAGGACGAGAAGCCGGCCGAGTCCTCGCTGGAGGCAGCGGCCGTCTGACGGTCCCGCTCCGCACGGTGCCCCCGGGAGGTCCTCCTCCCGGGGGCACCGTCGTTCCCGAGTACGCCGTCGGGCTGTGCTGAGGGCCGGTCGCTGCCGCGGGGCCGGCTACTGGGGCAGCCGGTAGACGCCCTGCTCGACCGGCTCGACCAGACCGTCCGCCACCAGCCCGTCCAGGGCCCTGGCCCGCTGCACCGCGTCCGGCCAGACCGCGTCCAGCCGGGCCTGCGGCACCGTCCCGTGCGCCTCGCGCAGCACCGCGAGCAGCTTGCCGCGCACCTGGCGGTCCGTCCCCTCGTAGGTCTGTCCGCGCCGGGCCGGGCCCTCGTACGGCGGGCGGCCGGCCCGCTGCCAGGCGCAGCCGGCGAACAGCGGGCAGTCCCCGCACTCCGGGCCGCGCGCGGTGCAGACCAGTGCGCCCAGCTCCATCACCCCGACCGCCCAGGTGGCGGCCGTCTCGGCGTCGTCGGGCAGCAGCGCGGTGGCGGTGCGGCGCTCGGCGGCGGTGGTGGCCTGGGCCGGGTACTCGACGCCGGTCACCGCGCGGGCGAAGACCCGGCGGACGTTGGTGTCCAGCACCACGTGCCGCCGGCGGAAGGCGAAGGAGGCCACGGCGGCGGCGGTGTACTCCCCCACCCCGGGCAGCGAGAGCAGGGTGGCGTGGTCGTCCGGGACTTCGCCGTCGTGTTCCTCGGTGATCGCCACCGCGGCCGCGTGCAAGCGCAGCGCCCGGCGCGGGTAGCCCAGCCGGCCCCACATCCGGACCGCCTCGCCGGGCGCGTCGGCGGCGAGGTCGGCCGGGGTCGGCCAGCGGGTGAGCCAGGCCTCCCAGGCGGGCAGCACCCGCTTGACCGGGGTCTGCTGGAGCATGAACTCGCTCACCACGACCGCCCAGGGCGTCGCGTCCGGGGCCCGCCAGGGCAGGTCGCGCTTGCTCGCCTCGTACCAGTCCAGGACGGTCGAGTGGAACAGCGGCAGGGGCATCGGCAGCCGGGCGGCGTCGGTGGTGGCGTTGGTGGTGGCAGTCATGGCCCTTCGATCCTCCCATGCCCACCGTCCTGGCCGAAGTGGATCAGATCGCTCCGGATTCTCCGGGCGACTCCGGAAATCGTCCGATTGGGGCTCGCTCGAACGGGTCAAATGGCGGATCATGTGAAGGAAGGGGTGACTGTGCGGTGTTGATGAGTCAATCGCCACACACAGTCTCGTAGAGTTTGGTCGTGCCTTCTCTGCGTCAACCCGTCGGACCACTGCCGGCCTCGATCTACTGGCGTCGGCGCATCGTCGTGCTCGTCGCCGGGGCGGCGGTGGTCGCCCTGATCGCCTGGCTGATGATCGATCAGGGCGGGGGCGGTGACGGCGGCTCACAGAGCAAGGCCGCCCAGGCCGTTCCGTCCCAGAGCCAGAGTCAGACCCCGGCCCAGGCCATCACGCCGGGTGCCTCCCCGAGCGGCCCGGCGGCGCGTCCGGGTGCCGGTACCGGCACCGGCACCGGGGGCGGCCCGGTGGCGGGTGGCGGCGGCACCGAGGTCAACCTCAGCGGCGGCACCGGCACCGGC
>NZ_MSJQ01000199.1 GCF_014596515.1 Streptomyces sp. CBMA156
GCCGCCGGGTGCCGGCCAGCAGCAGGGCGAGCAGCAGCCCGGCGACCGAGGCGCCGAGGAAGGCGCCGGACAGGAACAGCCGCAGCGGGTGGGGCGCGAGGCCGACGGCGAGGCCCTCGGTGGTGATCAGCAGCAGGACGCCGCACAGCGCGGTCCCTCGGCCGGTCCGGGGGAACAGGACGGTTCGGGTCATCGAGGGGTCCTCCTACGGGGTCTGGTCGGGTGGCGGCGGGAGCCCGGACGGGGCGGGCCGTTCAGCGGTCGGGGTGCCAGCGGGCTTCCAGCCGGGTGGTTCCGTCCGGCGCGGTGACGGCCCGCCAGCGGGCCCGCAGCCCGCCGGTGCCGGTGCCGGTGTCGGTGCCCGCCGGGCCGGCGCCCCCGTCCGCCGGGTCCGCGGCGAGGGCCGGGAGGGCCTGGAGCACGGGGGTCTCCAGGGGGCTCGCCGCCAGCCGTCGGCCGACGGCGAAGAGGGTGGAGAAGGCGGAGCGCGGTCGGCCCCGGTCGGTGGACGGACGGGTGGGCCGGAGGACGGCGACGATGGTCATGGCAGGTCACCTCCGTGACGGGACGGCGGGCAGAGGGGGATCGCGCGGCTGGCCGGACGGCTCAGTGGTCCAGCGCGGTCTGGACGATCTTGACGATGACCATGGCCATCGCGAGCAGCAGGTAGGCGCGCAGCGCGCCCATGCCGATCTTGCGGGCGGTGGACATCACCGGCTTGTCGAGGGTCTCCAGCGGGGGCATCCGCCAGTTCTCCCGGCCGGTGCGGTCGATGGGGTCCTCCTTGGTGCCGCGGCGTCCGGAGGTGAAGGAGTACCCGGCGACGAGCACCCCGGCGACGCCACAGCCGGCCATGATCCACAGGATCGCCCCGGAGCTGATGTCCGGCCAGACCACGGCGGCGGTGAGGATCAGCGAGAGCGTCACCAGGACGCCGACCACCGCCGAGGTGAAGGCGTTGGTCCTGGGACCGTTCACCCAGGGGCCGAGCACGGCCCTGTCGTTGCAGAGCAGCAGCAGGAAGACGGTCGCGGAGGGCAGCAGCACCCCCGCCAGCACCTGGACGAACTGGGTCATCAGGCCCTGGGCGCGGTCGGTGGAGAGCAGGGTGATCGCCGCCGCCGCGACGACCAGGCCCGCGTAGATCCCGTAGAAGCCCTTGGCGCCCTTCACCCCGCGGTGCAGCGAGTGCCTGATGCCGAAGACGTCGCCGATCGCGTACGCGGTGGACAGGGAGACCGCGAAGGCGCCGATGATCGAGGCGTCCAGCAGCGCGATGGCGAACAGCACGCCCGCCAGGCGGCCGGCCTTGTCCTCGATGCCCCGGGCGACGGCGGCCGCGTCGGAGAAGTGGCCGGCGCCGTCGGTGCCCGCGAAGGCGGCGGCGGTGAAGCCCATCATGGCGGCGGCGCCGACGATCACGATCACGATGCCGATCCAGAGGTCGGCCTTCTCGTACGTCATGAAGCGGGGGGTGATCCGCTTGTCGATGACGTACGACTGCTGGAAGAACAGCTGCCAGGGCGCCACGGTGGTGCCGACGATGGAGATGATCACCAGCATCACGGCCGCCAGTTCGCCCGCGCCGCCGGGCATGCTGGGCACCACGAAGTCGTGCGCCAGCTGCGAGGTCTTCGGGTGGACCAGGAAGTAGACCGGCACCAGCAGCAGCGAGCCCAGGCACAGGGTGACGGCGACCCGTTCGAAGCGCCGGAAGGAGCCGGTGAAGGCCGAGGCGATGATGATCCCGGCGGCCAGGACCACGGAGGCCGCCTTCGGCAGCCCCAGGTACCCGGCCGCGAGGGTCACCCCGATGAACTCGGTGACCAGCGTCAGGGCGTTCAGCAGGAACAGGTCGATCACGCTGAACGCTCCCCAGAACTTCCCGAAGCGCTCCAGGATCAGCCGGGCGTGGCCGACGCCGGTGACAGCGCCCAGGCGCAGCACCATCTCCTGGTTGACGTAGAGCACCGGGACGAGCATCAGCAGCGTCCACAGCAGCCGGGTGCCGTAGTTCTGCCCGGCCTGCCCGTAGGTGGAGAAGGCGCCGGCGTCGTTGTCGCCGACCATCACGATCAGGCCGGGTCCGACGACCGCGAGCAGGGTCTTCAGCCGCGCCGACAGGCCGTGGCGGGGTGTGGTGTCGTCGAGCCGGATGGTGCCGAGCGCGCCCCTGATGTCGCCGACGTGCGCGTCGTCGAGGACGGCCGAACGCGGCTCGGGCGCCGTGGAGTCGAGGGAGTTGTGGGCGGTTGGGGTGGCGGGGGCGGCGTGGGTGGTCTGAGTGGTCTGAGTGGTCATGGGTTTCCTCCTGGAGCCCGGACGGGCGGCCCGGGGCGGGTCGGAGGCAGGCGGCAGCGATCCCTGCGGGCGGGCACGGCGCATCGGCGCGCGGCGGAGCGGCCCGGACGAAGGCGTGCGGGCATGGCGGAGTCGCGTGCGGGACGACGTGGCGTCGTGGCTGACGAATCGTCAGGACATCGTGCAGGGAAAGGTGTTACCGCATGCCGGAGGTGTACGAGGACAGGCGGGGGTAGGGGCGACTGTGGCCCGGACTACTGCAATCCATGTCTCTCGCCTCCTCCCGGCCGGCGCACCCCGTGGTGCGTGTCATCGACGCGGCAAGGAGTTCACCGGCCCGCGGAACGCGACCGCCGGTTCACCCCAACTCGTCAGAGCCTAGCCCCACCCGGAGGCGATACTTGCGCACTTGGTTAAATCTTTACCTTCTGTGGGTGCTTCGGTACGGCGGCCGGCCGGGTGACGGGGGTTTGGCCCTCCGGCCGCCACGGAACGACTTCCCGCCGTACCCGCAGCGGCACCAGGGCGTGCCCGAACCCGAGGGATGGCATGGCGACCGCAGACTCCCAGGGGTCCCCCCGGCAGGCGCGGGCGCTGACGCTCGCCCGCCACCCGAAGCTCTGGCTCTTCCCGAGCGTCCTGTGCGGCCTGCTGGCCGTCGTCCTCTCGCTGCTCTACATGGGCGGCATCCTCGACCCGAGCGGGCACCTGCACCGGCTGCCGATCGCCCTGGTGAACGAGGACCAGGGCCCGCCGCCGCCCGGTCAGCCGGCCGCCCTCGGGGCCCAGCTGGCCGGCGCCGTGGTGGCCGGCACCCCCGGCAGCACCGTCGAGTGGCGGCAGGTCGACGCGGCCGGGCTGCGCGAGCAGCTCGCCTCCGGCAAGGTCTACGGCGCGCTCGTCGTCCCGAAGGACTTCAGCGCCGCCGTCACCGCACTGGCCACCGGCGGGGCCACCGAACGGCCGGCCGTCACCGTGCTGACCAACCCCGGCATGGGCAGCCTCGGCGCCTCGATCGCCGCGCAGATCGCCCAGAACGCCGCTCACCAGGCCTCGCTGGCGGCCGGCCGACAGCTGCTCGCCGCCGTACCCGCCTCCGGCGCCCCCGGCCCGGACACCGGCGCCACCGCGCGACTGCTGCTCGCCGACCCGATCGCCGTCACCACCCAGGTCGGCCACCCGATCGGCGGCCACAGCGGGCTCGGCCTGAGCGCCTTCTACTACACCCTGCTGGCCGTGCTGACCGGCTTCATCGGCGGCAACATCATCCACAACGGCGTCGACGGCGCGCTCGGCTACAGCGACAGCGAGCTGGGCCCCTGGCACACCCGCCGCCCGACCGTCCCGATCAGCCGCACCCAGACCCTGCTGCTGAAGATGGTCATGACGGCCGGGATCATGCTGCTCACCACCTCACTGGTGCTGCTCTGCTCGGTCGGCATCCTCGGCATGGACGCCCCGCACCAGGCCCTGCTCTGGATCTTCGCCTACTGCGCGAGCCTCGCCGTGGGCCTCGGAGTGCAGGCGATCAACGCCGCGTTCGGCGGGATCGGGCAGCTGGTGTCGATGTTCGTCTTCATCGCGCTGGCGCTGCCCTCCTCCGGCGCCACCGTCCCGCTCCAGGCGGTGCCGGGCTTCTACCGCTTCCTGAGCGTCTTCGAGCCGATGCGCCAGCTCAGCGACGGCATCCGGGCGATCCTCTTCTTCGACGCCAGGGCCGACGCCGGCCTGACCCGCGGCTGGGTCATGATCGGCGTCGGCGTGGTGCTGGCCCTGCTGTTCGGCTTCGGGATGACCCGCTACTACGACCGCAAGGGCCTGCACCGCTGGACGCCCCAGCCCTCCGACTAGCCCGACTAGCCCGTCCGGCCCGTCCTTCTCCGGCGACCAGCCCTGCCTCCCGGCGGCTAACCCGTCCTCCCGGCCCGCTCGACGGTCACCTTCAGGTGCTTCATGATCGGCTGGTCGCTCTGGGTGCTGAAGTCGCCGATCGCGCACAGCACGTTCAGCTCCGGCATGTACCCGGCCGCGCAGCCGCGCGGGATGTCGTACGGGACGGCCAGGTACCCGTGCACCGAGCGGGTGCTGCCGTCCCCGGCGGTGCTGGTGACGTCCACCCGGTCGAACTCGGCCAGGCCGCGCTCGCGCATGTCGTCCCGGTTCATGAACACCAGGGTGCGCAGGTTCTTCACGCCCCGGTAGCGGTCGTCGTCCGAGTAGATGGTGGTGTTCCACTGGTCGTGCGAGCGCATCGTGCCCAGCGCCAGGGTGCCGGGCGCGGGGACCACGTCGGGCAGCGGGGCGGTGGAGAACTCGGCCTTGCCGGAGCGGGTGAGGAAGACCAGTTCGCGGGCCGGCTGCTTGATCCGGAAGCCCAGCGGCAGCCGCACCCGGCGGTTGAAGTCCTCGAAGCCGTCCAGCACCCGGGCCATGGTGTCGCGGATGCGGTCGTAGTCCTCGATGTACCACTCCCACGGGGTGGGGCTGTCCGGCAGCGCGGCGCGGGCGATCCCGGCGACGATCGCGGGCTCGGAGAGCAGGTGCGGCGAGGCCGGGCGCTTCATCCCGACCGACAGGTGCACCATGCTCATCGAGTCCTCGACCGAGGTGGACTGCACCCCGGCCCGCTGGTGGTCCTTCTCGGTGCGGCCCAGGCACGGCAGGATCAGCGCCCGCCGCCCGTGCACCAGGTGGCTGCGGTTCAGCTTGGTGCTCACCTGGACGGTCAGCGCGCAGGCCGCCAGGGCCTGGTGGGTGTACGGGGTGTCCGGTGCGGCGAGCGCGAAGTTGCCGCCCATGCCGACGAACACCTCGATCTCCCCGCGCCGCATCGCCTCGATCGTGCCGACGGTGTCCAGCCCGTGTTCGCGCGGCGGCTCGATCCCGCACGCCTCGGCGAGCCGGTCCAGGAACGCGTCGGCGGGCCGGTGGTCGATGCCGCAGGTGCGGTTGCCCTGGACGTTGCTGTGCCCGCGCACCGGGGAGGGCCCCGCACCCTCGCGGCCCAGGTTGCCGCGCAGCAGCAGGAGGTTGACGATCTCCCGGACGGTGTCCACCCCGTGCTCGTGCTGGGTGACGCCCAGGCACCAGCTGAAGATCGAGCGGTCGGCCTCCCGGTAGACCCGTGCCGCCTTGAGGACGGCGGCCCGGTCCAGCCCGCTCTGGCGCTCGATCTCCTCCCAGGGCGTGCTCTCGCAGACGTCGCGGTAGGCCTCGAAGCCGCTGGTGTGGCGCTCGACGAACAGCCGGTCCAGCGCCCGCTCGTCGGTCGCGGACTGCTCCAGGATCGCCTTCGCCATGCCGCGCAGCAGCGCCATGTCGCCGCCGATCCGCGGCTGGAGGTTCAGGGTGCCGGTGCGGGTCGCCCGGTTCAGGGCCATGTCGGTGAAGTCGTGCGGGATGATCGTCCGGGTCGCCGCCGCCTCGACCAGCGGGTTGATGTGGACGATCTGCGCGCCGCGCTTGTACGCCTCGGCGAGCGAGGTGAGCATCCGGGGCGCGTTGGAGGCCGCGTTGACGCCCAGGATGAACAGCGCGTCGGTGACCTCCCAGTCCTTGAGGTCGACCGTCCCCTTTCCGGTGCCGAGCGCGGCCTGCAACGCGCGGCCGCTGGCCTCGTGGCACATGTTGGAGCAGTCGGGCAGGTTGTTGGTGCCCAGCTCGCGGGCCAGCAGCTGGTAGAGGAAGGTCGCCTCGTTGCCGAGCCGGCCCGAGGTGTAGAACGCGGCCCGGTTCGGGTCGTCCAGCCCGCGCAGGGCGCCGCCGGCCAGGGCGAACGCGTCCTTCCAGCCGATCGGCACGTAGTGGTCGGTGTCCGCGTCGTAGACCATCGGCTCGGTGAGCCGGCCCTGGTCCTCCAGCGCGAAGTCGCTCCACCCGGACAGCTCGGTCACCGAGTGCGCGGCGAAGAACTCCCGGCCGACCCGCTTGCGGGTCATCTCCCAGGTGACGTGCTTGATGCCGTTCTCGCAGATGTCCAGGTGCAGGCCCTTGGTGTCGTCGGGCCAGGCGCAGCCGGGGCAGTCGAAGCCGCCGTCCTCGTGGTTCATCCGCATCACCGCACGCGGCCCGTCCAGGTACGCGCCCTCGCGCAGCAGGAAGCGGGTGACGCTCTTCGCGGCGCCCCAGCCGGCGGCCGGGTGGTGGTACGGCTGGACGTGGGGCGGGCCGGCGGGGGAGGGGCCGTCGTTCTCCGGCCGCTCCCGCGGCTGTTCCGGTGGCTGTTCCTGCGGTCCCTGCGGTTCCCGTGGGGGAGTGGGGGCGGTGTCGTCGGAGGTGGTCACGGTGGTCGCCTTCCGTCGCTCGGGGGTCGGGCACCCGGCGTTGGGGTCGACGCTACGTCCGGCGGTCGGGGGCCGCGCGCCGAGCGCTCACTCCTCCGGCAGGGTGGCGAGGACGGCGGCGACATCCGTCCGCCGGGCGACCGCCAGCAGCGCGCGGGCCATCACCGAGCCGGGTTCCCTGGCGGCGGTCACCAGGGCGATCGGCGCGCTGTGCACCGGCTCCGCCAGCGGGACGGCCCGCATCCCGCGCGGCACGCCGAACACGTGCAGCCAGGCGTACGGGACGATGCTCGCCCAGTGGCCGGTGCGGACGTGGGCGAAGAGCGAGGCCACCGAATCGGTCTCGACGCTCGGCGCCGGCGCCAGCCCGAGGCCGGCGAACACCCCGTCCAGCACCCGACGGCCCTGCATGCCGGGTTCCAGCAGGCACAGCGGCAGCCGGGAGGCCTCCTCCCAGGTCGCCCGCGGGTGCCGGGCCAGCTCGTCGGCCGGGCCGGTCAGCAGGACGTACCGCTCCTCGTAGAGCGGGAGCGCGCGCAGGCCGTCGGTGTCGTGGGTGCCGTGGGTGCCGTGGGTGCCGTGGGTGTTGCCGGTGTTGTCGGGTTTGCCGGTGTCGCCGGTGTTGTCGGCGCCCGGGTCCGGCAGGTAGGTGATGCCCGCGTCGATCTCGAAGTTCCGTACCTGGCGCAGGAGTTCGTCGGAGCGCAGATCGGTGGAAAGCTCCACGGAGGCCAGCGGGTGAGCGGCGCAGAACGGCGCGGTGAGCAGCGGGACGGCGCCCGAGGCGGTCGGCACCGAGCCGATCCGCAGCCGGCCGCCCAGGCCGGTGCGCAGCGCGTCCACCTCGTCCCGCAGGGCGTCCCGGTCGGCCAGGATGCGCTGCGCCCGGAGCACGATCCGCTCGCCCTCGGGGGTCAGGCCCTCGTAGGCGCGGCCGCGCCGCACCAGGAGCACCTCCAGCTCGTCCTCCAGCTTGCGCAGGGCCTCGGAGAGGGCGGGCTGGGAGACGTGGCAGGCCTGGGCGGCGCGGGCGAAGTGGCGCTCGTGGGCGAGCGCGACGAGGTATTCCAGCTGGCGGAAGAGCATCTGCTACTCGGCCCCGGTGGCGGTGTCGACGTGGTCCGTGCCGATGCGGTCCGTCTCGATGTGGTCGGTGCCGGTGCGGTCGGTGCGGGTGCGGTCGGTGTCGATGCGGTCCGTGCGGGTGTAGACGTTCATCGAGTCTCCGCGCAGGAAGCCGACCAGGGTCAGCCCGGTCTCCTCGGCGAGGTCCACCGCGAGCGAGGACGGCGCGGAGACCGCCGCGAGCACTGGTATGCCCGCCATCACGGCCTTCTGCACCAGCTCGAAGGAGGCCCGGCCGCTGACCATCAGCACCGTGCCACGGGCCGGCAGCAGGCCCTCGCGCAGCGCGTGGCCGACCACCTTGTCCACGGCGTTGTGCCGGCCCACGTCCTCGCGCAGGCAGAGCAGCCGCCCGTCGGCGTCGAACAGGCCCGCCGCGTGCAGGCCGCCGGTGCTGTCGAAGACCTTCTGGGCGGCGCGCAGCCGGTCGGGCAGCGCCGAGAGCAGCGCGGGGGTGACGCGCAGCCCGTCCTCGGCGACGCTCCACGGCGCGGTGGTGCGCACCGCGTCCAGGCTGGCCTTGCCGCACAGGCCGCAGGAGGAGGTGGTGTAGAAGTTGCGCTCCAGCGAGGCGTCGGGGGCGGGCACGCCGGGGGCGAGCAGGACGTCCACCACGTTGTAGGTGTTGCCGCCGTCGGCGGTCGCGCCCGCGCAGTAGCGGATGCCGGCGACCTGCCCGGCGGCGTGCACCACGCCCTCGCTGACCAGGAAGCCGGCCGCCAGGTCGAAGTCGCTGCCGGGGGTGCGCATGGTCACCGTCAGCGGGCGCCCGCCGACCCGGATCTCCATCGGCTCCTCGGCGGCCAGGGTGTCGGGGCGGTACGAGGGCACGCCCTGGCGCAGGCGCAGCACTCTGCGGGGTACGGTCACTCGGCCCATGGTCGTCGGCTCCTCGGTGGTGTCGCTCCGGTCTGTACGGATGAATCCTCCCTCCTGGCGGCGGCGCGCGGGCCGGGAGGGCCGGGCAGGTGGGGCTGGTCGGGTTGGTGGGGCTGCCCGGGCAGGCCGTCCCGGCCCGGCGGGCCGGGCAGATGGCGGCGGCCGTGGGCGGCGGTGACCGCCAGGCAGAGCAGGCCGATCGCCGCCATGCCCGCCAGGAGCGCCGGATAGGAGGCGTGACCGGCGGTGCCGGCGAGCAGCAGCGGGGTGAGGAAGCCGCTGGAGGTGGTGCTCTGGTAGAGCGAGGCGGAGGTCGGCCCGGAGGAGTGCGCCGTCAGCCGCTCCACCTCGTGCAGCCCCGCGCCGAGCGTCAGCCCGTACCCGGTGCCGAGGACGACGGCGGCCACCACCACCAGGCCGACCGAGTCGCGGACGACGGCGAGGGCACCGAGCAGCAGTCCGGCGATCACCGTGGCCATCGCGGTGAGGGTGGCCCGGGCGCTGTCCGCGTCGTCCAGCCGGGCGGCGAAGGGCTGGGCGACCACCCCGGTGGCCAGGGTCAGCGCCGCGACCAGGCCGCTGAACAGCGGCGCGTAGCCGGGCACCCGGTCGGCGACCAGCGGCGGCAGCACCACGTACGCCACGGTGGCGGCGCCGAGCACGGCCGGGCTGGCGGGCAGGACGACGTAGCGGAACCGGGGGTGGCGGACGGCCGCGGTGCGGTGCGGTGGTGTGTGGTGCGGTGACGCGTGGTGCGGTGGCGTGCCGAGGGGTGGCGTGCCGCGGTCGCGCCGAGCGGTCTCCGGGAGCCCGCGGGTGGCGCACAGCACCAGCAGACAGCCCAGCGCATGGGCGAGGCCCGGCAGCACCATCGGTCCGGGCAGCCACTCGGCGACCACCCCGGAGGCCAGCGCCCCGGCCGCGAAGCCCGTACCGGTGGCGTACATCGCACGGCGGGCCGACGTTTCGGGTGCCGTCCCCGGGCCGGAGAGTTCGCGCAGCCAGGTCGTCCCGGCCAGGAAGACCAGCCCGGCCGCGAAGCCGGTGCCCAGCCGGGCGGCGTACACGTCCGGCTCGTCCGCCAGGGCCAGCACCACGCTGGAGGCGGCGGACAGCGCCAGCGCGCCGCGCACCGTCCGCCGCCGTCCGTAGCGGTCGGCGGCGGGGCCGCCCAGCAGCAGCCCGGGCACCAGGCCGACCAGGTAGACCGAGAACATCGCGGCGAGCGAGAGCGCCGACCAGTCGGTGCGCGCCCGGTACACGGTGGCCAGCGCGGTGAACTGGTTGGCGCCCCAGGCGGCGACGGCGACGGCGGCGGCCGCCGGGAACCAGCGGTGGGCGCAGCGCGGAACGGGAATTTCTTCGGTGCCGCCCATGCGCTGTTCTTCCCCGTTTCCGACTTTCCGGCCATTCCTGGATCTCCGCAGGTCCAGTGTGTGGTCCGTCGTCGCGGGGCGTCAAAGAAGCCGTTCCTGTGAGCTGACAGGCGGCGCCTATCGAAGAATTCCAGAATTAACCCTTCGGCATACCCTCGGAATGCCCTCGGCATATTCTGAACAATGCGATCGGGAATTCCGCCCGGGCTATGCCGTGGCGCCCACCGACAGCACCACCGCGCTGGCCGCGCCGGCCGGGGTGTCGTAGTGCACAGTCTCCCCGGCGTGCCGCCCGAGCAGCGCCTTCCCGAGCGGGCTGTCGAAGGTCACCAGGGTGAGATCCCGTTCCTCCGCCAGCTCGGAGATCTCGACGGTCTCCTCCGCGCCGTCGTCGAACCGCACGGTCACCGTCGACCCCACCCCCACCACCCGCGCGGACGGCTCCCCGGCGACCTCGGCCTCCCGCAGCCGCACCTCAAGCTCGGTGATCCGCCGGTCCAGCCGGGTCACCTCCGACGCCCGCTGCAACTCGTCCGCCGCGTCCGCCCGGTCCCCCACCGGCTCCACCCCGCGCAGCGTCGCGGCCACCTCCCCCCGCTCCGCCCGCAGCTGCGCCAACTCCTCCTGCACCGCACGCAGGCCCTCGGCACTGATCGGTTCCGGCCCACCGCTCATCCCAAGCTCCCGGGGCTGCTCGTCACACGCTCGAACACCGGCCGCCTCCCATTACCCCACCGCCCGCGGACCCGGGCAACTCCGGCCGCCGGGTCGCCGACCTGCCGGGCCTGCGACCTGCCGGCCAGGTGTGTCAGCGGGTCAGGACGCCGAACCGTTCCTGCACCGGAACCCGCCGCGCGACGACCGGTTCGAGGAACGGGCTGGGTGCCCCGTGCCAGGAGACGGCGAGGGCTTCCCGGGCGCGGGTGCACGCGACGAAGAGCAGGCTCAACTCGCCGTCGAGGTCCTCCTGGTGCTGCTGCGGGTCGGTGTCCGCCGGGGTGATCGCGCTGCGCAGGGGAATCAGGCCGTCGCTCACGCCCACCACGGCGACGCAGCGGAACTCCAGCCCCTTCATCCGGTGCATGGTGCCGACCCGGACGCCGGGGGACGGTGCGTTGCCGAGGGGGGAGGCGGGAATCCCGCTCCGCTCCAGGGTCTGGGCGATGTCGCGGCCGAGCCGGCCACTCCGTACGGCCACTCCGATGTCCTCGGGGCTCGCGCCCGAGGCGATCCACTCCTCGACGCGGGCGACGAGGGCCCGGATCTCCTCGGCCTTGTCGGGATGGCCGTGGACCTCGGGGTGCGCGCCGTGCAGGGTCGAGTGGTAGCCGGCCAGTGACTCCGTCCCGCCGTCCATGTCGTCCGGGCGCTCGCCGGTGAGCAGGGAGGCGGACCAGCTGAGGATCTCCTGCGTCGTCCGGTAGTTGATCCGGAGGCGGGAGGAGCGGCCGACCACCTGGATGCCGAGCGAGCGCAGCGAGACCTTGTTCCCGTAGATCCGCTGGTGCGGATCGCCGACGAGGAACAGGTCGTCCGGCCCGGCGGCCACGAGCGCGCGCAGGAAGCGCCACTGGACGGGGTGCAGGTCCTGCGCCTCGTCGATCACCACGTGCCGGAACGGGCGCTCGTCCCGTTCGTCGAGCACCCGTGCGGCCTGCGCGCAGACCTGGAGGAACGTCAGCTCCCCGGCCTTCCGCAGCTCCTCCTCGAACGCGGCCACCACGCGCCACAGCCGGGCCCGCTCCTTCGGCCCCATGGCCTTGCCGCGGCCGGACCGCGGTGCCCGCAGGTACTGCTCGGGGCTCTCGACCACCTGGGCCAGGACGACCTGACGCCACTCCTGGTCGAGGAACACGTCGGTGAACTCCGAGCCGAGCCGGCGGGCGACGCGTCCCCAGCGGGCGAGGACCGCGTGCTGCTGGAAGAGGACCTTCTGCGGGGCGCCGCCGCGCGTGCGCCGGAGGACCTCGTCGGCGAGCGCGTCGACGGTGACCACCCGGATCCTCGCCCGGCTCCGCTCGTCCGTGACGAGCAGGGCGAGGCAGCGCTCCAGCTCCGCGGCGAGGTCCTCGGAGAAGGTGGTCAGCAGAATCGATCCGTCAGGGGCGTCCGCCGGCAACCGGCGGGCCAGGTGGTAGGCCCGGTGCAGGGCCACCACCGTCTTCCCGGTCCCGGGACCGCCGGTCACCCGGGCCGGCCCGTTGTACGACTCCCGGTAGGCGACCCGGTACTGGGCCGGGTGCAGGAAGATCCGCCAGGCGTCGAAGGGGCGGTCCAGGATCTCCCGCAGTTCGTCGGGCCCGGAGACCAGGGCGACCCTGCCGCGCGCGCGGACCATGGCCGAGAGCAGTCCGCCGGCGGGCTGTCCGACGCTCGCGGGGGTGGCCGTCCGGGTGTACGCCCGGACGATCTCGCGGTCGATCTCGGCCGGCTCCATCCCGCTCGCGAGGCCGATCAGGACGTCGAACTGCTGCTCCGGCAGCACCCGGTGGAGCGCCTCCAGGTGGGCCTCGTCGGGGAGCAGCCGGATGATCGGCAGGATCTCCTCGTCGATGCCCAGGCTGCGCAGGACCTTGTCGGAGCGGTCGGCGAAGAGCCTCCTGGGCTCGTCGGCGGCCAGCACCTTCAGCGACCGGGAGGCCCGTTCCAGCGCGACGTCGTTGCGGATCTCGACGCCCTGGGTGGCGGCGTTGACCGAGGCCCGGTGCTTGCAGGCCCAGTCGTTGGCCTTGTCGTGCGGAAGGACCTTCAGCAGGAGGTAGCCGTCGCCCCGGTCGGCCTTGAGGACGACCCCGCGCCAGAAGTCGGTGATCCGGATGGTCCGTATCCGGGGGTCCCGCTGGTTGGTGAGCTTCTCCAGGTGCAGGCCGGCGTGGGTGGCCTCGGTGAACTTCTCGAAGGTCTCGAAGACCCGCCGCTGCACCGGCTTCTCCAGCGCCGCGAACTCCATCAGGAAGTCCCGGTGCATGCCCAGCGTCGCCACCCCGGCCCCCTCGCGCCCCTGCCCGTCCGCGCGGCCGGGCAGTCCGCCTCACTGTACTGGCCGAGTGATCACCCGCGGCGGGCCGCCCGGCGGCGTGCGGTGAGCCGCTGCCGGCCGTCGACCGCGAGCCGGCGCTGGACGTCGGCGGCCCGGATGTGGCCGGGAACGAGGACGACGGAGTCGGGGCGTGCGTGGTCGGCGGCGTACCGGCCGACAACGTACGGGCGTGACGCGGCAGTCGGGCGGCGGGGTTCGCTATTGACTCTGAGTCGGGACGGTTTGTACGGTGTGTAGTCGAGGGTTGGTGCGACATGCCGGAGGCGTGATGAAGCAGCCGTGGGACGCCGACCCCGACGCCGTGCCGACCCGGCGCCTGGGCAAGTCGCCGACCGAACTGGGCACCACGGGAGGCCGGGACGGCTGCCCCGACGTCTGGGAACTCGACAACGGTGACATCGCGGTCATCGGGCGGGACCTGACCGCGGCGTACCGGGACGGCCTCCCGGAGGACATGGTGGTCGGCGAGGGCGAGCGCCTCGTGGTCATCCCCCGGATCACACTCCTTTCCGCGAAGGCGGACCTGCCGGACGCGTGACCCGAAGGTCCCCGAAACGCCCTCCTGTTCGGCCGGTCGAAGGGCTCCTCCGGATGGAGAGAACCCGGGTTGGCGTCGCTGCCGTTGACCGGGTTCGGGAGGCTGCCGTGCCGGCGGCTTGACTCGGTTTGCAGTCGACCGTCCGGGTCGGGACTCGTCCGGACGGCTGGTAGGCCGGACGGGCCGCGGTGCCCGCGAGCCCGGGGGTGGCTGAAGGTGGCGGTGATCACCTTCGCGGGGCGGGGTGAGGGGTGAAGGCGCAGGTGGGGGGCTCGGGTGGAGAGTGTGGGGGAGGGACCGGCGGTCGGGGCGCGGGCGGGCGAAGCTACCATGTGGGCAACACCCTCAGCTCGAAAGATGGACTTGTGACTGTCAACGACGACGTGTTCACGGACTGGAAGAACCGCGAGGAGATCGCGGAGTCGATGATCCCGATCATCGGGCGGCTGCACCGGGAGCGGGACGTCACCGTCCTGCTCCACAGCCGGTCCCTGGTGAACAAGTCGGTGGTCAGCCTCCTCAAGACGCACCGCTTCGCCCGGCAGATAGCCGGCGAGGAGCTCTCGGTCACCGAGACGATGCCGTTCCTGGAGGCCCTGACCACCCTGGACCTTGGCCCCTCGCAGATCGACCTCGGCATGCTCGCCGCGACGTACCGGGCGGACGACCGCGGGCTGTCGGTGGCGGAGTTCACCGCCCAGGCCGTCGCCGGCGCCACCGGTGAGAACAAGCTGGAGCGCCGGTCCGGGCAGGACGTCGTGCTGTACGGGTTCGGCCGGATCGGCCGGCTGGTCGCCCGGCTGCTGGTCGAGAAGGCCTCGGCCAACGGCCTGCGGCTGAAGGCCATCGTCGTGCGCAACGGCGGCGGCGACGACCTGGTCAAGCGGGCCTCGCTGCTGCGCCGGGACTCCATCCACGGCCAGTTCCAGGGCACGATCACCGTCGACGAGGCGAACAACAAGATCGTCGTCAACGGCAACGAGATCACGGTGATCTACTCCGACGACCCGACCAAGGTCGACTACACGGAGTACGGGATCAAGGACGCGATCCTGATCGACAACACCGGCCGCTGGCGCGACCGCGAGGGCCTGTCGAAGCACCTGCGCCCCGGCATCGCCAAGGTCGTGCTGACCGCGCCTGGCAAGGGCGACGTCCCGAACATCGTGCACGGCGTCAACCACGACATGATCAAGCCGGACGAGCAGATCATCTCCTGCGCCTCGTGCACCACCAACGCCATCGTCCCGCCGCTGAAGGCGATGGAGGACGAGTACGGCGTGGTCCGCGGCCACGTGGAGACCGTCCACTCGTTCACCAACGACCAGAACCTGCTGGACAACTACCACAAGGCCGACCGTCGCGGCCGCTCGGCGCCGCTGAACATGGTGATCACCGAGACCGGTGCCGCCTCGGCCGTCGCCAAGGCCCTGCCGGACCTCCAGGCGAAGATCACCGGCAGCTCGATCCGCGTCCCGGTGCCGGACGTCTCCATCGCGATCCTCAACCTCCAGCTGAAGCGGGAGACCAACCGCGAGGACGTCCTGGAGTACCTGCGGAACATCTCGCTGACCTCGCCGCTGAAGCGTCAGATCGACTACACCGACTCGCCCGACGCGGTCTCCAGCGACTTCATCGGCTCGCGCCACGCCTCGATCGTGGACGCCGGCGCGACCAAGGTCGAGGGCGACAACGCGATCCTCTACCTGTGGTACGACAACGAGTTCGGCTACTCGTGCCAGGTCGTCCGGGTCGTGCAGTACATCTCGGGCGTCGAGTACCCGACCTTCCCGGCCCCGGCGGTCTGATCCACCGGTAGGGCAGGCAGAAGAGCAGCAGGGGTGGGGCGGTGACCGGTCGGTCACCGCCCCACCGGCGTTCCGGGAGGCGGTACCGTGCGGGGCAGTGGGAGAGCGCGGAATCGGTGGGGCGGCGGAAGGGGTGGGGATGACGGACGAGTGGCCGACGGTCGAGCTGGACCCGGTGCGGCGGCTGCGGGTGCTGGCGGCGGCCGGGGCCGGGCGTCCGCTGTTCGCCGAACGGCGGCTCGCGGCCGGGTTCGACGCGGTGTGGTCGGTCGCGAGCGACCTGTCCGGCGAACTGCCCGGGCTGATCAGTGGTCTGCGCTCCTTCGAGGTCGGTCCGGCGGCGGACGGCAGGGACGGGCGGCTGGACGGGCTCGCGGTGAGCGCCGTCGGTCACCGTGAGCGGTTCGAGATCGTGCTGCGCAGCGGCTGGTGCCTGATGCAGAGCCGCGTCCTGCTCGGCGGGATGGCGGCCGCACCGGAGGGGGACGGGACGCGCTTCGCGCTGCTCGCCGGCCTGCGGGTGCCCGGCGCCGGGCCGGTGCAGCAGCTCCTCGGCGGGCTCACCGAGCGGCGCGGTGAGGTGCTGCTGGACCGGCTGGAGCGGCGGGTCGGCGAGAGGTCACGGGCGCCGCAGTAGCCGGCGGGCGGCTTCCGCCACCGCCTCGGGTCGCTCGTGCGGCAGGAAATGCCCGCAGTCGGGTAGGACCTCTGCCCGCAGGTCGTCGGCAGGGGCGTCGGCGGGTGAGAGCAGGGACGGGCGGATCACCGGGTCCTGCTCGCCGCCGAGCAGCAGGGTGGGGACCGTGAGGCGGCGCCTGCGGTACCCGCCGAGTGCCAGGTGCGGGATGTCCCGGACGACGAATCCCCAGTGCAGCCGTTCGGCGGCGCGAGCCGCCCCGGGGGTGCTGCCGGAGCCGGTGTACTCGGCGATCTCCTCGGCGGGCCACGGGTGTCCGGCCGTGGTGGCGCGCCGCAGTAGGTGGGCGAGTAGGGCGGGGTGGTGGCGGACGATCTGGCGGCCGATGCCCGGGTACTCCAGCAGGGCGGTGTACCAGAACCGCCAGGCCGTACCGAGCAGGGCGCGCTGGCGCGGCCAGGGGTGGGTCATGTTGAGCGCGAGGAAGCCGGTGAACCGCTCGGGTGCGCGCAGGGCCAGCTCGAAGCCCGTCCAGGCGCCCCAGTCGTGGCCGACCAGGCCAACCTTCGGCAGCCCGAGCCGGTCGAGGGCGGCGAGTACCAGGCGGGCGCGCTCGTCGGTGGTGTAGCCGCGGTGCGGTGCCTCGGACCAGCCGAAGCCGGGCAGGTCCAGGCAGAGCAGTCGGAACTCGTCGCCGAGTAGCGGGATCACCTGCCGCCAGGCGTACCAGTGCTGGGGGAAGCCGTGCAGGAGCAGCAGCGGGGCGCCTTCCGCGTTGCCGGCCTCGGCGAGGTGGAGGCGGACGCCGTCGGCATCGAGCCGGTGGTGGCGTACGTCCGGCAGATCGGGCAGTGGGCGGGGGTCGGTCATCGGAGTCTCCTCTCCCGGAGGTGGTTTCGGGAGAGGAGAGGGCGGCGGAAGGCGTTGCAATCCCCGGTGCCGGTGGATTTCTCCGGCTCAGCGGAGTCCGGTGCCCCAAACGGTGCGGAAGCCGTGCCGGGCGCGGAAGAGTCGTGAACGGACGGTTCCCAGCGGCAGGTCGAGGATCTCGGACACAGACTTCTCATCCAGTCCCTCGATGTGACGTAATGTCAGAATTGCCCGATGGTCCGGCGGGAGGCGCTTCAGGACGTCCTGGATGTCGGCTGCCAGCTCGGGGTCATGGTCGTCGGGTCGGTCGGGGGCGGCCTCGGGCCAGGGCCTCCGGCGGCTGGCGAACCGGACTGCCTCGCGGGCGGCGATGGCCCTGGCCCAGCCGAACAGGGCTTCGGGGGACTTGAGTTGGCGCAGGTTCCGTACGATCGCGATCATCGCCTCCTGTGCGGCGTCGGGCGCGTCCTGTAGCGCGATCGGGGCGCAGACGCGGCCGACGTACGGCATCAGCAGGCCGAGGAGTTCGTCGAGGGCCAAGGCGTCGCCCCGCTGTGCCGCCCGGACCAGCGGGGCCGGATTCGGGTGTCGGCCGTCCGCGGCTGTCGCGCCCGCTGTGCCTGTCGCGCCCGTCATGTCGCCCCCCGTCGGCGTGCTGTCGCCCCCGGGTGGACGGTACTGGACGAAGGTGTGGGGTGTGTCGGCGGGAACGGGGCCGGTGGCTGGGGCCCGGCCCGGCGGTGGGAGGGGGCGGGGTGGTCGCTATGTTGAGGGGTCACTGACAGGTCGAGGGAGGGCGATGGGGATGGGTGGTCGGCGGGTGGTTGCCGCGGTGGCGGTGGCCGGGGTGCTGGCCCGGGCGGTGGCGGCGGTGCGGGAGACGGCGGCGCTCTGCGGCTGAGCGCGCCCACCGCTGAGAGGCCGTACGAGCCCGTCGTCGGCAGGTGTACGTTCAGGCCCGTACGGAGGCGCACAGGCCCGTACGGAGGCGGACAGGCCGAAGGCCGGCCGGGTCGGTAACCCCTTGACCCGGCCGGCCTTCGGCGCCTGCGTGCTGGTGAGCTGGTGTCAGATGCTCGCGACCACCCGGTCGGCGAGCACGTAGACGGCCTCCTCGTCGGTGGAGAAGGTCAGCGAGTACGAGCCGGAGAAGCGCGAGCCGCCGAGCAGCCGGACGTGCTCGCCGGCACGGACCGCGTCGATCAGCCGGTACGCGGCCTCCCGGTCGCCCGGGGCCACGCAGAGCGTGGTGCCGTCGGCGAAGGCGTACACGTCCAGGGTGCCCAGCGGGCCCGGGCGGACGTCGATCAGGGCGACGGCCTCCTCGGCGAGCGCGGCCAGCCGGTCGTCGGTCCACTCCCGGGACGGCGCCTGGCTGGGGACGAAGTCGGGGTGCGAGGGGTGGCGGCGCGGGTCGGGAGCGGGGGCCGGGGCCTCCTCGACGACCGGGTCGGTGTCCAGCAGCCCGGCCTCCAGTCCGGTGGCCAGCAGGTCGGCCTCACGGCGGGCCTTGGCGTCCTTGGAGGTGGCCTCACCGGCCGGGTGGCCGGGGCGCAGCGGCGCGCCGCCCTCGGGGCCGGGCTCGGCCGGGGCGGTGCCGTCCTCGTTGATCAGGTCCTCCAGCGCGGAGCGCAGCGCCTCGCCGAACTCCGGGTCCATCGTCCCGGCGTTGTCGACGGCGTCCTGCGGGCCGGTGGGGCGGGGGAAGAAGAGCGGCCACTCGTCGGTGCCGGAGAACGATCCGGAGAACGCTCCGGTGAACGGGGAGTCGAACAGTGGCGCGTCCTCGGCCGCGCGGGCCTCCTGCTCGGCCCAGAACGTCCGGGCCTCGGTGATCTCCCGCTCACGGTCGGCGGCGAGCGCCTCGGTGACGGCCCGGCGTATCGCGGCCTCGTCCACCGGCGCGGGCACGGCGCGGGCGGCGGCCCGCGCGTCCAGCCGGCGGGAGAGTCCCCTGAGGTGGAGCAGCACGGCGGTCGACACGGCGATCAGGATCAGCAGCAGGATGGTGTAGACGGCGCTCACGGAACGTACTCCTAGCGAGGAGCGGAACGGGGTTACGTGTCCACATTGCCGCATGCGGGGCTGTTACCGCAGTGGCGAATGTCCAATTCCTCCGGGACTTTCGCTCTTGTCCCCAAATTGTTAGGTAACACCGTTCTACGCAGTGGAGTTGATCCGCTCCGCAGTGTCGATTTCCGGGCCGAAAACGAAAGAAAAGAGGCCCGGATCGACCTCGCGGTGTGATCCGGGCCTCAATTACGCTGCGTCACTCCAAACGGGTGGTCCAGACCCTTCGGAGGGTGACCCGAGGGTCAGCTGAGGCGCTCGACGACCATCGCCATGCCCTGGCCGCCGCCGACGCACATGGTCTCCAGGCCGAACTGCTTGTCGTGCCACTGGAGGGAGTTGATCAGCGTGGTGGTGATCCGGGCGCCGGTCATGCCGAAGGGGTGGCCGACCGCGATGGCGCCGCCGTTGACGTTCAGCTTGTCCAGGTCGACGCCGAGGTCACGGTAGGAGGGGATCACCTGGGCCGCGAAGGCCTCGTTGATCTCGACCAGGTCGATGTCGTCGATGGTCAGGCCGGCCCGCTTGAGCGCCTGCCTGGAGGCCTCGACCGGGCCGTAGCCCATGATCTCGGGGGAGAGCGCGCTGACACCGGTGGAGACCACCCGGGCGAGCGGGGTGATGCCCAGCTCGCGGGCCTTGGTGTCGGACATGATGACCAGCGCGGCCGCGCCGTCGTTCAGCGGGCAGCAGTTACCCGCGGTCACCGTGCCGTCGGGGCGGAACACCGGCTTGAGGCCGGACACGCCCTCCAGGGTGACGCCGGCGCGCGGGCCGTCGTCCGCGCTGACCACGGTGCCGTCCGGGAGCGTCACCGGGGTGATCTCGCGCTGCCAGAAGCCGGCCTCGATGGCGGCCTCGGCGAGGTTCTGCGAGCGGACGCCGAACTCGTCCTGCTCGGCGCGGGTGATGCCCTTGAGCGCGGCCAGGTTCTCGGCGGTCTGGCCCATCGCGATGTAGGCGTCCGGCACCAGGCCGTCCTCGCGCGGGTCGTGCCACGCGCCGCCGCCTTCCTCGGCGCGCTTCTTGGTGCGGGCCTGGGCCTCGTCGAAGACCGGGTTCATGGTGCCGGGCAGGCCGTCCGAGCTGCCGTTCACGCTGCGCGAGACGGTCTCCACGCCGGCCGAGACGAAGACGTCGCCCTCGCCCGCCCTGATCGCGTGCAGCGCCATCCGCGTGGTCTGGAGCGAGGAGGAGCAGTAGCGGGTGACGGTGGCGCCGGGCAGGTAGTCCATGCCCATCTGGACGGCCACGATGCGGGCCAGGTTGTGGCCCTGCTCACCACCGGGCAGACCGCAGCCCAGCATCAGGTCGTCGATGTCGCGCGGGTCGAGCTGCGGCACCTTGGCCAGGGCGGCCTGGATGATGTGGGCGGTCAGGTCGTCCGGGCGGACGTCCTTGAGGGAGCCCTTGAACGCCCGGCCGATCGGCGAACGGGCGGCGCTGACGATGACGGCTTCGGGCATGACGGGCTCCTCGCTGAGTGAACGGCGGACCTGACGTCCGGGAGGAAAGTTACCGCCTGGTAGATCAGGCGTCACCCGCTCCGGCGTGTGAGCTGGCCGACGTGCTCCCGGGGGCCGTACCGGTTTCCTTCCCGCCTTCGGAGCCGGGCAGACCGATCCGCAGCCGGTGCCGCAACTGGGCCCAGCGGCGGCCCTGACCCTCCGCCGGCACGGCCGCCACCTCGGTGCCCGCCCGCCCGGCCGCCGCGGCGGCGGCCACCGCGACCGGCAGCACCGTCCCGCCGGGGACGGCCGTCGCCGGACGCTCCTCCTCGGGCCAGAGGCCGAGCGCGGCGCAGACCGAGGGCAGCACGGCCATCGCGGCGGTCGCGTAGCCCTGGGCGGAGGGGTGGTAGCGGTCGGCGGCGAACATCTCCGGGCGCGCGGCGAACTCCGGCCCCAGCAGCGAGCCCAGCGAGACCGTCCGGCCGCCCGCCTCCACCACCGCGATGGTCTGCGCGGCGGCCAGCTGCCGGCTCAGCCGGCGGGCCACCCAGCGCAGCGGCGGGCGCACCGGCTTGATCGTCCCGAGGTCGGGACAGGTGCCCACGACCACCTCGCAGCCGTTGGCGCGCAGGGCGGCGACGGCCTCGCCGAGCTGGCGGACGGCCAGTTGGGCCGGGCTGTGCCGGGTCACGTCGTTGGCGCCGACCATGACCACGGCGACGTCCGGGTGGTGCGGCAGCGCCTGCTCCAGCTGGCCGGAGAGGTCGGCGGAGCGGCCGCCGGAACGGGCCACGTTGACCAGCCGGACGGGGCGCTCGGCCACCGAGGCCAGTCCGGCGGCCAGCAGCGCGCCCGGGGTCTCGCCGGCCCGGGCCACCCCGAGGCCGGCGCCGGTGGAGTCGCCGAGGACGGCCAGCACGAGCGGGGCCTGCGCGGCGGCGGCGCGGTCGGCGAAGGCCTCGCCGTAGACGCCGTCGGCCCTGGGCGGGTGGGTCTCCAGGACGCCGATGGCCTGGACGGCGAGTCTGCTCTCGGTCAGCAGCACGCCGACCAGGCCCACCCCGAGCAGGCCGAGCCCGCCGCCTCCGTAGGCCGCCGCGGTGGCGATCCGGCGGGCCACCCGGGCCCGCGAGTCCTGTGCCCCTGGCATCCGGTGCCCCCTTGCCGTGCTCCTGCCGGCCCCTCCGGGCCGTGGCGATGCCTGCACAGCGGTCTTACCCGCGCGGGGCACCGGAGTACCGGGGGCACCGGTGGGGGTGGGCCATTGGGGGAGGTGTGAAAGAGGGGAACCGCGGGGCGGGTGCCACGGCCTAGGCTTTGCAGTACCGAAAGCACTCGCATGCCCACAGACCGGGAGGACCCCCGTGCGGTACCACAACTCGATCATCGACCTGGTCGGCAACACGCCGCTGGTCAAGCTGAACAAGGTCACCGAGGGCATCAGCGCGACAGTGCTGGCGAAGGTCGAGTACTTCAACCCCGGCGGCTCGGTCAAGGACCGCATCGCGATGCGCATGATCGAGGCCGCGGAGGCCTCGGGTGCCCTCAAGCCGGGCGGCACCATCGTCGAGCCGACCTCCGGCAACACCGGTGTCGGCCTGGCGATCGTGGCCCAGCAGAAGGGCTACAAGTGCATCTTCGTCTGTCCCGACAAGGTCTCCACGGACAAGATCAACACCCTGCGCGCGTACGGCGCCGAGGTGGTCGTCTGTCCGACCGCCGTCGCCCCTGAGCACCCGGACTCCTACTACAACGTCTCCGACCGCCTGGTCAGGGAGACCCCGAACGCCTGGAAGCCGGACCAGTACTCCAACCCCGACAACCCGGCCTCGCACTACCACTCCACCGGCCCGGAGCTGTGGGAGCAGACCGAGGGGAGGATCACCCACTTCGTGGCCGGCGTCGGCACCGGCGGCACCATCTCGGGCACCGGCAACTACCTGAAGGAGGTCTCGGGCGGCAAGGTCAAGGTGATCGGCGCCGACCCGGAGGGCTCCGTCTACTCGGGCGGCACCGGGCGGCCGTACCTGGTCGAGGGCGTCGGTGAGGACTTCTGGCCGACCGCCTACGACCGCGGCGTCGCGGACGGCATCGTCGCCGTCTCCGACAAGGACTCGTTCCAGATGACCCGCCGCCTGGCCAAGGAGGAGGGCCTGCTGGTCGGCGGCTCCTGCGGCATGGCCGTGGTGGCCGCGCTGGAGGTGGCCCGCGGGCTCGGGCCGGACGACGTCGTGGTGGTGCTGCTGCCGGACGGCGGCCGCGGCTACCTGTCGAAGATCTTCAACGACGACTGGATGGCCGACTACGGCTTCCTGCCCTCGTCCACCGACGAGGCGCACATCGGCGAGGTGCTGGCCCGCAAGGAGTCCATCGAGCAGGGCGGCGTCCCGCAGTTCGTCCACATGCACCCCAACGAGACGGTCGCCGAGGCGGTCCGGGTGCTGCGCGAGTACGGCGTCTCGCAGATGCCGGTGGTCTCGCCGGGCGCCGGCCACCCGGACATCATGGCCGGCGAGGTGATCGGCTCGGTGGTGGAGAAGCTGCTGCTGGAGGGCATCTTCGCCAAGGAGATCGAGCTGACGGACACGCTGGACAAGGTGATGTCCAAGCCGCTGCCGGTGGTCGGCTCGGGCGAGACCGTCACCAACCTGATGACCGTGCTGGAGAAGGCCGACGCGGCCGTCGTGCTGGTCGAGGGCAAGCCGCAGGGCATCGTCACCCGCCAGGACCTGCTGGGCTTCCTGACCGGTCGCGGCCAGCACTGACGCGGCGTCACGGCCGCGCCACGTCGCCGCCACCTCGTCGCGGGCGGATGCGGAGGATTCGTCCACGGGGAAGTGGTACACCGGCGTCACCTGTCCGCAGCACGTGGTTAACACGGCTCGGGCATCGTGGTGGTCAACGGCAGGACGCCGAGTGAGGCGACGGCAACCGTCCGGGAGCGGCTCCCCGGCGACCGCGGTCGGCTCCGGACACATCGGGTGGCCCTGACCCGGCCGCCGTGTCCTCCCGCCGTGGGAGACGCCGTCGTCCCGCCCCTGCCCGGCTCCGGCCGGCTGACAGGGTGCGGCGGCTCCCACGGCAGCACCGCGCCGGCCACGGCGCGTGTCCCCGCGGCTCCCGGGTGGGGGAGCCCCTGCGGGGGAGCGGTGGGGCCGGTCCTTCTCCGAGGGACCGGCCCCTTCCGTCCGCCCCGGGCCTTCGGTCCGTCGTGGGCTTGCCGGGCGCCCGGAGCGCGCTCCGGGCAGCCGCCCGTGCGCCGCGCCGGGCGTGGCCGTCCCGTACGCTCGCACGCATGACCAGCACTGAAACGACCGACCAGGACGCCCCGCGCTACGTCCGGGTCAAGATCGAGCTCATCGCGGAGATCACCGACGAGGGCGCGCTCAAGGCCGCCGCCCTGGAGGCGGTCGGCGCGGACGAGTACCTCGACGACGAGGAGCGCGCCCAGTCCGTCGAGGCCATCGAGGTGGACCCGTCGGGCTCGCTCGCCCACTTCATCGACCCCGTCGCGCTGCTCGGCGAGGTGCCCGGGGTGGAGCTCGCCTCGGCGACCTGGGAGTCGGCGCAGACCGAGTTCGACCCCGAGACCGAGGAGTGGGACGAGTACCAGGTGGACGAGTCCGCCGAGTAGGACGGAACACCGGGTGACGGCCTCCGCCGTCACCGCTCGTGAACGCCCGGTCCGCCTCGCGGATCGGGCGTTTCGTCCCTCTCCGTCCGGAAGTTGGGTCATCTCATACGATCGCTTACCCTTCGGTGATGGAACCGTGAACGGGTGGATTGCGTTTCTGTATCCGTAAATGCCCGGGATGATCAGCAGGGAGACGCGACGTGACGGCACGGGACGGACAGGGGCGGGCGGCCGGAAGCAACTGGAGCCGGCGCGGGGTCCTCGCGGGACTGATCGGTGCGCCTGTCCTGCTGCTGGCGGCCTGCAACGACAACAGCGGCAGCAGCAGCAACAACAGCGGCGGCAGCGGCTCCGGCGGCGCGAACGGCACCCCGGCCTCCGGCGGTGCGAGCAGCAGCGCCGCCCCGAAGACCTCGGCCGCCGTCATCACGGTCACCCCGGCCGACGGGGCCGCCTCCGCGAGCTTCAGCGAGCCGGTCAAGGTCACCGTCACCGAGGGCACCCTGAGCAGCGTCAAGGTCACCGACACCACCGGCAAGGAGCTGGCCGGCCAGCTCTCCGCCGACGGCACCGGCTGGACCTCGGCCGCCGCCCCCGCCAGCGGTACCAAGTACACCGTCGCCGCCACCGCCTTCGACAAGGACAAGCTGGAGGCGGACTCCAACGCCGTCTTCACCACGGCGACCCCGGCCAACACCTTCGTCGGCTACTTCACCCCCGAGGACGGTTCGACGGTCGGCGTCGGCATGCCGGTCTCGATCAACTTCAGCAAGCCGGTCACCGACCGCAAGACCGTCCAGCAGGCGATCACGGTGACGGCCGAGCCGGGTGTCGAGATCGTCGGCCACTGGTTCTCCAGCACCCGCCTCGACTTCAGGCCGCAGGAGTACTGGGCCAAGGGCACCAAGGTCACCCTCAAGCTGCGGCTCAAGGACGTCGAGGGCGCCAAGGGCGTGTTCGGCACCCAGTCCAAGGACGTGAGCTTCACCGTCGGCCGCGCCCAGACCAGCGTCGCCGACCTCGCCACCAAGAAGCTCACCGTCACCACCGACGGCCAGGTCAGCGCGGTCTACAAGATCTCCGGCGGCTCGCCCGAACACACCACCTGGGGCGGCAAGATGGTGATCTCCGAGCAGTACACCCAGACCCGGATGAACTCCCAGACCGTCAACCTGGGCAGCGAGTACGACATCGCGGACGTGCCGCACGCCATGCGCCTCAGCACCTCGGGCACCTTCATCCACGGCAACTACTGGTCCCCGTCGTCGATCTTCGGCGGCCAGAACACCAGCCACGGCTGCATCGGCCTCCAGGACACCAAGGGCGCGCAGGACACCGGCTCGGACGGCTACAAGTTCTACAAGTCCTCGATGGTCGGCGACGTGGTCGAGGTCCTGAACTCCGGTGACAAGACGGTGGCCCCGGACAACGGCCTGAACGGCTGGAACATGGGCTGGGCCGCCTGGAAGGCCGGCAGCGCCGTCTGACCCGGCGGCGCGGTGGACGGCGCCACGAAGGAGCCGTCCACCGCGTTCCCGGCCGTCGGCCGCGCTCCGGCCGCCGGCTCAGCGCTTCGCGTAGTCCGCGAAGCCCTGCCAGTCGACGATCACGCAGGGCTCGTCGCCGAGGATCCAGGCGTCGTGCCCGGGCGGGCAGACCATGAAGTCGCCGGGGCCCACTTCGGCCTCCTGGCCGTCGTCCATGACGATCTTCATCCGGCCCGAGACCACGTACCCGGTGTGGGCGGCCTGGCAGCTGTCGGTCTTGGCGATCGGCTTCACGTGCTTGGACCACTGCCAACCCGGCTCGAACACGGCCCGGCCCACCGGGCCGCCGTCCAGGTTGACCAGCCGCAGTTCCCCGGTGCCCGCCTCGAAGGGGCGGACTTCCTCGGGATCGTCGAAGTTCCGCTGGTAGAGACCGGACATGGCGCACTCCTCTCCCACGAGGACGGCCCGGTCACCAGCGGGTGGCCGGGCCGGCCTGCTGGCCCTTCCAGTCTGCGCCCGGATCGGGAAACGGTCACTTTGAGTGGCCGCAGCCGGGTGCCGGAGAGCGTCCGGGGCGCGGGAGGTCAGCCCTGGGTGCGGGCGACGCCGATCGGGCAGGAGGCCCCCGTGCCGCCGAGACCGCAGTAGCCGTTGGGGTTCTTGGCCTCGGACAGGTACTGCTGGTGGTACGGCTCGGCCGGGAAGAACGGCCCGGCCGGGGCGATCTCGGTGGTGATCGGGCCGTGACCGAGCGTGGTCAGGGACGGCTGGAGGGCCTCCCTGGTGGCCGCGGCGGCCTCGGCCTGGGTGGGGGAGTGGGTGTAGACGGCGGAGCGGTACTGGGTGCCCACGTCGTTGCCCTGGCGGTTGCCCTGGGTCGGGTCGTGCGCCTCCCAGAACGTCTTCAGCAGGCGCTCGTAGGTGATCACCGCGGGGTCGAACACCACCCGGACCGCCTCGGTGTGCCCGGTCAGCCCGCTGCACACCTCCTCGTACGTCGGGTTGGGGGTGTGGCCGCCCTGGTAGCCGACCAGCGTCGTCCACACGCCGGGCAGCCGCCAGAAGGCGCGCTCGGCGCCCCAGAAGCAGCCCAGCCCGAAGTCGGCGACCTCCAGGCCCTCCGGGTACGGGCCGGTCAGCGGGTGGCCCAGCACGGTGTGCGGCTCGGACAGGGTGAAGGCCGGGGTCGGCCGGCCGGGCAGCGCCTGGTCGGCGGGGACGAGCGAGGTCTTGTGGCGGTTGAACAGCACGGCCTGCTCCAGCGGGTCGGGAAAGGTGGCGCAGGGTCCAACGCGGACGGCCGCCCCCGGATTCCGGGAGCGGCCGCCGGGGCCGGGCGCGGGGTCGGTCAGCGCTTCTTCCGGCCGGCCCCCCTGGCCGCCTTGACCCGCAGGTCGACGAAGGACTGCCGGGGGTCGCCGAGGTAGGTGAACGGCTGCGGGACGTACCGGCCCAGGGCCTGGTACTGCTCCAGCGCCTCGGCCGGCCGACCGACCAGGGTCAGGGTGTACGCGAGCCAGCCGCGGGCGGTGCGGATCCGGGGGTGCTCCGGGTCGGCGGCGGCGAGGTCGGCGAGCGCGGCGTCCAGGGCGGCGCCGACCTCGGGCCGCTTCCAGGCGCTGAGCCGCTCCCCGTCCTGGCCGAACTGCTCGAAGTACGCCTCCAGCTTCATCGGCGCGAGCAGGCTGCCGGCCGGGGCGGCGGCGATCGCCCCGTCGATGAACGCGTGCATCAGCTCGTGGCTGCCGTGCCACTTGGCGCACCAGTACTGGAGGGCCCGGTTGTGCGCCGCCCAGTGGTGCGGGTCGCGCTCGGTCAGCTCGGCCCAGTGCGCCCGGAACCGGTCGTTGGACCAGCCGAGGCCCATGGCGACGGGGACCTGGGCGACCCACGGGTTGGGGTCGTCGGCGGGGGCGAGCGCGGCCGCCTCGACGGCGGCCTCCCCGGCCTCCCCCAGGACCCGGTGGAAGGCCGCGAACTGCTCGCGGGTGACGTGCTGGGCCCGGGCCGAGCTGCGGATGTTCCAGGCCAGGACGACCAGGGCGTCCGCGTGCAGCAGGGCGGCCGCCGGGTCCTGCGGGTGCTCCGCCCGCCAGGCCAGCAGCCAGGCGTCGTCCTCGGCCGCCAGCTCGGCCAGCGGGCGCTGGCGCCGCCAGCGGACGTCGGCGCGGACGTCCCCGGTGAGGTGGGCGGCGGCAGGCCGCCAGTCGCCCGCCTTCGCGGCGGCGAGCGCCGCCGCCTCCTCGGGGCCCGGCTCGCCGTCCAGGACCAGGTCCTCGGCGGGCACCAGCCCGTGGCCGGACGCGGTGGCGGTGTCCCTCCCCCGCTCCTCCTCGGCCTGCCGTGCCTCGTGGTTCGCGATGGTGGTCCTGGCCCGTTCCAGCTGGGCCTGCTTGCGCTTGGCCAGCCTGGTCATGACGACCGGGAACAGCAGCACGAGGCCGACGACGGCGAACACGATGATGCCGGTCAAGGGAGATCCTTCCTGGGCGCGGTGCGGTGCGGTGCGGTGCGGTGCGGTGGGCTCAGACGGCCGGGGCGGTGGCCGACGGGAGGCCGGCCCCGGCGAGCAGTGCCCGCAGCGGCTCGGTGTCCGGCGTGTCGGTGCAGGCGGCGTCGAGGGCGGTGTCGAAGCGCTTGGCGAAGCCGTCCGGCAGGTGCAGTTCGGCCGGTCCGGACCAGGACAGCTCCCAGCCGGCCAGGCCGGCCTCGGCCAGCGTGACGACGGTGGCGTGCGCCAGTTCCTTCCGCAGCACCGGGCGGGCGAACTCGCGGGCGGCCCGGCCGGTCGCGGCGGCGGCCTCCTCGCTCCTCGGCAGCCGGCCGGTGAACTCCCAGGCCCGGCCGGCGTCGACGGCGTCGAGCAGCCCGTGGACGGTGGGCGGCAGGCCCAGGGCGGTCAGGGCCCCGCGGGCCGGGACGGCCGCCTCGCGGGCGTGGACGAGCATCGCCGCGCGGACCAGCTCGGGCCAGTCGACCCGCTGCTTGCGGGCCGCCTCCGGGACCAGCGAGACGGCCTCCAGCTCGGTCAGCACCCGCTCGGCCTCGTGCAGCAGCGCGAGGGCGGGGCCGGTGGCACCCGGGCCGCGTCCGTCGTCGGGAAGCGCCTCGATCGCGGCGACCCGGCGGTCGATCGGCGGGTGCGAGTCGTACGGGTCGGGCTGCTCCGAGGGCAGTTCGAGCGCGTACTCGGCGAGCTCCTCCCGGCGCTTCGGGTCGGCCAGCAGGTGGGCCAGGCCGCCGTAGACCTGGCCGGCCGGCGGGAGCAGCCCCGCGTCCCAGCCGATGGTGGCGTAGCTGCCGAGGTAGAAGTCCTGGGCGGAGCCCAGGACCGGCATCCGGCGGAGCGCCGCGGCGGTGACGTCCCGGCCCGCGAGCTGGGCGGCGACCTGGTCGGCGGCGTACTCCTGGCGGCGGCCGACCGCCTCGGAGACCCGGAAGTAGAGCTTGGCGTAGAGGGTGAAGAACTTGGCGAGGACCCGGTCGACCCCGCCGGTGGCCACCGCGCCGGACGGCTTGCGGCCCTTGGCCAGCCGCTTCTCGGCCTTGGCGGCCAGCTTGGCGGCCTCCTCGGCCTTGTGCTCGTCGGCGCGCTCGTGGAGGCCGCCGATGGTGTGCAGGACCGCGCGGCGGCCGGCCACCGTGACGGCGGCCAGCTTGACGTCCCGGTTGCTGTAGTGGCCGAACTCGTGCGCCAGCACGGACTCCAGCTCGCCCTCGGTGAGGCCGATCAGCAGCGGGGCGCCGATGACGAGGTGCCGCTTGCCGGGGACCAGGCCGAGCAGCCTGGTCTCCTCCAGGACGCCCGCGTTGACCTCGGGCACGAGCCGGATCTCGGCCGGTCCGCGGACGCCGGTCCGCTCGGAGATCCGGTCGACCACGGCCCACAGGGCGGGCTGCCGCTCGCGGGTGAGGAGTACTCCGGCCACCTCGCCGTCGTCCTTGCGACGGCGGGTCAGGAACACCACCCGGACCACCGGGTAGGCGACCGCGGCGGTCAGTGCCCAGACCTTGATCAGGGTCGGGCGGAGCTCGCCCGAGGCCTGGTACAACGTGATGTCGAGGACGAGCAGGCCCACGACGATGCCGAGGGCGAGCAGGTAGAAGCCGATGAGCAGGGCCACGGCGGTGGCGGCTCGGGCAGATGTGTTCATGACAGTCGAACGCTGGGGCGCGTCCATGCGGTGACCTTCCCGGGGGCGCGACGGCAGGACGACGCGCGGTTGTTGCATGGTGAACATGTGTACGACGGGTGCAGATCGTAGCGGTCGCCGGGGGCTCGGCGCACCGTGGTTACGGCCCGCCGCACCCCGCTCCCACCTGCGGGTTCGTCCCGGTTCCCGGTTCGGGAGGGCTTGGCGGCATTCGCCCACTAGGCTCGGACCCATGACCCAGCACCAGCTTCCCCAGGGCTTCGAGACCCTCGCCATCCACGCGGGTCAGGAAGCAGACCCCCAGACCGGGGCCGTCGTCACGCCGATCTACCAGGTGTCCACCTACAAGCAGGACGGGGTGGGCGGACTGCGCGGCGGCTACGAGTACAGCCGCAGCGCCAACCCGACCCGCACCGCGCTGGAGGAGTGCCTCGCGGCGCTGGAGGGCGGGGCCCGCGGCCTCGCCTTCGCCTCGGGCCTGGCCGCCGAGGACACCCTGCTGCGCACGATCCTCAAGCCGGGCGACCACATCGTCATCCCCAACGACGCCTACGGCGGCACCTTCCGGCTGTTCGCCAAGGTGCTCACCCGCTGGGGCGTCGAGTTCTCCGTCGCCGACACCCAGAACCTGGCCACCGTCCGCGAGGCGCTGCGCCCCAACACCCGCGCGGTGTGGGTGGAGACCCCGTCCAACCCGCTGCTGGGCATCACCGACCTGGCCGCGCTCGCCGAGATCGCCCACGGCGCCGGCGCGCTGCTGGTGGTCGACAACACCTTCGCCAGCCCGTACCTCCAGCAGCCGATCTCGCTCGGCGCGGACGCGGTCGTGCACTCCACCACCAAGTACATGGGCGGCCACTCGGACGTGGTCGGCGGTGCGCTGGTGCTGGCCGACGCGGCCCTCGGCGAGGAGGTGGCCTACCACCAGAACGCGATGGGCGCCGTCTCCGGCCCGTTCGACGCCTGGCTGGTGCTGCGCGGCATCAAGACGCTGGGCGTCCGGATGGACCGGCACAGCGCCAACGCGGAGAAGGTCGCCGAGCTGCTGGCCAGCCACCCGAAGGTCAGCCAGGTGCTCTACCCGGGCCTGCCCGAGCACCCCGGCCACGACATCGCCGCCAAGCAGATGAAGGGCTTCGGCGGCATGGTCTCGTTCCGGGTCGCCGCCGGCGAGGAGGCGGCCGTCGAGGTCTGCAACCGCGCGCAGCTGTTCACCCTCGGCGAGTCGCTCGGCGGCGTCGAGTCGCTGATCGAGCACCCGGGCCGGATGACCCACGCCTCGGTGGCGGGCTCGCTGCTGGAGGTGCCGTCCGACCTGGTGCGCGTCTCGGTCGGCATCGAGTCGATCGACGACCTGCTGGCCGACCTCACGCAGGCGCTGGGCTGATCAGGACGGGGCCCCGGCGGCCCCTCACTGCCCCTGCCGGTCCGCCGAGTACGACTCCATCGCGAGGTTGAAGCGGGCCAGCAGGGCGCAGAACGCGCGCTGTTCCTCCGGTGGCCAGCCGGCCACCAGGCGGCGGGTCAACTCGGCCCGGCCGTCCCGGACTTCGGTGAGCCGGCCGGCGCCGTGCGAGGTCAGTGCGAGCCGTACGGCGCGGCGGTCGGCCGGGTCCTGCACCCGGCCGACCAGCCCGGCGGCGACCAGCGGGGCGACCTGGCGGGTCACCGTGGAGGAGTCCACCCCGAGGGCCTCGGCCAGCGCCTTGACGTTGGCCGGGCCGTGCCGGTCCAGCCGGTCGAGCAGCAGGTAGGCGGCCCGGTCGAGCGCCCCGACGCCGCCGTCGGAGGTCCGGACCTGTTCCATCCGGCGCGCGAACAGCGCGAGCTGGTACTGGAGTTGGGTGTACACGGGGTCGGTGCGGTCGGTGGCCTGGGGCGAGGTCGTCGTCATCGCGGCTCACGATCGTCGTGCGGTGAGGGAGGCTCAGGACCAGCAGCGTACGCGGGCCGGGCGGGCCCGGGAACAGGCCCGGCATCCCGGATTGCCGTCGGAGCCCCCCGTAGTCTGGCGCCATGCACAACTGGCCGATCACCCTCGACGACGTCCGCGGCGCCCAGAAGATGCTCGCCGGGGTCGCCCGGGTGACCCCGATGGAGGGCAGTCGGCACCTCTCCGCGCTGATCGGCGCGCCGGTCCACCTGAAGTGCGAGAACCTGCAGCGCACCGGGTCCTTCAAGCTGCGCGGGGCGTACGTGCGGATCGCGGGACTCTCGCCGGTGCAGCGGGCCGGCGGCGTGGTGGCGGCGAGCGCCGGGAACCACGCCCAGGGGGTGGCGCTGGCGGCCGCGCTGCTGGGCGTGCGCTCCACGGTGTTCATGCCGGTCGCGGCGCCGCTGCCGAAGGTCGCGGCCACCCGCGAGTACGGCGCCGACGTGCGGTTGCACGGCGCCACCGTGGACGAGGCCCTGCTGGCCGCGCAGCGGTACGCGGACGCGACCGGCGCGGTGTTCATCCACCCCTTCGACCACTGGGACGTGGTCACCGGTCAGGCGACCGTCGGGCTGGAGATCCTGGAGCAGTGCCCCGAGGTGCGGACCATTCTGGTCGGGGTGGGCGGCGGCGGGCTGCTGGCCGGGATCGCGGCGGCGGTGAAGCCGCTGCGGCCGGACGTGCGGGTGGTCGGGGTGCAGGCGGCGGGCGCGGCCGCGTACCCGCCCTCGCTGGCGGCCGGGCGGCCGGTGTCGCTGGAGCGGTTCGCCACCATGGCGGACGGGATCATGGTCGGGCGGCCCGGGGACATCCCGTTCGAGGTGGTCAACACGCTCGCGGACGGCATCCGCACGGTCTCCGAGGAGGCGCTGTCGCGGGCTCTGCTGCTCGGGCTGGAGCGTCTGAAGCTGGTGGTCGAGCCGGCCGGGGCGGCCCCGATCGCGGCGCTGCTGGAGCGGCCGGACTCCTTCGAGGGCCCGGTGGTGGCGGTGCTGTCCGGCGGCAACATCGACCCGCAGCTGATGCAGCGGGTGCTGCGGCACGGGCTGGCGGCGGCCGGGCGCTACCTGTCGCTGCGGGTGCGGCTGGCGGACAAGCCGGGCGCGCTGGCGGACCTGCTGGGCGTGCTGACCAGGGTGGACGCCAACGTGCTGGACGTGGCGCACGTGCGGACCGACCCGCGGCTGGGGCTGACCGAGGTCGAGGTGGACCTGCATCTGGAGACCAAGGGGCCCGAGCACTGCGCGCTGGTGGTCGGTGAACTGCGGGACGCGGGGTACGTGGTCTCCGGCTGAGTTCCGTCCCTTGACGCGATATATCGCGTACTGGGAGACTCGCGATACATCGCGTTCGAGTCCCATGGGTCGAGTACCGACTCGCCCGTGTGCCTGAAAACAGGGCAGAGTGGGACAGATCGCCCCATACGTCCTAGGAGATGAGGCAGGCCATGGCGCCAGCCATCCAAGCCGAGAACCTGGTGAAGACCTTCGGCGACGTACGAGCCCTGGACGGCGTCAGCCTCGACGTCCCCGAGGGCACGGTGCTCGGGCTGCTCGGCCCGAACGGCGCCGGGAAGACCACCACCGTGCGGGTCCTCACCACTCTGCTCCGCCCCGACTCCGGCCGGGCGGTGGTCGCCGGGGTCGACGTGCTCAAGCACCCCAACCAGGTCCGCAGCCTGATCGGCCTCTCCGGCCAGTACGCGGCGGTCGACGAGTACCTGACCGGCTTCGAGAACCTCACCATGGTCGGCGAGCTCTACCAGATGACCCACCGCGAGGCGAAGGCCAGGGCGCTGGAGCTGCTGGAGTGGTTCAACCTCGCCGAGGCCAAGGACCGTACGGCCAAGACCTATTCGGGCGGCATGCGCCGGCGCCTGGACCTGGCCGCAGCCCTGGTCGTCCGGCCGCCGGTGATGTTCCTGGACGAGCCGACCACCGGCCTCGACCCGCGCAACCGGCTCGCGCTCTGGGAGGTCATCGAGACCCTGGTCGAGCAGGGCACCACGCTGCTGCTCACCACCCAGTACCTGGAGGAGGCCGACCGCCTCGCCCACGACATCGCGGTGGTCGACCACGGCCGGGTGATCGCCCGCGGCACCGCCGACCAGCTCAAGGCGCAGATCGGCGGCGAGCGGATCGAGGTCGTGGTGCACGAGCCAGGACTGATCACCGACGCGCTCGCGGCGCTGTCCGGCTACGCGCTGGGCGAGCCGACGGTGGAGAAGAACACCCGCCGGATCACCGTGCCGATCAGCGGCGGCGCCCGGGTGCTCGCCGACGCGATCCGCGAACTGGACTCCCGCGGGATCGAGATCGACGACATCGGGCTGCGCCGCCCGACCCTGGACGACGTCTTCCTCACCCTCACCGGCCACGTCGCCGAGGAGCGGCCCGGGGAGGAGGACGGCGACGACGCCGGCGCGGACGGCCGGGGCAAGGGCAAGGACGGCGGCAAGGGCGGCCGCGGGCCGGACAAGCAGGCCGTGACGGCCGGGAAGGAGAGCTGAGATGAGCACCGCCACCGAACACGCCATCGGCCCGGCGATGCCCAGGCAGCGCCGGGGGATCTCCGCCGCCCTGCACGACTCCTGGGTGGTCGCCAAACGGAACCTGCGCCGGACGACCCGCATACCCGAGATCGTCGTCTTCGGGCTGATGCAGCCGGTCATGTTCGTGCTGCTGTTCTCGTACGTGATGGGCGGGGCGATCAAGATCCCCGGCACGAACTCCAGCTCGGACACGTACATCCAGTTCCTGATGGCCGGCATCTTCGCCCAGACCGTCACCTTCGCCGTCGCCGGTGCCTCGGCGGGCATCGCGGAGGACATGAGCAAGGGGCTGGTGGACCGGTTCCGCTCGCTGCCGATGGCCCGTTCCGCGGTGCTGGTCGGCCGCACCCTCGCGGACCTGTGCCAGACCGCGTTCACCCTGGTCGTGCTGGCGCTGGTCGCGCTGCTGGTCGGCTGGCGGATCCACGACGGCCTGCTCAAGGCGCTCGGCGCCTTCGGCCTGCTGCTCCTGCTCGGCTACGCCTTCTCCTGGATCGGCGCGCTGATCGGCCTGTCGGTGCGCAGCCCCGAGGCGGCCACCTCGGCCGGACTGATCTGGCTGTTCCCGCTGACCTTCGTGTCCAACGCCTTCGTGCCGGTCACCTCGATGCCGGGCTGGCTCCAGGGGATCGCGTACTGGAACCCCTTCAGCGCCACCGTGCAGGCCTGCCGGGTGCTGTTCGGCAACCAGGTCGGTCCGGTGGACAGCGCCTGGTCGATGCAGCACGCGGCGCTGGTGTCGGTGCTGTGGTCGGTGGTGATCACCGCGGTGTTCTCGTGGCTGGCAGTGCGCAAGTACCGGTCGTCCAGCGCCTGACCGGGCTCGGCCCGAACGCCGAGGGCGGCCGCGGAGTCCCTGACCTCCGCGGCCGCCCTCGTGTCGTGGCGCCGGATCAGCCGGCGTGCGGCACGACCTTGACGATCTTCACCATGGCCGGCCTGCCGTTCGGCAGCTCGTAGGTGGCCTCGTCGCCGATCCGCTTGCCGTCGATCGCGCGGCCCAGCGGGGACTGCGGCGAGTAGACGTCCAGGGCGTCGGCGCCGGCGACCTCGCGGGAGGCGAGCAGGAACTCCATGAGGTCGTCCTCGTCGCCGTCGAAGGCGACCGTGACGACCATGCCCGGGGCCACCGTGCCCGAGTCGGCCGGGGCCTCGCCGACCTTGGCCCGCTCCAGCAGCTGGGTCAGCTGGCGGATGCGCAGCTCCTGCTTGCCCTGCTCCTCCTTCGCCGCGTGGTAGCCGGCGTTCTCCTTGAGGTCGCCCTCCTCGCGCGCCGCCTCGATCTTCTGGGCGATCTCGATGCGCCAGGGCCCGGTCAGGTGGTCCAGCTCGGCCTTGAGCTGGTCGTAGCCGGCCTGAGTGAGCCAGGTCACGTTCTCACTGGTCTGGGTCACGGGTGCTCCTCGTAGGTGCTGGGGGGCTGTGCTGAGGGTGTGAGTCGTCAGCAGGGTCGGTGGTGATATCGGTCTCAACTACAAAGCAACGCCCGCTCCCGTACCATCCGGTGCGGAAGGGGCGAAACCACGAGCCTAACAAGTCCTGCCGACATACGGGAGGGGCGTTTGCGCGCCATTGACGGCGGCGTTGCGCCGGGGTGTACGGCAACGGGGCGCGGAACCCTCTACGGATGCCCGCTCCCCGGATCGAATATGCGCGCCGCCGGTGACGGGTGCGCCGTGCGGGGCGCGCGGCCGGGGGTGTGGCGCGGGGGGCGTGGCGCCGGGGGCGTGACGAGGGGTGCGCGCTACTTGGCCGGGGTGCAGCCCAGCAGTTCGGCGGTGGTGCCGCGCGCGGTGGTGCGCAGGGTGACCACCGCGTCGTAGCCGGAGCCGGCCGCCGGGACCGGGAAGTCGGCCACCCCGACCACCGCGTGGTCGTCGGCCTGCGAGCGGACCGTACAGGTGCCGGCCTGCCCGTCGCCCTTGCGCACGGTGAGGCGCAGCTGGACCTCGGAGTCGGAGAGCACCTGGAAGGTCGGCACCGAGCCGTTGATCTTCGACTCGCGCAGCAGGTAGGAGCCGCCCAGCCAGGCGATCAGGCCCAGGCCGAGCACGCCGCAGACCGCGCCGATCACCTTCAGGCGGCGGTCCGAGTCACGGGTGCCGCCGCGGCCGTAGCGCCCCTCGGGCAGCCGGGCGGCGGTGGTGTCTGCACTCATCGGACTCCGTCCTCTCCTGGGGGAGGGGCCGCGCGGGATGGTGCGGGGGAATGCGACGGACCTCCAGTCCGTCACTATAGGAGGGGCACGCCCGCGGCCGGTCCGGCGGGGGCAGGGCTCGGCCGCGCCGGCGACGTTCAGCGGCCCGGCCCCGCGGCGACGCGGTCCCGAAGTGAGCGGTTCGTACGGTGGGCAGACCCGGACTCCGCGGAACGCCCGACGAGTGTGGAAGGAACGCAAGGCGTTGACTGAGCAGTTGCGACTGATGGCGGTGCACGCCCACCCGGACGACGAGTCCAGCAAGGGCGCGGCCACCATGGCCAGGTACGTCGAGCAGGGCGTGGACGTGCTGGTGGCCACCTGCACGGGGGGCGAGCGCGGGTCGGTCCTCAACCCCAAGCTCCAGGGGGACCCGTACATCGAGGAGAACATCCACGAGGTGCGCCGCAAGGAGATGGACGAGGCGCGGGCGATCCTCGGCGTCCGGCAGGCCTGGCTGGGCTTCGTGGACTCCGGGCTGCCCGAGGGGGACCCGCTGCCCCCGCTGCCCGAGGGCTGCTTCGCCCTCCAGGACGTCAAGGAGGCGGCGGAGCCGCTGGTCCGGCTGATCCGCGAGTTCAGGCCGCAGGTCATCACGACCTACGACGAGAACGGCGGGTACCCGCACCCGGACCACATCATGACCCACAAGATCACCATGCTGGCCTTCGACGCCGCGGGCGACCCGGACGCCTACCCGGAGGCCGGCGAGCCCTGGCAGCCGCTCAAGCTGTACTACAACCACGGCTTCCCGATGGGCCGCATCCGGGCCCTGCACGCGTACCTCACCGAGCACGGCCACGAGTCGCCGTACGGGGAGTGGATCGAGGGCTGGGAGAAGAGCGGCCGCAAGGAGCGCGAGATCACCACCCGGGTCCGCTGCGACGACTGGTTCGAGACCCGCGACCGCGCGCTGATCGCCCACGCGACCCAGATCGACCCGGACGGCCCGTGGTTCCGCGTTCCCCTGGAGGTCCAGCGCGAGGTCTGGCCCACCGAGGACTACGAACTCGCCCGTACCCTGGTCGACGTGGACCTGCCGGAGGACGACCTGTTCGCCGGTCTGCGCACCCCCACCCTGGTGGCCGAGGCCGCCGACACGCGCGACTGAACCACCCCCCGAGGGCCCGGCTCCCCGTGAGCCGGGCCACCATAGAGATATGAGTGCCTCCGTGAACCTCGTCCATCTCGCCGCTGACCTCGCCGTCGACGACGCCAAGGTCACCCCCGGCCTGCTCGGCTTCGTCGTCTTCGCCGCCCTCGGCGTCGCGACCTGGTTCCTGGCCAAGTCGATGAACCGGCAGTTCAAGAAGGTCGACTTCGTCGAGGAGCCGGAGGCCCCGAAGGAGTGAGCCGGCGGCCGGCCCCGCCCGTGGGGCCGGCCTTCGGTGAAGCGGTCCCGGCGGCCCGTCCGGCTTCGTAGGATCCCGAGCCATGACGTGGTCGTGGCAGACCGTGGTGCGCGGGGCGGGGTACGGAGCGGCCGTGGCGGGGGTGCTGGCGGCCGCGGTGGCGGGGCTGGGGGACCCGGGGCCGCTGATCGTCGGCTCCGGGGTGACGGCGGTGGCCGCCGGGCTGTTCCCGGCGCTCCGGGGCCCGGGGCGGGCCGGGGCGGTGGGGCCTTCGGTGCTGTCCGCCTGCGCCGTCTCGCTGCTGGTGACGGCCGGCTACCGCGGGCCGGTGTCCGGCGGCATCGAGCCCTGGTGGCTGCTGGAGACCGTCGCGCTGCTGGCCCCGGTCGTTCCCGCGGTGCGCCGGCCCCCGGCGGCGGCCGCCCTCGGCTACGGCGTGCTGCTGGTCGTGACGGTGGTGCTGGTGCCGCTGCGGATCGCCCTCTGGGCCCGGCCGCCGGCCCCGCCCGAGGCGGCCGTCAAACTCTGTCTGATCCCGGCCCTGCTGTCCTGCGCGGTGGTCGGCGTCGGCTGCTACCTGCGGTCGATGGACACCCGCGCGCGGGCCGCGGTGGTGGCCGGACGGCGGGCGCAGCGCCTGGACCTGGCCCGTGACCTGCACGACTTCGCCGCGCACGACGTCACCGGGGTGGTGGTGCTGGCCCAGGCCGCGCAGGTGCTGGCCCGGCAGGACCCCCGGCAGGCGGTCGAGCTGCTGGCGGGGATCGAGGCGGGGGACTGGCCGGCGGTCGGACGTCCGCGCCGCGCGGCGGTGTCGTCCTTCGGCATCAGCGGCACCAACGCGCATGTGGTGCTGGAGCAGGCGCCCGCCGA
Source organism: Streptomyces sp. CBMA156 (assembly GCF_014596515.1). Lineage (GTDB taxonomy): Bacteria > Actinomycetota > Actinomycetes > Streptomycetales > Streptomycetaceae > Kitasatospora. The sequence goes on from NZ_MSJQ01000199.1 coordinate 38,563, forward strand.
GAAGGCCGTCCAGGCCGGCGAGGTGAC
>NZ_MSJQ01000002.1 GCF_014596515.1 Streptomyces sp. CBMA156
TCCGCGATGGACGGCTGGGCGGTCGCCGGTCCGGGGCCGTGGCGGGTCGCCGGCCGGGTCCTGGCCGGCCCGGCCGAGCCGGCGCCGCTGGCCGACGGCACCGCCGTGGAGATCGCCACCGGCGCCCAACTGCCGCCCGGTGCCACCGCCGTACTGCGCCGGGAGCACGGGCGGACGGACGGCGCGCTGCTGCACGACCGGGGCCCGCAGCCGCTGACCACGGGACAGGACGTCCGCCCGCGCGGCCAGGAGTGCCGCCGGGGCGAGGAGTTGCTGCCCTCCGGCACCCGGGTCGGTCCTGCCGTGCTCGGCCTGGCCGCCGCCTGCGGCCACGACCGGCTTTCGGTCCACCGCCGTCCCGAGGTCCAGCTGCTCGTCCTGGGCGACGAGTTGCTCACCAGCGGGGTGCCGGGCCCCGGCCTGGTCCGGGACGCGCTGGGGCCGCTGCTGCCGCCCTGGCTGCGGGCCGCCGGCGCCGAGCCCGCCGAGGTCAGGTACGTCCGGGACGACTTCGGGCTGCTCGGGGACGCGCTGCGGCACTGCACCGCCGATCTGGTGGTCACCACCGGCGGGACGGCCGCCGGGCCGGTCGACTTCCTGCACCGGGCGCTCGCCGGGGCCGGCGCCCGGCTGCTGGTGGACGGCGTCGCCGTCCGGCCGGGGCACCCCATGGTGCTGGCCGAACTCCCCGGCGGCC
>NZ_MSJQ01000020.1 GCF_014596515.1 Streptomyces sp. CBMA156
GGGCTGAGCGGGCCCGGGCTGGGCGGGCCCTGGGTGGCCGGCCGCCGTCCGCTCGGCGGCCTCGCGGGCCGCTTCGAGCGCGGTGAAGACGGCCTGGCCCGCCTCGTTGCGGCGGCGCAGGTGGGAGACCACGGTGTTGGTGACGGCGATCAGCGGGACGGCGACGACCGCACCGCCGATGCCGCCGATGATGCCGCCGGCCGCGACGCCGAGGACCACGCCCAGCGGATGGACCCGTACGGCCCGGCCGAGGATCAGCGGCTGGAGGATGTGGCTCTCCACCTGCATCACCGCGACCAGCACCACCAGCACCATCAGCGCCGTCCACGGCCCCTGGGTGACCAGCCCGATCAGCACCGCGACGGTGCCGGTGACCAGCGCGCCGACCAGCGGGACGAAGGCGCCCAGGAAGATGATCACGGCCAGCGGCATCGCCAGCGGCACACCCAGCAGGTCGATGCAGATGCCGATGCAGACCGCGTCGATGAACGCCACGCAGACCGTGCCGCGCACGTAGGCGGTGAGCGTGGTCCAGGCCTTCGGACCGGCACCGGCCATCGCGAAGCGGGAGCGCCTGGGCAGCCCGCGGATCAGCCAGGTCCAGATCCGCTCGCCGTCGTAGAGGAAGAAGAAGGTGCTGAAGAAGGTCATCATCACCGCGGTCAGCACCTCGACGGCGATCTGCGCGCCGGTGAGCGAGACCGAGGTGAGCCGGTCGGTGTTGGTGGTGATGGCCTTGGTGATCTGATCCGCGAAGTTGGTGATCTGCTGCTCGGTCAGGTGCAGCGGACCGGTGATCAGCCAGTCCTTCAGCTGGTTGACGCCGGTCTTGACCTGGTTGGTGACGACCGTCAGGTTGGTGGTCACCTGCCAGACCACGAACCAGCCGACCAGCCCGATCCCGGCCAGACCGCTGAGGAACACCCCGCCCGCCGCGAGCGAGCGCGGCACCCCGCGCCGCCGCAGCCAGGAGACCGAGGGCGCCAGCAGCGCGGTGATCAGCAGCGAGGCCAGCACCGAGAAGGCGACCAGCCGCAGCATGTCGACCACGTAGAAGACGACGTAGAGCGCGGCGCCGAGCAGCAGCAGCCGCCAGGTCGACTCGGCGGCCACCCGCAGTCCCCACGGCACCGCCTCGGCGGGCGTGGCCGGGCGGCCGGGGTGGTACTCCCGTCCGAGCCCGGCGTGCGCGGTCGGTGCGGGCGCGACGGCCGGAGCCGCCGCGGCGGCCGGCGGGGCCACCTCCGCCGCCTGCGCCACCTGGACCGTGCCGACCGCGTCGCCCGCCTTCACCGTGTCGACCGCGGAGCCCGTCGGCACCGCCGGAGTCGAGTCGCCCCGCGGGACCGGGACCGGCCCCGGCCGCTCGACGAGCGCGGGGACGCGCCCGTCGGCGAGTGCCGGCACCCGCCCGTCGGCCGGCGCCGGGACGGCCGGGTCGTGCAGGTCCGCCGCCATCGCGGCACGGCGGCGCCGCTCAATCACGGCGGCCGTGCTCGCCACCACGGCCATGCCCTTGGCCACGGCCTTGAAGGCCTTTCCGCCCCGCGCCATCCTCGCTACCACCGCTCCCCTGCCGAACCCGCCGTGCCCGGCGGTACGCCGCGGGTCCTGCCGCGGCCGTCAGGGATGACGCTACCCGGCACGGGCGCGGCGAGTCCGGTCGCCGACCTGTTCGACTCGAACCGTCCATCCCGATGACCGGACAAATCGCCAGGTTTCAGATGGTTTCGGACACACTTCGCTGGGGAGGAGTCGGGACGAGACCCCGGGGCCGAGCCACCGAGGTCGTCCCACGGCCAACTGCCGGCGGACCGGCCGGTGCGGGAAGCAACCAGGACCCCTTTCCGCGCCCCGCGTCCGCACCCGGGACCGCACCGCCCGAAGGCGCACTGGTCAGCGCGGCCCGGGCGGCGCGGTCCGCTTCTTCCCCGCGGACCGCGGAACACGCCCCGGCCCGGGAGCACTTCGGCCCGGGGCCGCCCGAACCGGCAGACGCCACGGCCCCCGGTCACCCGCCCGAACAGGGCGAGCGGCCGGGGGCCGTGGTGAACGGCGCCGCCGGAGCGGCGGCCGATCCTAGTACCAGTGGTGCGACTGCCAGAACGACCACGCGCCACAGGGGCTGCCGTAGCGGGAGTTCATGTAGCTGAGGCCCCACTTGATCTGGGTGCTCGGGTTGGTGCGCCAGTCGGCACCGGCCGAGGCCATCTTGGTGCCGGGCAGCGCCTGGACCAGGCCGTACGCGCCGGAACTCTTGTTGGTCGCGGTGTAGTCCCAGCCGCTCTCGCGCTTCACGATCTGGCTGAAGCACTGGAACTGCGCGTCGTTGCCGACGATCTGCCGGGCCTGGTCCTGGACCGAGCCGGGGCTGACCGACACCGGCGGCGCGCTGTCCTCGACGGCGGTCATCGCCGAACGGGACTTGGAACGGTTGGCGGCGGCCTCGTCGGCCTTGCGCTTCTCGTCCGCGGCCTTGGCCGCCTTGTCCGCCTCGGCCTTCTCCGCGTCGGCCTTGGCCTGGGCGTCGGCCTTCGCCTGGGCGTCCGCGGCGGCCTGCTGGCGCGCGGCCTCCTCGGCGGCCTTCTGCTCCGCGGCCGCCTTCGCGGCGGCGTCGGCGGAGGCCTGCTGGGCGGATGCCTGCTGGCCGATGTTGTCACTGATGGTCTGCGCCTGGGCGCCAGAGGGGACTTCGGCAAGCAGGGTCGCGCCGGCGACGTCGACCGTCTGCGTCACCTTGCCCTCGCTGCCAGCGGCCATACCCACGACGGCACCGACAGCGGTGACGGCGGTGGCGGAGGCCACAGCGACTCCCCGGACCGAGATCCGAGTCACATGAATTCCTTCCAGCATCGCCCACGCGTGACCGTACGGGCGCAAGATGCCCCTTGGCACGGACCTCCGCACGGTGCTCTGGTCACGGGAGGTGCTGGCCCGGCGTCCGGCCGAGGTGAGGCGACCGGGCGTTGGAATTCGGGCGGCGTACGGCTCAACGGTCTTCAATTGTGCGTCCACCGACCGGAGTTGGTGGACCTTCCGGGGCCTGACTCCCGGAGTCCGGGAGCCCTGCCGCGCCGTACGCGGGGCCTGACAGAACCCTCACCATGCCGCACCGGACACGGTCGACGCAATTCCCGCCTGCGTGGCGCATGTCACATTCACCGTCCGGCGGTTTCCCTGACAGAAAGCACTCGATGTGATGAAACGGGTGGAGCCCGCTCCGTCAGGAACGGGCTCCAGGCCGCAAGTTGACCGTATTGTCCGACTATGTACCGGTCAGGTGCGGATCACGGGTGGATGTCCTCCAGCATCTCCGTGACCAGCGCCGCGATCGGCGAACGCTCCGAGCGGGTGAGCGTGATGTGGGCGAAGAGCGGATGGCCCTTCAGCTTCTCCACCACCGCCACCACGCCGTCGTAGCGGCCCACCCTGAGGTTGTCCCGCTGCGCCACGTCGTGGGTGAGCACCACCCGCGAGCCCTGGCCGATCCGGGACAGCACCGTCAGCAGGACGTTCCGCTCCAGCGACTGCGCCTCGTCCACGATCACGAAGGCGTCGTGCAGCGAGCGCCCCCGGATGTGGGTCAGCGGCAGCACCTCCAGCATCCCGCGGGAGATGACCTCCTCGATCACGTCCGGGGTGGTGACCGCGGACAGGGTGTCGAAGACCGCCTGCGCCCAGGGGCCCATCTTCTCCGCCTCGGAGCCCGGCAGGTAGCCGAGCTCCTGGCCGCCGACCGCGTACAGCGGCCGGAAGACCATCACCTTGCGGTGCTGCCTCCGCTCCAGCACCGCCTCCAGCCCCGCGCACAGCGCCAGCGCCGACTTGCCCGTCCCCGCCCGGCCGCCCATCGAGACGATGCCGATCTCCGGGTCGAGCAGCAGGTCCAGCGCCACCCGCTGCTCGGCACTGCGCCCGCGCAGCCCGAACGCCTCGCGCTCGCCGCGCACCAGCCGCACCCGGCCGTCCCCGGTGACCCGGCCGAGCGCGCGCCCGCGCTCCGAGGTCAGCACCAGCCCGGTGTGGACGGGCAGCTCGGCGGCCCCGTCGACGTCCAGCGCGACGTCGTGCCCGGCCGCGAACAGCGCGTCCACCTGGTCCGCCGGGACGTGCAGGTCGGACATGCCCGTCCAGCCCGAGGTGATCGCCAGCTCGGCCCGGTACTCCTCGGCGAGCAGCCCCACCGAGCTGGCCTTGATCCGCAGCGGCAGGTCCTTGGACACGACGGTGACGTCGTAGCCCTCGGCCTGGAGGTTGCGGGCGACCGCGAGGATCCGGGTGTCCGCCTCGCCGCCGCCGGAGCGGTAGCCGGCCGGCAGTATCGACACGTCGGAGTGGTTGAGCTCGACCCGGATGCTGCCGCCGAGCTCGCCGACCGGGATCGGCTCGTCGAGCCGGCCGTGGCGGACCCGGTAGTCGTCGAGCAGCCGCAGCGCCTGGCGGGCGAAGTAGCCCAGCTCCGGATGGTGCCGCTTGGCCTCCAGCTCGGTGACGACCACCACCGGGAGGACGACCTCGTGCTCCTCGAAGCGGGTCATGGCGAGCGGGTCCGCCAGGAGCACGCTGGTGTCGAGAACGTACGTGCGCCGGTCTGGTGTCCGGCGGCTCTTGGAACTGACCACTAGGCCTCCAGAGCGGATGACCCTGCGTCATCCGCGGCAAGCCGGCCCCGCTGCCCCGGTGGCCCCGGGACCGGACTGACTGGAGTATTCCCAGGCGGGGAACGGTGCATTCGCGCCCCCGGCGAACTGACGGATCATTGCCGGTGAACGTTTGGCCTCGCGCGGCCGCCGGGTAGGCCAGGCCTACGGCGGTCATTTTCCCCGGACGGCCGGGGCCGGGCCCCGGGACCGGGGCCGCCGCCCCCGGCTACAGCCCCATCCGCCGGTGGCGCTGCTCGAACGCCCGCAGCGCGCGCAGGAAGTCGACCTTGCGGAAGGCCGGCCAGTACGCCTCGCAGAAGTAGAACTCGCTGTGCGCGCTCTGCCAGAGCAGGAAACCGGACAGCCGCTGCTCGCCCGAGGTGCGGATGATCAGGTCCGGGTCGGGCTGGTTGCGGGTGTACAGGTGTTCGGAGATGTGCTCGACGGTCAGGACCTCGGCGAGTTCCTCGATCGAGGTGCCGCGTCCGGCCTGCTCCTGGAGCAGCGAGCGGACGGCGTCGGCGATCTCGTGCCGGCCGCCGTAGCCGACCGCGACGTTGACCGTTATCCCGTCGATCCCGGCGGTCTGGTCCGCGGCGCGCTTGAGCACGTCGGCGGTGTGCTGCGGGAGCAGGTCCAGCGCGCCGACCGGGTTGACCCGCCAGCGGCGGGCGGCGGCCAGACCGGTGACGGCGTCCTCGATGATGCCGAGCAGCGGGACCAGCTCGTCGGCCGGGCGGTCCAGGTTGTCGGTGGAGAGCATCCACAGCGTGACGACCTTGACGTGGGTCTCGTCGCACCAGCCGAGGAACTCGCTGATCTTGTCCGCACCGCGCTGGTGGCCGTACGCGGTGGAGCCGCCGGTCGCCTTCGCCCAGCGGCGGTTGCCGTCCAGGATCACGCCGATGTGGTGCGGGGTGCGCGCGAGGTGGACCTCGACCCGTCGGCCGTAGAGCCCGTACATCCCGCCGAGCAGGGTGCGCAGACCCGGCGTCCGTTCGACGACATCGCGCAGACCCATGTTTCGCGGCCCCTCCGTACTCGTTGCAACTGGTGCGTCACCGCCCCCGGCGCAGCCTACTCCGGCGCGCAGGTGCACGGTAAAGCCGCAGGTAGCGGTCTGGTCACGGTCCTGTACGAAGTCTGTCGCGACCGGCGTGTCGGGGGTCGTCCCGAGGGGTCACGGAAGCGTTCGGGGGCGCACGGGGCGCGGACACGGAACGGTCTCCGAATCCTTAACGGAACCGTAAGCCGTTCGTCCGATGCTTGACGACCAGCAATGGTCTAGTCCAGCTTTTGATCCGGGACGGAACGATCCTCCTCTCCTCCGCCCCACAGGCTCACTTCGGACCTCCCCTCCCCCACACGCGGCCGCCGCGCCCCCCACCGCGGCGGCCGCTCCTCCCCCAGGAGCGCCACCCCATGGCCCGTACGCTGAACCAGCCTTCGCACAAGCGTCGACGCAGCCCCCTCCCGGTCGTCGCGGCCGGTGCCACCGCCCTCGCCCTGGCAGGCAGCGGCCTCGCCCTCTTCGCCGGCGGCGCCAGCGCCGCGGTCGGCAACCTGGTCACCAACGGCGGCTTCGACGGCGGGCTCGGGGGCTGGGTCTGCGCCGGCGCCGCGACCACGGTCTCCTCCCCGGTCCACTCCGGCACCGGCGCGCTCCAGGCCACCCCGGGCGCCGGCGACACCGCCGAGTGCACCCAGACCATCAGCGTGCTGCCCAACACCAGCTACACGCTGAGCGCGTGGGTCCAGGGCCCGTACACCTACCTCGGCGCCCGCGGCACCGGCGGCACCGACCCGTCCGTCTGGTCGAACCAGAACAGCTGGAACCAGCTGTCCACCACCTTCACCACCGGGGCGAACGCCACCAGCGTCACCGTCTACCTGCACGGCTGGTACGGCCAGAGCGCCTACCTGGCCGACGACGTCGCGCTGATCGGCCCCGGCGGCACCGGCACCCCCTCGCCGACCGCCACTCCCACCCAGACCCCCACGGCCACCGCCTCCCCGACGGCCACCGCGACGCCCACCAAGACGGCGACCCCGACGCCCACCCAGACCGCGACGCCCACCCAGACCCCGACGGCGACCCCCACCGCCACGCCGACCAGCACCAACCCGCCGGTCACCGGTCTGCCCGCCCACGTGGTCACCGGCTACTGGCAGAACTTCGACAACAACTCGACCGTGCAGCGGCTGAGCGACGTCCAGAGCGCGTACGACATCATCGCGGTGTCCTTCGCCGACTCCGTGCCGACCAAGACCGGCGCGATCAGCTTCACCCTGGACCCGGGCCTGTCCAAGGCGCTCGGCGGCTACACCGACGCCCAGTTCCGCGCCGACGTCAAGGCCAAGCAGGCGGCCGGCAAGAAGGTCATCCTCTCCATCGGCGGCCAGAACGGCGCGATCACCGTCGGGGACGCCACCGCCGGCGCCAACTTCGTCAACAGCGCCTACGCGATCATCAAGGACTACGGCTTCGACGGCATCGACGTCGACCTGGAGAACGGCGTCCAGGCCGGCCCGCTCGGCGACGCGCTGCACGCCCTGCAGGCCAAGGTCGGCCCCGGCTTCGTCCTGACCATGGCGCCCGAGACCATCGGGATGTACAGCACCTCCGGCGCCTACTTCCAGCTGGCGCTGAAGACCAAGGACATCCTCACCGTCGTCAACACCCAGTTCTACAACTCGGGCGGCATGAACGGCTGCGACGGCAAGGTCTACACCCAGGGCACCATCGACTTCATCACCTCCCAGGTCTGCACCCAGATCCAGGGCGGCCTGCGGCCGGACCAGGTGGGCATCGGCGTCCCGGCCTCCACCAAGGCGGCGGGCGGCGGCTACGTCTCGCCGACCGTGGTGAACAACGCGCTGGACTGCCTGGCCACCGGCAACAACTGCGGCAGCTTCGTGCCGCCGGCCAAGTGGCCCACCATCCGCGGCGCGATGACCTGGTCGACCAACTGGGACGTCAACAACGGCAACGCGTTCTCCAACGCGGTCGGCCCGTTCGTCCACAAGATGCCGTAACGGCACGAGGCCCAGGCCTCCGAGAGCTCAACTCCCCCGGCGCGCCGCTCCTTGAGGGTGGGGCCTGCGCGTCGGCGGCGGGGCCCGTCGTACCGAACCGGTACGGCGGGCTCTTCCGTTCCCGCTGTCCCCTCTATTAGGGACGGCTCTTCGGGACGGTCCCGCGGGACCGTTCTGCGGGACGGGGCTACGGGGAACGGCTCCGCTCGTGCCGGGTCCGCGCTCACCGCGCCAGGACCGCGGTGAGCGCGCCGAGCAGCAGGAAGGGGCCGACCGGGAGGTCGAGTCCGCGCACCGGCCGGCGGCGGGCCAGCGCGGCGGCGGCCCGCAGGGTGGCCCAGAGCCCGGCGAGCACCATCGCGGCGAACAGCCCGCCGAGCGCCACCGACCATCCGTACCAGCCGAGCAGCCCGCCCAGCGCGAGGCCGAGCGGGGAGTCGCCGGGGCCCAACGCGCCCAGCCAGACGGCCAGTTCGAGCACCCCACCGACCGTGAGCGCGACCAGCAGGCAGCGCAGCGGCACCCCTGGGCCCGCGGTCGGCGCCGCCGCCAGCAGCAGCGCGGTCACCCCGCCGAGCAGTGGCAGGGTCAGCCGGTACGGCAGCCGGCGCACCCGCGCGTCGACGAAGCCGAGGGCCACGCCGAGCGCCGCCGCCCAGACCAGCGCCAGAGTCACCACCACCGGCCGGTCCGCCGCGTACCCCACCGCGACGGCGACCGCCGCCGCGACCGCCTCCACCGTCCAGGGGCCGGCGCCCAGCCGCTCCCGGCAGCCGGGGCAGCGCCCGGTCGGCGGCAGCAGGCGCGCCGGGCGCCCGCAGGACGGGCAGTCCTCGCACCAGGGTTCGCCCTCCGGCACCGCGAACCGGGCGACCAGTCCGCGCAACAGCGGAGCCACCAGGAGACCGACCAGCACCGCCGCGACCACGACCGGACCCATCGGCGTTCCCCCTCCTCGATCGACGCACCGGCCACATCCTCCCGCGCCGGGCGGTGTGCCGTCCGTCTCCTTCCGCACCACCGCGCGACGGCGCTCCTCGCGTACAGGAGCATTCCGGACATCCCACCGCCGGTTCGGAAGGCCGCCCGCCACCCCCGCCTGCCGATCCAAGGGGGCTGTTCGAGCCCTCGGAAGCACTCCTCCGGAGAGCCGCCGCACGGCCCCTCCGTACCCCTAAAGTAGGCGGACATGCAGGTCATCCAGTCCAGCAAGCTCGCCAACGTCTGCTACGACATCCGCGGCCCGGTGCTCGACGAGGCGATGCGGCTGGAGGAACAGGGCCACCGCATCCTCAAGCTCAACACCGGCAACCCCGCCACCTTCGGATTCGAGGCGCCCCCGGAGATCCTCCAGGACATCCTGCGCAACCTCGCCAACGCGCACGGCTACGGCGACTCCAAGGGCCTGCTCTCCGCCCGCCGCGCGGTGGTCATGCACTACGAGGACCGCGGGCTGCACGGCCTCTCCGTCGACGACGTCTTCCTCGGCAACGGCGTCTCCGAACTGATCCAGCTGGCCATGACCGCGCTGCTGGACGACGGCGACGAGGTGCTCGTCCCCGCGCCGGACTACCCGCTGTGGACCGCCTCGGTCTCCCTGGCCGGCGGCACCGCGGTGCACTACCGCTGCGACGAGCAGTCCGAGTGGTACCCGGACCTCGCCGACATGGAGGCCAGGGTCACCGACCGGACCAGGGCCGTCGTGGTGATCAACCCCAACAACCCGACCGGCGCGGTCTACCCGCGCGAGGTGCTGGAGGGCATCGTCGAGATCGCCCGCCGGCACCGGCTGGTGGTCTACGCGGACGAGATCTACGACAAGATCCTCTACGACGACGCCGAGCACGTCCCGCTGGCCACCCTGGCCCCGGACCTGTTCTGCGTCACCTTCAACGGGCTGTCCAAGGCGTACCGGGTGGCCGGCTTCCGCTCCGGCTGGATGGTGCTCTCCGGCGACCGGCAGCGGGCCCGCAGTTACATCGAGGGCCTGACCGTGCTCGCCTCGATGCGGCTGTGCGCCAACATGCCGGCGCAGCACGCGGTGGCCGCCGCGCTCGGCGGGCGGCAGTCGATCCGCGACCTGGTGCTGCCCGGCGGCCGGCTGCACGCCTCGCGCGACGCCGCGTACGAGCTGCTGAACCGCATCCCCGGGGTCAGCTGCGTCAAGCCCAAGGGCGCGCTGTACGCCTTCCCCCGGCTGGACCCCAAGGTCCACAAGATCAAGGACGACGCCCGGATGGTGCTCGACCTGCTGCGCTCCGAGCGCATCCTGCTGGTCCAGGGCACCGGCTTCAACTGGCCGGAGCCCGACCACTTCCGGCTGGTCACGCTGCCCCGGGCGGAGGAGATCACCGACGCGGTGACCAGGATCGGCGACTTCCTCGACGGCTACGTCCAGCCGTAGGGCAGGCCGCCGGGGGCGGAAAACACCACGGCCCGGAGAACACTACGGCCGGAGTCCCGGCCCGGGCGATCTCCTTGGTCGGGGAAAGATCGCCCGGCGGAACTCCGGCCGTCCTGTCGCTCGGCGGGCGCGCGGTTCGTGCCGCGCGTCCGCCTCTCTCGCGGCTGAGGCTCAGGCTCAGCCGAGGCGCGCGACGAGGTTCCGGTACTCGTCCCACAGCTCCTTCGGGGTGTGGTCGCCGAAGGTCTCCAGGTGGGCCGGCACGAGGGCGGCCTCCTGGCGCCAGATGTCGGCGTCCACGGTGAAGAGCAGGTCGAGGTCCTCCTTGGACAGGTCCAGGTCGCCGAGGTCGAAGCCCTCGACGGTCGGCAGCACGCCGATCGGGGTCTCGACGCCCTCGCCGGTGCCCTCCAGGCGCTCGACGATCCACTTGAGCACGCGGCTGTTCTCGCCGTAGCCGGGCCAGACGAACGCGCCCTCGGCGTTCTTGCGGAACCAGTTGACGTAGTAGATCTTCGGCAGCTTGGCGGCGTCGGCCCGGGCGCCGACCTTCAGCCAGTGGGCGAAGTAGTCGCCCATGTTGTAGCCGCAGAACGGCAGCATCGCGAACGGGTCGCGGCGCAGCTCGCCGACGGTGCCCTCGGCGGCGGCGGTCTTCTCGGAGGCGATGTTGGCGCCGAGGAAGACGCCGTGCTGCCAGTCGAAGGACTCGGTGACCAGCGGGACGGCGGTGGCGCGGCGGCCGCCGAACAGGATCGCCGAGATCGGCACGCCCGCCGGGTCCTCCCACTCCGGGGCGATGGTCGGGCACTGCGCGGCCGGGACGGCGAAGCGGGCGTTCGGGTGGGCGGCCGGGGTGCCGGACTCGGGGGTCCAGTCGTTGCCGCGCCAGTCGGTCAGGTGCGCCGGAGGCTCCTCGGTGAGGCCCTCCCACCACACGTCACCGTCGTCGGTGAGGGCGACGTTGGTGAAGACGGTGTTGCCCCAGAGGGTGTCGATGGCGTTGGCGTTGGTGTCCACGCCGGTGCCGGGGGCGACGCCGAAGAAGCCGGCCTCGGGGTTGATGGCGTACAGGCGGCCGTCGGCGCCGAAGCGCATCCAGGCGATGTCGTCGCCGATCGTCTCGACCTTCCAGCCCGGGACGGTCGGCTGGAGCATGGCCAGGTTGGTCTTGCCGCAGGCCGAGGGGAAGGCGGCCGCGACGTACTTGGCCTCCGGCTCGCCCGTGGCACCGGCCGGCGGGGTGAGCTTCAGGATGAGCATGTGCTCGGCCAGCCAGCCCTCGTCGCGGGCCATGGTCGAGGCGATGCGCAGCGCGTAGCACTTCTTGCCGAGCAGGGCGTTGCCGCCGTAGCCCGAGCCGAAGGACCAGATCTCCCTGGTCTCCGGGAAGTGCGAGATGTACTTGGTGCTGTTGCACGGCCACGCCACGTCCGCCTCGCCCTCGGCGAGCGGGGCGCCGACGGTGTGCGCGGCCTTGACGAAGTCGCCGTCCTCGCCGAGCTGGTCCAGCACGGCCTGGCCCATGCGGGTCATCACGCGCATGGAGACGGCGACGTAGGCGGAGTCGGTGATCTCGACGCCGTACGCGGCCAGCGGGGAGCCGACCGGGCCCATCGAGAAGGGCACGACGTACATCGTGCGGCCCTTCATCGCGCCGCGGAAGAGACCCTGCTCGCCCTGGAAGACCTCGCGCATCTCGGCGGGGGCCTTCCAGTTGTTGGTCGGGCCGGCGTCCTTCTCCTGCTCGGAGCAGATGTAGGTGCGGTCCTCCACGCGTGCCACGTCCGTGGGGTCCGAGGCGGCGTAGTAGGAGTTGGGGCGCTTCTCCTCGTCGAGCTTCTTGAAGGTGCCCTGAGCCACCAGCAGGTCCGCGAGGCGCTGGTACTCCTCGGCGGAACCGTCGCACCACTCGATGCGGTCCGGCTGGGTGAGCTCGGCGATCTCGCTCACCCAAGCGAGCAGCTGCTTGTGGCGGGTGGGCGCGGATGCGCTGAGAGCAGAGATCTCGTACGACACGATCGCTCCGTTTCACGCCATCTCGGCGAGGAGACGGCGTCGCGGGGGTCTGAGGGTGCTTGCAGCGTAGCTCCGGACTTGGGGCCGGAACGCGGCGAAGCGTCGAAATTGACGCACCCTTTACTACTGCAAGTATGATTACTCATGAGTAACAAGCTGCGGTCTCCCCCGACGAAGTGCGCGGCGCCACACTTCAAATGCTCCAAAACGTCCAAGAGTGACGACCGCCACTTCCTACGCGTGAGTAACCTACGGAGCCGTAGGTAGCGGGTAGCATGCAGCGCATGACTGCTGCTGCACTCGGGGAGAGCGCACTCACGGAGAGCAAGCCGAAGTGGCGCGGCTGGCTGCACGCCGGGATGTTCCCCGCCACGGTGGCCGCCGGGATCGTGCTGATCTGCCTGGCGGACTCCACGCCCGCCAAGATCGCCTGCGCGATCTACTCGGTCAGCGCGTGGCTGCTGTTCGGGGTCAGCGCGGTGTACCACCGCTTCGACTGGGGGCCCCGCGGGGACGCCGTGCTGCGCCGGCTGGACCACGCGAACATCTTCCTGATCATCGCGGGCACCTACACGCCGTTCACGATGCTGCTGCTCAAGGGCGCCGACCAGCAGCTGCTGCTCTGGGCGGTCTGGGGCGGCGCGCTGGCCGGCATCGCGTTCCGGGTGTTCTGGGTCGGCGCGCCGCGCTGGCTGTACACGCCGGTGTACCTCGCGCTGGGCTGGGCCGCCGCCTTCTTCCTGCCCGACTTCCTGCGCGCCGGCGGAGTCGCCGTCCTGGTGCTGATGATCGTCGGCGGGGTGCTCTACAGCATCGGCGGCGTGGTGTACGGGCTCAAGCGGCCCAACCCCTCACCGCGCTGGTTCGGGTTCCACGAGGTGTTCCACGCCTTCACCCTGGGGGCGTTCATCGTCCAGTACGTCGGCGTCTCACTGGTGGCGTACAGCACGGCCGGCTGATCCCGGCGCCGCACCCCGACGGGCGGTCGAACGGTCCACGGACCGGGCGACCGCCCGTTCCGCCGTCCAGGGCCGCTCGTACGGGGCCCGGATCTGCGGGCGGCGCGAATACGGCGGGTGATCGGCGGCGCCCGGCTCCGACTGCGGGTCCTGGCCGTGGAGCGGCCCGGGCCCGTGCTGGTGCCCGGCGTACGCGTCGTGGTGTTCGCCGCGCAGGTGGTACTCACCGTGCGCGTGGTGCTGCTCGCCGTGCGACTCCCGGTACGGCTCCCACGACGCCCCGGCCGGCGCCCGGAACGCCGGGGGCTCCGGCGTCCACGCCGCACCGGCCGCGCGGGCTGGTGTTCGCCGCGCAGGTGGTACTCACCGTGCGCGTGGTGCTGCTCGCCGTGCGACTCCCGGTACGGCTCCCACGACGCCCCGGCCGGCGCCCGGAACGCCGGGGGCTCCGGCGTCCACGCCGCACCGGCCGCGCGGGCGCGCGCC
>NZ_MSJQ01000200.1 GCF_014596515.1 Streptomyces sp. CBMA156
GACATCGACAAGCTCGCGGACGGCGCCAAGTGACCACCGCAGCCGTGAAGTCCACGCCCGACGACACCCGGGCCGCGCTCGACGCCGGCCTGGTCGCCCCGCAGAGCAGGCGGCACCGGCCCCGCCCGCGGGAGGGGGGGGGGGGGGGGGGGGGGCGGGGGAGGGGGGGGGGGGCGGGGGGGGGGGGGCGCGCGCCCGGCGGCGGGGGCGCTCGGCGTACCGCCAGCGGGCCCACGGGCTGCTCGGGCGGGCCAGCCTGATCGCCCCGATCCAGGACAGGCCGGGGACCATGATCCCCAGCAGACCGGTCCAGACCTTGCCCTTGAGCAGGGTGATCACCGAGGCCAGCGCGTTCACCGAGATGATCGTGATCAGGCCCCACCTGGTCTCCTCGCCGGGCACCACGCCGAGCGGCACGTACCCGACCAGCAGCAGGGCGGTGAACAGGATGCCGAAGATCACCGCGTCCACCGACTTGCGGCCCTGCTCGCTCCAGTACACGTCGTCCAGGTGCAGGATCAGCGCGAACTCGTCCAGCACCAGGCCGCAGCCGATGCCGAAGGCCAGCCCGAACCAGTCGATCCACGGGTGCCCGCCGTAGGTGGCGAACACCCCGATGCCGCCGAGCAGCAGGAAGCCCAGGCCGAACACCATGTGGTGGATGTGCAGGCCGCCGGGGGTCACGTTGCCCGGCCACCAGCGCACCTGGGCGCGGATCATCCGGACGCTGAACCGGATGAAGACGAAGGAGGTGATGAATCCGACCAGCAGCAGGAACAGCGGTTGCTTGTGCGCGCCGACGATGTGCTCGCGGTAGCCGTCCAGCAGTGTGGTCATGGGTCTTACCTTCGTTCCTGGTCCTGCGTCCTGCCTGCCCCGACGTGGCCCCGGGCCCGCGTCGGACCCGGCCCCGGGCCCGACGCCCGGTCAGAATCCCCGGGTGCGCTTGGCCGCCCGGCGCGGCATGACCGGGTAGAGCGACGGGCGCTCGTCGCCGACCGGCAGCTTCATGAACAGCCGGGCGATCTCCCCGCCGAGGTTCACCCCGACCGCCAGCGCCATCGCGATCGCCGCCGCCCGGAAGACCGACACCAGGCCGGCGCTGGAGTGCCCCTGGGCGAAGGCGAGCATCCCGAGGTAGAGCGCCGAACCGGGCATCAGCGGCCCGATCGCGGCGGTCACGTACGGCAGCGCCGAACCGTTGCGGTAGCGCGCCATCAGCTGGCCGAAGAGGCCGACCAGCCCGGCCGCCACGCCGGTCGCCGCGATCGGGTTGACGCCCGCGTTGTAGACCAGCGCGCCGTAGCTGGCCCAGCCGATGCCGCTGTTGACCGTGACCAGCGCCAGGGTGCGGCGGTCGGTCTGGAGCAGCGTCGCGAAGGCCAGGGTCAGCACCATCGCGGCGATCATCTGGACCGGCGGGTAGTTGACGCCCACCAGGCTCTCGTCCGGCCGCAGGTTCGCCTCGAAGCCGACCCCCAGGTAGAGGATCACCATCACCCCGATCACGATGCCCGCGACCAGGTAGATCACTTCCAGCAGGCGGGCCGCGGCGGTGATGTAGAAGCCGGTCAGGCCGTCCTGCACGGCGGCGACCAGGGCGCGCCCGGGCAGCAGGGCGAACAGGCCGCCGGTGATCACGACCGAGCCGCGCAGGCCCCAGTCGTTGAGCGAGAGGATGATGCCGGACGCGGCGGCCGGCATCGCGGCCGCCACGAACTGGTAGAACTCCGGCAGCCGGCGCCTGGCCAGCGCGGAGGCCAGCCGGTCGCCGAGGACGGCCGCGACGAAGGCGCTCGCGAACACCAGCCAGCCCTTGTCGTCGGCCCGCCCGCCGACCAGGAAGGTCGCCGCACCGGCCAGCAGGCCGGTGGTCAGGGCGAGGAACCAGGCCGGGTACGGGTGCCGGTTGCGGCGGATCACGGCGAGCCGGCGGTAGGCGTCGTTGACCGACACCTTCTCCGCGGTGATGTCCGCGACCAGCGCGTACACCGCGTCGAGCCGGGTGTAGTCGGAGGTGCGGCGGCGCACCACGCGGTCGGCGGTGACCGGCGGCTCGACCAGCGAGGGCTGGTACGAGATGCCGATCAGGGTGAAGGTGACCTGCGGCTCGCAGCGGTCCAGCCGGTAGGCGTGCGCGATGCCGAGCATCGCCGCCTCGACGTCCTCGGCGGCCTCGCCGCTGGCCAGCAGCAGCTCGCCGATGCGCAGCGTCAGGTCGAGGATGCGCGGGACGTTGCGGGTGACGGCCGCGGCGGGGTGCATGTCGCGGGCGGTGCGCTCGAAGGCGGGGCGCTCGGACATCGGGGTGCGCAGCAGGGTGCGCATCCGGTCCGGCCAGGGTGCCTCGCCGGGGGCGCCGGCGGTCAGCTCAGGGATCGGGATGCCGTCGGGCGGGGTGTAGCCGGCCGCCCGCCACTCCTCGGGGGTCAGGGTGTCCTCGGCGACCGAGCGGCGGCGGGCCGGGCGCCCGGCCTCCGGGCGGGCCCCCGGCACGGCCACCGGCTCGGGTTCGGGCGCCGGCTCGGGCTCGGGGGCCAGCAGGCCCCTGGTCTCCGGGACGGGCGGGGCGAGCGGGACGACGGTGGTGGGTTCGACCGGCGGGGCGGGGTGGCCGAGCAGGCCCTCGGTGGGCGGGGCGTCGGCGGGGTGCACCGGTGTCGGGGGGGCCTGCCGCGCCTGTCGTACCGCCCGGCCTCCCCTCGCCCGCTTGCCCGCACCCGGTCGGCCCCGCTTAGGCACTTCCGCTCCTTGCCGCCCCTGGTGGCCTTCGGCCACTGCTCGATCTCGGGTTACACCTTGCCTGATCGAAAAGCGCGACGCACATGTACGCGGCGTCCCACGGACGGGACGGCGGGCGCCTACCCGGCGCGGTGGCGGGCGGTGGAGGACCCGCCGGAGCGGCGGGCCCGCAGCAGCTCGATGACCACCGGGACCACCGAGACCAGCACGATGCCGACCAGGATGGCCTCGATGTTGTCCCGGACGAACGGGATCTGGCCCAGGAAGTAGCCGAGCACGGTGACGCCGCCGCCCCACAGCACGCCGCCGACCAGGTTGTAGACCACGAAGGTGCGGTAGTTCATCCTGCTCACCCCGGCGACGATCGGGGTGAAGGTCCGCACGATCGGCACGAAGCGGGCCAGCACGATCGCCTTGGGCCCGTGCCGGTCGAAGAAGGCGGCGGCCTTCTCCACGTTCTCCTGCTTGAAGATCCGGGAGTCGGGGCGGCGGAAGAGGCTCGGACCGACCTTGCGGCCGAACAGGTAGCCGACCTGGTCCCCGGCCACCGCGGCGGCCACGATCAGCACGCAGATCAGCCAGAGCGGCTGGTGCAGGTAGGTGCCGTCGGCCACCAGCAGGCCGGTGGTGAACAGCAGCGAGTCGCCGGGCAGGAAGAAGCCGATCAGCAGGCCGGACTCGGCGAAGACGATGGCCAGGATGCCGATCGGGCCGAAGGTGGAGATCAGGTGGGTCGGATCGAGCCAGGACGGGCCGAGGGCGAGGCTGGTCACGGTGCGGGCACTCCGGAAGGTCGAGTCTTAGCAATGAAACAGTAAAGCATTGACAAAGACTCGCCCCGGTCCGGAATGGTTCCCCGGCCAGCGGGCGCGCGCGGGCCGGGGCCCGGAGCCCGGGCCGGGGAACCGTCCGGTCAGAGCCCGTAGCGCTCGACGACCTCCTCGTGCCGGGCGAGGTCCGTGCCCGCCGCCTTGGCCAGGGCCGGCCAGGCGAGCGGGTGCGGCCAGCCGTCGGTCAGCCGCAGCAGCAGGGCGTCGGCCTCGGCGGCCGCGGCGGTCGGCGGGACGCCGAGGGCCGCGTAGATCCCGGGCAGGGTGTCGCCGCCGTCCGCCGGGTCGGTGATCCGGTACTGCTCCCTGCTGTACGCCCAGACCGCGTACCCGGCCGCGTGCAGTTCCTCGCGCAGGGCCGACCAGGGCTCGTCGCCGGGCCAGCCGCCGTCGATCCAGTACGTGGTGTACCCGGCCGGGTCGAGCAGGGTCAGGAACTCGAAGACCGGGCGCCAGTGCCGCCGCTCCTCCTCCGGGGCGTCCTCGGCCGGCGGGTGCTCCAGCAGGGCCGGGGCGAAGACCACCAGGTCGCCGTGGTTGAGCGTCAGGTCGTCGCCGAGCACCGGCAGGATGCGGGCGGTGGCCGGGCCGGTCCGGAGGGCGGGCAGGTCCGCCGTCGACCCGTTGGTGCGGGTGGCGCGGACGGTGACCAGCTGCCATTCCTCGTCCACCGGGCCCTCGGGCTCGTCGAACCCGATGTCGAGCAGCGCACCGGTGGAGCGGACCACGGCCCAGTCCCGGTTGGCGCTGGCGGCGGTGATCAGGTGCCACAGGTCGGGCTCCCCGACCGTCCGGTGGCCGTCCTCCTCGGCGGTGGCCTCAGCTGTGCCCTCGGCAGTGCCCCCGGCGGGCGCCGCGCGCTCCAGCAGCTCCAGGTACAGCCGCTGCGCGGTGGCGTGGTCGCCCAGCTCGGTGGCGGCGCGGGCGGCGAGGCGGCGGGTGTTGAGCACCTCGTCGTCCAGCGCCAGGATCGCCCGGCACTGCTCCAGCACCTCGGCCCAGCGGCCCTCGGCGGCGGCCCAGCGGGCGCGTATCCAGTGCCCGTCGGCCGGGGCGGAGGCCGCCACCCGGTCGGCCAGGCGGCGGATGCCCTCGGTGTCCCCGGCGTCGATCAGCATCTCGCCGAGCGCGCCGGTCAGCTCGCGGTCCTCCGGGTCGTCCTCCAGGCACCGCCACAGCAGGTCGGCCGCGGCGCGGGTGTGCCCGAGGCCGCCCAGCACGGTGGCCAGGAGCAGCGTCAGCCCGGTGGCGCCGGCCTGCTCACCCCGGTACCGGTCCAGGGCGGCGGAGAGCAGGTCGGCGCCCGTCTCGTAGTCCACCCCGGCCTCGGCCAGGTGGGCCGTCAGCTCGCCGGGCGGGACGGGCAGCTCGGGCTCCGGCAGGGCCTCGGCGGCCGCGCGCAGCGCCGCGACCCGCTCCGACACGCCGTCGGTGCGCCGCAGCCGGGTGAGCTTGCGCTCGCCCGTCGCGGCGAGCGTCAGCGCGACCGTACGGGCGCCGCGGGCGACCGCGAGCCGGCCGGCCGCCAGCAGCAGGTCCACGCAGGGGCGGTGCGAGCCCACGCCGTCCAGGTACCCGACCCAGCCGGCCAGCACGGCGCCCAGTCCGGCGTCGTTCTCCCGGGCGCCGGCCGCGACCAGCAGCTCGACCGTCTGCGTCCAGGCGCTGCGCAGGTCGGCGTGCCGCTCGGCCTCGGCCTGCTCGGGCAGCAGGGCGAGCGCCTCCTCGGTGCGGCCGAGCGAGGCGAGCGCGCGGGCCCGCAGCAGCGCGCCCCAGCGCTGGTCGCGCTCGTCCAGCCGGTGCCCCTGTGCCTGCTCGGCCCGCTCGGCGGTGTCGAGCAGCTCCAGCACCTCCTCGTGCCGGCCCAGCAGGTGCAGGGTGCCGGCCCTGGCCTGGTGGAAGCGGAGCGAGACCTGCTGGCCGGCCGCCCGCATCCGGCCGGCCGCGGAGTCCAGGTGGTCCAGCGCCTCGGCCGCCCGGCCGTCGTCCTCCAGGGCGTCCGAGTACTCGCGGGAGAGGCAGTCGTAGCAGGCCCGGTCGGGCTCGATCCGCTCCAGCGTCTCGCCGACCACGGCGAGCCGCTCGGCCACGTACCCGGGCCCGTCGACCCGGGCGTGGCAGATCGCGAAGTCCTGCACCACGCAGACGGACTGCGGGCAGCCCGCCGTCTCCTCCCGGTGCGCGAAGTCCAGCAGGTCGACCGCCTCGGGCAGCGCCGCCTCGCCCTGCTGGCGCTTGTTCAGCAGGTTCTGCATCCGCCAGTGCCGCAGGTAGACCTCGACCCAGGGCAGGCCGAGCGCCCGCGCCGCGGCGACCGCCTCCGGGTAGAGCGCGTCCAGCTGCTCGTTGCGCCCCTCGGTGGCGTGCTCGGGCAGCTCGACGACGGCGTCGGCGAGCCGGTGGTGGCCGGCCTCGGCCAGCTGCCGGTGGGTGTCCCGCACCCAGGCCCAGATGTCGGTGGTCATGCCTGTTCCCCCTGCGTCGTGCTGATGGGTTGTCTGCCGCACCCCACTGACCGTCCGTCCGTCACGGCTCCTCCGAGAGGGCGCCGGGGCTGTCCGGGACCGCGGGGAGACCGGCCGGCACGGCGGCGGTCAGGGCGGAGACCGCGGTGCCGATGCCGCCCAGTGCGGCGGTGAGGTCACCGCCCTCGCCGGACGGGCCGGACGAGGCCGCGGCCATGATCACCTTGAGCGAGCGGAGCAGCCCGGCCGCGGTCGCGCTGCCGGTGTGCCCGTTGCGGTAGGCGGCCAGCAGGTCCTGGACGGCGGGACTGGCCAGGTTGAGGTAGAGCCTGGCCCTGACCTCGCCGTCGGTGCGGGCGGTGAAGGCGCGGGCCAGCCGCAGGGCGGCGGACGGTATCCGGGCGTCCGCCTGGTCGTCCTCGATCCTGGCCTTCAGCTCGGCCTCGCGGTCCGGCACCAGCACCAGCGGCAGTCCCGGCGGGTCGAAGCGGGCCGGGACGAGCTGCTCGCCCGGGTCGGCGAGGGCGCCGGCCAGCCAGGCCGACTCGTGCTCGGGCAGCGGGCGCTCCGGGTCGCGGAACAGCTCGCGGTTGCCCTGCTCGCTGCCCAGCTCGACCAGCCGGCAGCCGCGCAGCCGGGCGTAGCGGCGCAGGAACGGCAGGACGGCGTAGCGGTCGCCGCGCGCGATCGGCACCTGCATCGCCCGGTACAGCATCTCCTCGAAGCCGCCGCCGCTGCCGAGCGTGACGTGCACCGCGCCGCCTCCCGCCGCCCGCAGCGCGCCGGCCGTCAGGTCGCCCTGCGAGGTGGGCACCGGGACGTCGTCGGCGAGCAGGGTGAACAGCCGCTCGTCGCAGAGCGCGGCGCCGAGCAGGTCGCTGCCGTGCCGGGTGAGGATGCGGCGCCAGGCGGCGGGCCGCAGCCTGGCGGTCTCGTACAGGCCGTCCACGATGGCGTCGGTGAGGGCCTTCCCGAGCGCGTGGTAGTGCTCGTCTCGCTGGAGGTCCTCGCGGCTGGCGGTGGGGGTGAGCCAGTTGGACTCGACCACGCCGCCGATGAACCCGGCCCAGCCGGGCAGCAGGTCGCGGGCGTCCTCGGCGAGCAGCATGCCGCGCAGGTAGACGGCGAGGTCGCGGTTGTCGCTGCTGCCGTAGGTGCTGCCGTCCTGGACCCAGAGCAGGCCGACCGCGTCGGTGACGCCCTCGACCGGGTGGACGGGGAAGGCGGTGAGCGGTTCGAAGCGGCGGCCGAAGGCGGCGGCGAAGCGCATCCGGGCGGCGTACCGGTCGCCCGCCGCCTCCGTGCGCCAGGGCACCTCGACGGAGTTGACCGGCCGCTCGTCCTCGCCGACGTGGACCGGGATCGGCAGCAGCACGCAGTACCGGCCGAGCACGTCGCGCAGCAGGTCCTCGTCGGCGAGGTGGCGGTGCTCGGCCTTGAGCGCCAGTTCGACCACGGTGCCGGGCCGGGGCCTGGCGGGCACCGGATCGACCCGGTACTGCTCGCCGCCACGACTGCGGTAGCGGTGGCCGAGCCGGGGCTCGCGGTGCGAGGTGGTGGTGACGGTGACCTCGTCGGCGATCGAGAAGGCGGAGAGGAAGCCCAGGCCGAAGGCCCCGATCAGCTCCTGGTTGCCGGTCAGGTCGCGCAGCATCCTGGTGTAGCCGGTGCCGACGGTGGCCAGGTAGGAGTGGATCTCGGGCTCGGTCAGGCCGGCCCCGGTGTCCTCGATGGCGACGGTCCGCCGGGCGGCGTCGGCGCGCACCCGGATCAGCGGACGGTGGTCGCCGTCCGGGTCCTCCAGGAGCCGGCGGGTGTGCGAGTCGTGCGCGTTCTGGACGAGTTCGCGCAGGGCCACCAGCGGGGTGGAGTAGAGGTGGGTGGCGAGGACGTTCACCAGGCCGCCGAGATCGACCTCGGTCGTCCGCAGCTCCTCGGCGGGGGTGGGCTCGGGCTGGGCACCTTCAGACATGGGTCCTCAGTGTGCCAGTGCGACTATCCGGCGACCATTTCTTTGTCCTCGGGGCGTTCCTGACGCAAGGACGAGCACCGTCAACCCCGGATCGACCGGTCCTCCACCATCGGGGGAATTGTCACCCGTCCGGTGGAGTTCGCCCGCCGCGCCGGTGAATGCTGGACGGGCGACGTCAGGCCACGGTGCGCCGGAGCGGCCACTCCGGACGGCGCCACCATTTCGCACCTCCAGTCAGGGAGACCAGCGTGTCCCGTTTTCGCGCAGCCGCCGCCGTCACCGCCCTCGGGGCGTTCCTCCTCCTCGGTGCCGGTGCCGCCACCGCCCACGCCGACGACGGCGCCGGCTCCGGCGCGCCCGACCGTTCCAACGGCAGCACGGTGAACGACTCCGGCTCCGGCAACATCATCGGCAACGTCCACGGCAACGTGGTCAACACCCAGCAGACGGCCACCGGTTCGGGTGCGGGTGCGGGCAACCAGGACAACGGCCTCGCGGTGACCGGCAACACCGGGAGCGTCGAGGCCCACCAGAACAACGGCAACGGCGGGGGCAGCTGACCGCACGCCCTCCCCCAGCCCCGGCGAGGGGCCGCTCAGGAGAGCCCCAGCACCGCCCGGCCGAGCCGCAGCAGGCAGTCCCCGAGGTCCGGCCGAGCGCTGTGCGGACGGTTCCGCACCCCGTCGTTGACCAGCGCGAACAGCGCGTGCACCCGGATCCGGGCGGCCGCCGCGTCGGACTCCGGGTGCACCTGCCGCAGCAGGCCGACCCAGGTGCGCAGGAAGTCCCGCCGGAAGTCCACCGCGGCCCTGCGGTCCGGCGGGGCCAGCCGCTCCGTCTCGCTGAGCATCGCGCCCAGGTAGTCCCCGTTGCGCAGGGCGAAGCCGACGTACGCGCCCAGCCCGGCCGCGAGCGCCGCCCCGGGCCCGGCGGCGGTCGCGATCGCGCCGTCCACCTCGTGCCAGAGCCGCTCCCGGCCGCGCACCAGCGAGGCGGCGAGCAGCTCGGCCTTGCTGTCGAAGTGCCGGTACACGCTGGGCCCCGAGATGCCGACGGCGGCGCCGAGCTGGTCGGTGCTGACGTTGTCGAAGCCGCGCTGGTGGAACAGCCGGACGGCCGCGGTGAGCAGTTCCTCCCGGCGCGCCCGCGGCCTGGGTGCCGGCACCGGGGCGACGGTCGGCCCCGCGGCCGTCCCGTCCAGGGAGACCGCGAGGACGGCCGCGACCACCTCGCGCAGCAGCGCCTCGGCCCGGCGCGGCTGGGGCACCGCCGACTGGTAGGAGAGCCCGGCGCACGCCGAGAGGGCCGACCAGCAGAGCAACTCGGCGTCGGCGGGGGTGAGTCCGGGCCGCTCCGCGCGCAGCACCGCGACCATCAGGGCGAGGTCGGCGCGCAGTTCGCGGCGCAGCGCCG
>NZ_MSJQ01000201.1 GCF_014596515.1 Streptomyces sp. CBMA156
AGTGGAGGGCGGCGCCGGTGGTGCGGCTCTCGCGGCGGAAGGTGTCGAGGGCGCCCGGGACGGTGGGGGACTCCACCACGACCTGGTAGCCGCGGGTGGCGTAGGCGAAGGCGGCCTGGGCGGCGGCCGCCGTCGCGGCGGCCCGACCCAGCTCGTCGTGGTGCAGGGCTCGCTGGCCGGCACCACGGTGGCGCTCCAGGGCCAGACCATCACGCTGGGCCGTGCCCACGACTCCACCATCGTCCTGGACGACGACTACGCGTCCTCCCGGCATGCCAGGATCTATCCGGATCAGACTGGGCAGTGGACGGTCGAGGATCTAGGCTCCACCAACGGCACCTATCTGGACCGGCAGCGCCTGACCGCGCCCACCCCGCTCCAGCCGGGCATGCCGATCCGTATCGGCAGGACCGTCATCGAACTGCGGAAGTAGTAGCGCATGAGGGACAGCATCCCGTCCATGACCCAGAGGGGGGCACAGGTCGCATGACCCTGGTGCTGCGCTTCGCCGCCGGCTCCCACAAGGGACTGATCCGGGAGGGGAACGAGGACTCCGGCTACGCCGGGCCGCGGCTGCTGGCCGTGGCCGACGGCATGGGCGGCGCCGCGGCCGGCGAGGTCGCTTCCTCCGAGGTGCTCGGCTCGATCGTCCGGCTGGACGAGGACGTGCCGGGCGCCGACCTGCTGACCCTGCTGGGCGACGCCGTCCAGGGCGCCAACGACCGGCTCCGGCAGATGGTCGAGGAGGACCCGCAGCTGGAGGGCATGGGCTGCACCCTGACCGCCATGCTGTGGACGGGCCAGCGGATGGGCATGGTGCACGTCGGCGACTCCCGCGCCTACCTGCTGCGGGACGGCTCGCTGGTGCAGATCACCCAGGACCACACCTGGGTGCAGCGCCTGGTCGACGAGGGCCGGATCACGCCCGAGGAGGCCGAGACCCACCCGCAGCGCTCGCTGCTGATGCGCGCGCTGGACGGCCGCGGCCAGGTCGAGCCCGACCTGTCGATCCGCGAGGTCCGGGCCGGCGACCGCTACCTGATCTGCTCCGACGGCCTCTCCGGCCCGGTCAGCCACCAGACCCTCCAGGACACCCTCGGCAGCTACTACGCGCCCGAGCAGACCGTGCAGGAGCTGATCCAGCTCGCGCTGCGCGGCGGCGGTCCGGACAACATCACCTGCATCGTGGCGGACGTCATCGACGTCGGCGCCACGGACACCACGAGCGGCCAGTTCAGCGACGTCCCGGTGGTGGTCGGCGCGGTCGCCGAGGCCCCGCCGTCCTCGGCCGCCGCCGACCGCTCGATCGCGGACACCCCGGCCGGCCGCGCCGCCGGACTCGGCCGCGGCCCGCAGGGCGCCTTCGGCCCGGCCGAGGGCTACGAGGGCGAGTACGGCGCCGCCCAGGGCGGCTTCGGCCCCGCCGAGGGGTACGAGGGCGAGTACGGCTACGGCTCCGGTGAGCCCTCGGTGTACGGCTCCGAGGACCTCGACGAGGAGCGGCCGGGGAAGCGCAGGCGCAAGGGCCTGACGCTCTCGCTGGCCGCCCTGGTCACGCTCGGCCTGCTCGGCGGCGCCGGCTGGTTCGGCTACCAGTGGACCCAGGACCAGTACTACGTCGGCACCCAGGACGACCACGTCGCGATCTACCAGGGGATCAACCAGAACCTGGCCGGTCTGAGCCTGTCCTCGGTGCACTCCTCGTACAGCAGGATCCAGCTGAAGTGGCTGCCCGAGGACCAGCAGGCCCACGTGAAGAAGACCATCTCGGTCGGCAGCATGAAGGACGCCCAGTCGACGGTCAACGAGCTCGACGGCTGGGTCCAGCTCTGCCAGCGGGCCGCCAGGCCGGCCGCTCCGGCCACGCCGCCGGCCACCCAGGCCGCGTACCTGGCCACCACGCCCACCCCAGCTGAGAAGAACCGCGGCACGACCGCCGCGACGCCGACCGCCGGGCCCTCGACCACGCCGGGCCCGACCACTCCCGGGGCACCCGCCCCGGCGCCGAACGCCACTCCTCCGGCCGCCGGCGCGCAGGGCGACCAGGCGCCGCTGACCGACGAGGAACTCAGCCGGGCCAACTCCTGCCCGAAGCAGTGACGACCGTGATCCGACATAGGACGGCCCCGAGCGGGCTTGCCGGCCGTCAGGGAGCGGTCACCACGTGAGCAGCTACGACGTGAGCGAAGAGACCACCCGGTCCGGCCGGCGCCGGGCGGCGGCCGGGCGGGCCGTCCCCCGTCGGCGGGACAACACCACGATCTCCCCGCAGGAGGCGCCCAACCGGCGCAACACCGAGCTGGCGATGCTGGCCTTCGCGGTGCTGCTGCCGGTCCTCGCGTACGCCAACGTGGGCCTCGCGATGGACGGCAAGCTGCCCGCGGGCATGCTCGGCTACGGGTTCGGCATGGGCGCCCTGGCGATGGTCGCGCACCTGCTGGTGCGCCGCTTCGCGCCGTACGCGGACCCGCTGATGCTGCCGATCGCCACCCTGCTGAACGGGCTCGGGGTGGTGATGATCTGGCGGCTGGACAAGGCCGGCAAGCTGCTCAAGAACAACTACCCGGCGGCCGAGAACCAGCTGATGTGGTCGGCCCTCGGGATTGCCGGCTTCATCGGGGTGATGGTCCTGCTGAAGGACCACCGGGTGCTCCAGCGCTACACCTACATCTCGATGGTGGTGGCCCTGGTCCTGCTCGCCGCCCCGGCCTTCTTCCCGTCCAGGGACGAGGACTTCGGCGCCAAGATCTGGATCCGGATGGGCAGCTTCTCCATCCAGCCGGGCGAGTTCGCCAAGATCATCCTGACCGTCTTCTTCGCCGGCTACCTGATGGTCAAGCGGGACGCCCTGGCGCTGGCCAGCCGCCGGTTCATGGGCCTGTACCTGCCGCGCGGCCGGGACCTCGGCCCGATCATCGTGATCTGGCTGCTCAGCCTGCTGATCCTGATCTTCGAGAACGACCTGGGCACGTCCTTCCTGTTCTTCGGCCTGTTCGTGGTGATGCTCTACGTCGCCACCGAGCGGACCAGCTGGATCCTGTTCGGCCTGCTGATGTCGGTCGGCGGCGCGGTCGCCGTCGCCTCGACCGCCAGTCACGTGAAGGTCCGCATCAACGCCTGGCTCGACCCGATGGCCGTCTTCGGCCCCAACCGGCCGCAGGGCGCCACCGAGCAGATCGGCCAGTCGCTGATGGCGCTCGGCTCCGGCGGGGCCACCGGCTCCGGCCTGGGCCAGGGCCGTTCCTGGCTGATCGGCTTCGCCGCCAAGAGCGACTTCATCCTGGGCTCCTTCGGCGAGGAGCTCGGACTGGCCGGCCTGATGGCGATCTTCCTGCTGTACGCGCTGCTGGTGCAGCGCGGCCTGCGCACCGCGCTCGCCGCCCGCGACCCGTTCGGCAAGCTGTTCGCCGTCGGCCTCTCGTCGGCGATGGCGATCCAGGTGTTCGTCGTGGCCGGCGGTGTCACCGGGCTGATCCCGCTGACCGGTATGACCATGCCGTTCCTCGCCCAGGGCGGTTCGTCCGTGGTCGCCAACTGGGCGCTGGTCGCGATCCTGCTGAAGATCAGCGACAGCGCCCGCCGACCCGGGGCCGAACCGGCCCCGGCCACCGAGGGCCACGGAGGAGCCGCCCGATGAACAAGCCGATCCGCCGGGTCTCGATCTTCTGCCTCGTCCTGATCCTGGCCCTGATGGTCCGCACCAACTGGGTGCAGGGCGTCCAGGCCGAGTCCTGGGCCACCAACAAGAACAACAAGCGCCAGCTGTACGACCGGTACGCCCACCCGCGGGGCAACATCATCGTCAGCGGCCAGCCGGTCACCAAGTCCGACTTCGTCGACGGCCTGCGCTACAAGTACAAGCGCTCCTGGGTCGACGGCCCGATGTACGCCCCGGTGACCGGCTACTCCTCCCAGGCCTACGGCTCCAACCAGCTGGAGTACCTGGAGGACGGCATCCTCTCCGGCACCGACGACCGGCTGTTCTTCCGCAACACCCTGGACATGCTGACGGGCGAGCAGAAGCGCGGCGGCGACGTCGTCACCACCATCAACGCCAAGGTCCAGAAGGCGGCCTTCGACGCGATGGGGAACAAGAAGGGCGCGGTGGTCGCCCTCGACCCGAAGACCGGCGCGATCCTCGGGCTGGTCTCCACCCCGTCCTACGACCCCGGCACCTTCGCCGGCGGCGAGGCGGCCGACACCAAGGCCTGGACGGACCTCAACGCGGACCCGAACAAGCCGATGCTCAACCGGGCGCTGAAGGAGACCTATCCGCCCGGCTCGACCTTCAAGCTGGTCACCGCGACCGCGGCGTTCGAGAACGGCCGGTACCAGAGCATCGACGACGCGACGGAGACCCCGGAGCCGTACATCCTGCCCAACACCACCACCCAGCTGAAGAACGAGAGCCCGAACGAGCGCTGCGAGAACGCGACCGTGAAGTCCGGGATGGACCAGTCCTGCAACACGGTCTTCGCCAAGATGGGCGCGGACCTGGGCAAGGAGCGGATGCGGGCGCAGGCCGAGAAGTTCGGCTTCAACAGCACGATCGACACGCCGGTCCGCTCCGAGAAGAGCGTCTTCCCCGACAGCCCCGGCCTGGACGGCACCGCCCAGGACTCGATCGGCCAGCACGACACCCGTGCCACC
Organism: Streptomyces sp. CBMA156; assembly: GCF_014596515.1. Taxonomy (GTDB): domain Bacteria; phylum Actinomycetota; class Actinomycetes; order Streptomycetales; family Streptomycetaceae; genus Kitasatospora. Next base: position 4,651 of record NZ_MSJQ01000201.1, read on the forward strand.
CCGCTCCAGATGGCCATGGTCTCCGCCGCGATCGCCAACAACGGCAGCCTGATGCAGCCGTACCTGGTGGACCAGGAGCGCTCGGCCTCGCTGACCACCATCTCCAAGCACACCGAGAAGCAGTTCTCCCAGGCGATGAGCCCGGCCACCGCGCAGAAGATGCAGGACCTGATGGTCTCGGTGGTCGAGAACGGCACCGGCAAGAACGCCCAGATCCCCGGCCTCCAGGTCGGCGGCAAGACCGGCACCGCGCAGCACGGCGAGGACAACGCCGGGCTGCCGTTCGCCTGGTTCACCTCCTGGGCCAAGACCTCGGACGGCCAGTCGGTCGCGGTCGCGGTGGTGGTCGAGGACGGCTCCCAGAACCGCGACGGCATCAGCGGCGGCCGGCTCGCGGCCCCGATCGCCAAGGCGGTGATGCAGGCCGCGCTCGCCAAGTAGGAGGGCCGGTCCGGAGTGAGGGGAACGTCACGAACGCCAGTACCGTCCGGATACCGGTCTGATATCGGCCGACGGCTGACTCCGGTCCGATGCGGTACGACCGGTAGCGTATCCGCCAGCAGCGGGTGTGCCCGTTGCCGCCCGCGAGGCACCGCACGGCTCGGCCGGAGAACCGGTCGCGGACCGCGCGGCGTCTCCCAGAGCGTGCGGGGACACCTACGTCACAACCTCGCCCACGGGTGAGGGAGAGGGTCGGATCTATGGAAGAGCCTCGTCGCCTCGGCGGCAGGTACGAGCTCGGCGGCGTCCTCGGACGCGGCGGCATGGCCGAGGTGTACCTCGCCCATGACACCCGGCTCGGCCGCTCCGTCGCAGTGAAGACGCTCCGGGCCGACATGGCCCGGGATCCGTCGTTCCAGGCCCGCTTCCGCCGCGAGGCACAGTCGGCGGCGTCCCTGAACCACCCCGCGATCGTCGCCGTGTACGACACCGGCGAGGACTACATCGACGGCATCTCCATCCCGTACATCGTGATGGAGTACGTCGAGGGGTCCACGCTGCGGGAGCTGCTGCACTCCGGCCGCCGGCTGCTGCCCGAGCGCGCCCTGGAGATGACCATCGGCATCCTCCAGGCCCTGGAGTACTCGCACCGGGCCGGCATCGTGCACCGCGACATCAAGCCGGCCAACGTGATGCTGACCCGGCAGGGCAACGTCAAGGTCATGGACTTCGGCATCGCCCGTGCGATGGGTGACGCCGGAATGACCATGACGCAGACCTCCGCCGTCATCGGCACCGCCCAGTACCTCTCCCCCGAGCAGGCCAAGGGCGAGCAGGTCGACGCCAGGTCCGACCTCTACTCCACCGGCTGCCTGCTCTACGAGCTGCTCACCGTCCGCCCGCCGTTCGTCGGCGACTCGCCGGTCGCGGTGGCCTACCAGCACGTCAGGGAGGAGCCGCAGCCGCCGTCGGTCTTCGACCCCGAGGTGCGCCCCGAGATCGACGCGATCGTGCTGAAGGCCCTCGCCAAGGAGCGCGACTACCGCTACCAGAGCGCCGACGAGATGCGCGACGACATCGAGCGCTTCCTCGACGGCCTGCCGGTGGCCGCCGCCCAGCAGGCCGCCTACGGCATGGGCGCGGCCGGCTACGGCTACGACCAGAACGGCTACCCGCAGCAGCACGACCCGTACGGCCAGACCAACGTGCTTCCGCAGCAGCCCGGCGGCCCGACCACCGTCCTGCCGCAGGCCTCCGGGCAGCCCGGCTACGGGCAGCAGGGCGGCTACCAGGACGACGGCTACGGCCAGGGCTACGCCGGCGCCGCGGGCGGCGGCAACGACGACGGCTACGGCCGCGGCGGCCGCAGGGGCGAGGACCGGCCGAAGAAGAGCAACACCTCCTGGATCGTGCTGGCGGTGGCCGCCGTGCTGGTCCTGGTCGGCACCTTCTTCGTCGCCCAGGCGATGTTCGGCGACAAGGGGACCAAGGAAACCCCGAAGGTCACCGCCCCGAACCTGGTCGGCAAGACCCTGGCCGAGGCCAGGACGGCCGCCACCGGGGCCGGTGCCAAGATCGTGCTGACCGAGGGCGAGAAGATCGCCTGCCCGGACACCAACATCAAGAAGGACCAGGTCTGCACCCAGAACCCGGCGGCCGGCACCCAGGTCGCCGAGACCTCCACCATCACGGTGCAGATCTCCTCGGGCCCGGCCAAGACCCAGGTTCCCGGTGTGGTCGGCAAGTCCAAGGACCAGGCCACCAAGGCGCTGGCCGACGCCGGCTTCACCAACGTCACCACCGAGTACAAGGATGACGACAACGCCGCGCAGGACACCGTCACCGCCCAGGACCCGGCGGCCAACGCGGCGGTCGACCCGGGCGCCGCGATCAAGCTGACCGTGTCGCAGGGCAAGGCCAAGGTCACCGTCCCGAACGTGGTCGGCGCCCAGAAGGAGGACGCGCAGTCCACCCTCCAGGGCCTCGGCTTCCAGGTGGACGCCTCGAAGACCGTGGCGGCCCCCGACCCGAGCAAGGTCAACACCGTCGCCCAGCAGTCCGTCCCGGCGAACAACAAGGCCCCGGCCAACACCAAGATCACGCTGACCATCTACAAGGCGCAGGACAAGCCCCAGGTCCCGCCGCTGGCGAACGTCAAGCTGGGCCAGGCCGCCGACCAGCTGAAGGCGCTCGGCCTGACCTACACGGTGGTCAACGGTCCGGCGGACCCGAACGCCACGGTGCAGCAGAGCAACCCGCCGGCCGGCACCCCGGTCGACCCGAACACCCAGATCCAGCTGTACACCAAGGCGGCCGAGCCGCCCAAAGGGGGCGACCCCACCACCCCACCCGCCAAAGGGGACCACTAGGCCTCCGATATTCCCCTGGTTCGACTGAACCGGGGGCCGGAGCCCGGGTAACTCCCCAGCACGCCTGAGGGCCCGCCGCGAAACCCGCGGCGGGCCCTCTGGCCTTCCTCTCCCCGTAGGGCCCCGCAGGGCCCCGTACGGCCCCCAGGAGGGCCCTGCAGGGGCTTCAGGAGTGCCGCAGCTCCGGCGGCGGGGTGCGCTTGGCGTCCATGTCGTCCACCCGCACCAGGCTCCCCCAGACGGCCATCCGGTAGCGCGAGGTGTACACCGGCGTGCAGGTGGTCAGGGTGATGTAGCGGCCGGGGGCGGTGTAGCCGGAGCGGGCGGGGACGGGCGCCACGATGCCGGTGTCGTACTTGGTGGTCTCCGGCAGGGAGCCGTCGACCTTGTAGACGTACCACTTGTCCTTGGTCTCGACCACGACCGCGTCGCCCTTGTGGACGGCGTCCAGGTCGTGGAACTTGGCGCCGTGGCCGTCCCGGTGGGCGGCCAGCGCGAAGTTGCCCTCCGGGTCCCAGGGCATCGCGGCCTTGTACGGCTGCTCGTAGACGCCCGCCACACCGTCGTCCAGGACCTCGGTGGAGGTGCCCATCCGGATCAGCACCTGGTAGTCCCTGCCCATCGCCGGGACGTGCAGGAAGCCCACGTCGTCCCCCGCCGCGAACTGCCTCGGCGCGGCACCCGGGCTGCCCGGGGCACCGGTGGCACCCGCGGCACCGGGCCCGCCGGACGCACCGGGGGCCGGGGTGGCGCCGGGCTCCGCCGGGGGGCCGGGGGTCGGGCCGGCGGTCCAGCTGCTGCGCAGCCGGTCGCCCGCCGCCGAGGCCGCGCGGTCCGCCTGCACGTTTGTCCACCACAGCGAGTAGGCCACGAACAGGCCGAGCACCAGGCCCAGCGTGATCAGCAGCTCGCCGAAGACGCCGAGCGCGGCCAGCGCCCGGCGGCGCCCGCGTCCGGCCCTCGGCTCGGGCGGGGGAAAGGCCTCTTCCACCGGTTCGGCCGACTGCGCGGTCTCGTCCTGCATCTGCGGTGCTCCCCCTCCGGGCCGGGCGGCCGGGCGGTCACCCGCCCGTGATCGCGGCCGGCTTGCCCTGGGCACGCGGCCGTTCCTCGATCATCTTGCCAAAGACGATGAGACGGAACTTGGAGGTGAACTCCGGAGTGCAGGTCGTCAACGTGATGTAGCGTCCGGGACCGGCGTACCCGGCGCCGTTCGGCACCGGCTTGATCACGCCCACGTTGTTGGGGGAGGTCTCCGGAATGGCCCCGGTGACCTCGTAGGTGTAGTAGCCGGCCGCGGTCTCCACCACGATCTTGTCGCCCTTGCCGAGCTGGTTGATGTACCGGAACGGCTCGCCGTGGGTGTTGCGGTGGGCGGCCAGCGCGAAGTTGCCCGCCTTGTCGCCCGGCATCCCGGTGCCCGCGTAGTGGCCGACCAGGCCCTTGTCGAGCACCGAGGACTTCGCGGTGCCCTCGGCGATCGGGAACTTCAGCCCGAGCTTGGGCATGTGGATGATGGCGAAGCCCTTGCCCGGCTCGAACACCTCGGGCTTGGCCGGGTCCGGGGCCGGCTGTCCCGGCTGCCCCTGCTTGGCGGGCGGCGGAGCCGCCTCGAACTGCTGCTCCAGCTGGTTGCGGGCCCCGTCGGCGGCCGCGTCGGCCTGCACGTTGGTCCACCAGAGCTGGTAGGCGACGAACAGCAGCATCACCACGCCGAGCGAGATGCACAGCTCGCCGACGCCCCTGGCGGCCACCACGAGCAGGGACTCCTTGGGGCGCGGCCGCCCGGCGGCGCGGCCGTCCGACCGGCGCCGTCCGCTGCCGGAGCGCAGCGTGGTGCGGCCCTGCGCGGCAC
>NZ_MSJQ01000202.1 GCF_014596515.1 Streptomyces sp. CBMA156
GTGCGGCGGCCCCGGCCGCTCCGGTGGCCGCCCCGGTGGCCGTCGTGCGGGCGCTGCCGCCGGGTGGGAGGCCGGCCGACGGGGAGCCGGACGAGGCGGCCGGGAGGGAGCGGGGAGGTGACACCGCGGGAGCGCTGACCTGACGGGGCGATGACCTTCCCTGTCGACAAATATGTTGGTCGAGAAGGTCGTTGTACCCGTGCGCGCAATCCGACCGGATAACGGAAAGGCGTCGGCGATTTTCTGGTCGGCCGTCAGTTTGTGTGGGACCTGAGGGGATTGATAACGATACAGATACGGAATCGTCCTGATTTCGCATGGGGGTTTCGGGACCTCCGGGGCTCAATAGGATTCGTCTGGTTCATATCCGCAGCAGTGCCACAGGGGGCACGCGCGGCACGGCAAGTCGGCAGGCCTCCCACTCGGTGCGGCCTCGCCCGGAGGGATCCCAAGATGTTCCAGAGGCAGGGGCGGAGTCTGTCCCGGATAACCACTGTCATGCTCACGACCAGCTTGGCGCTGGGCGGAGGCCTGTTCGCGGCCGGTGCGGCGGTCGCGGCGGACACCCCGGGCGCGGGTGTGACCGCTGTGGTGCAGCCCACCATGCTCGGCGGGAAGCTCGACGTCGAGGGCGAGGGCACCGTCGACGGCGGTCTGTTCACGCTGAAGACCGCCGACGGCGAGCTCCAGACGTACTGCATCGACTTCGGCTTCCCGGTGGACATCAGGAAGAAGATCCAGTACCAGGAGTCCGACTGGGCTTCGAGCTCCCTCGGTGACAAGAACAAGGTCGAGGCCGCGGCCAAGATCCGCTGGATCCTGGAGAACTCCTACCCGCAGGTCAAGGACCTGACGGCGCTGGCCAAGGTGGCCGGCGCGGACAGCCTGACCCCGGAGGCCGCCGCCGCCGGCACCCAGGCCGCGATCTGGAAGTACTCGGACAAGAAGAACGCCGTCCCGCGCGACGCCGGCGCCAAGAAGCTGCGCGACTACCTGGTCGGCGACGCCAACAAGGGCATCGCGGCCGAGCCCAAGCCCTCGCTGGCGCTCAACCCGGACTCGGTCTCCGGCAAGTCCGGCGGCAAGCTCGGCCCGTTCACCCTCAACTCCAGCGCGGCCGAGGTGAAGCTGGCCGTCTCCGGTGACGGGGCCGACAAGGTCAAGCTGCTCAAGGACGACAAGCCGGTCGCCGGCGGCCTGACCGGCCCGATCGCCAAGGACACCCAGCTGTTCCTGGAGGTGCCGGCCGGCACCTCCGACGGCTCGGTCACGCTGAACGCCACCGCCTCCACCGTGGTGCCCAGCGGCCGCGTCTTCCTCAGCAAGGGCTACACCCGCGAGGAGCACAGCCAGACCATGATCCTGGCCGGCTCCAGCAAGCTCAGCGTCGCCGCGGCGGCCAAGGGCACCTGGAAGCAGGCCAAGGGCGCGCTGATCGACAGCACCGCCAAGGTCGAGTGCGCGAACAACGGCGTGCGCGTCTCCGTCACCAACGGCGGCGACGAGGCCGGCACCGTCACGGTCGGCAAGCAGCAGCTGACCGTCCAGCCCGGCAAGACCGAGAGCGTGCTCGTCCCGGTCGCCGAGAAGACCGGTTACAAGATCACCGTCACCGGTCCGAACGGCTACAGCCGCGACTTCCAGGGCGTCCTGGACTGCAAGACCGGCACCGGCACCACTCCGACCTCCGCTCCGACCACCCCGGCCGCGACCGGGACGCCGTCCGGCGCCCCGACCACCCCGGCCGCGTCCGGGACGCCGTCGGCCACCCCGAGCAGCGGCGCCGGCCAGCCGACCCCGGCGACCACCAGCGCCGCCCCGGGCACCGGTGGCCTGGCCCAGACCGGTGCCAATGACTCCACCCCGATCCTCGCCGCCGTCGCCGGTGGCCTGGTGGTGGCCGGTGGCGCCGCCGTCTTCGTCCTGCGCCGCCGCGGCCGCCACGGTCGCAGCACCGTCTGAACCGACTGAACCGCCCGAGCAGGCCGGGAGGCGCTGACCTCCCGAGGCCCTGAGAGCGGCAACCGGCCCGGCTCCCCGCACCCGTTGCGGGGGGCCGGGCCGTCGCGTCGGCGGGGTGGGGCGGGAGCCGGGGGAGGCCGCGGTCCGAGCCGCCGCGTTCCCGGGACGGCGCGAGCGGCTCCGGATACCCCGGTGGGGGTCACCTGGGCGATTCGGGCCTCCGGGCCGGGTGCGGCACAATGGAAGGCTGCAAGCCGAATACTCCCGACGACGCCGGAGCGATCTCACGTGGCGGAATACATCTACACGATGCGCAAGGTGCGCAAGGCTCACGGAGACAAGGTCATCCTTGACGACGTGACGCTCAGCTTCCTCCCCGGAGCGAAGATCGGCGTCGTGGGCCCCAACGGCGCCGGTAAGTCGACCGTGCTGAAGATGATGGCCGGCCTGGAGCACCCCTCCAACGGCGACGCCTTCCTCTCGCCCGGTTTCACCGTCGGCATGCTGCTCCAGGAGCCGCCGCTGGACGAGACCAAGACGGTCCTGGAGAACGTCCAGGACGGCGTCAAGGAGATCAAGGGCAAGCTCGACCGCTTCAACGAGATCGCCGAGCTGATGGCGACCGACTACTCGGACGCGCTGCTCGACGAGATGGGCAAGCTCCAGGAGGAGCTGGACCACGCCGAGGCCTGGGACCTGGACGCCCAGCTGGAGCAGGCCATGGACGCCCTGGGCTGCCCGCCCGGCGACTGGGCGGTCACCAAGCTCTCCGGTGGCGAGAAGCGCCGCGTGGCGCTCTGCAAGCTGCTGCTGGAGGCCCCCGACCTGCTGCTGCTCGACGAGCCCACCAACCACCTGGACGCCGAGTCGGTGAACTGGCTGGAGCAGCACCTGGCCAAGTACAAGGGCACCGTCGTGGCCGTCACCCACGACCGGTACTTCCTGGACAACGTGGCCGGCTGGATCCTGGAGCTCGACCGCGGCCGCGCCATCGGCTACGAGGGCAACTACTCCACGTACCTGGAGAGCAAGCAGTCCCGGCTCAAGGTCGAGGGCCAGAAGGACGCCAAGCGCGCCAAGCGGCTCCGGGAAGAGCTGGAGTGGGTCCGCTCCAACGCCAAGGGCCGCCAGGCCAAGTCGAAGGCGCGTCTGGCCCGCTACGAGGAGATGGCGGCCGAGGCCGACAAGATGCGGAAGCTGGACTTCGAGGAGATCCAGATCCCGCCGGGCCCGCGTCTGGGCAGCGTCGTCATCGAGGTCGAGAACCTCAACAAGGCCTTCGGCGAGAAGATCCTGATCGACGACCTGAGCTTCACCCTGCCGCGCAACGGCATCGTCGGCATCATCGGCCCGAACGGCGCCGGCAAGACCACCCTGTTCAAGATGCTCCAGGACCTGGAGACCCCGGACAGCGGCACGGTCAAGGTCGGCGACACCGTCAAGATCAGCTACGTCGACCAGTCCCGCGCCAACATCGACCCGAAGAAGACCCTCTGGGAGGTCGTCTCCGACGGTCTGGACTGGATCAACGTCGGCCAGGTCGAGATGCCGTCCCGCGCCTACGTGTCGGCGTTCGGCTTCAAGGGCCCGGACCAGCAGAAGCCGGCCGGCGTGCTCTCCGGCGGTGAGCGCAACCGCCTGAACCTGGCGCTCACCCTCAAGCAGGGCGGCAACCTGCTGCTCCTCGACGAGCCCACCAACGACCTGGACGTCGAGACGCTCTCCTCGCTGGAGAACGCGCTGCTGGAGTTTCCCGGCTGCGCCGTGGTCATCTCCCACGACCGCTGGTTCCTGGACCGAGTGGCCACCCACATCCTCGCCTACGAGGGCGAGAGCAAGTGGTTCTGGTTCGAGGGCAACTTCGAGTCCTACGAGAAGAACAAGATCGAGCGGCTCGGCGCCGACGCCGCCCGTCCGCACCGGGCCACGTACAAGAAGCTGACCCGAGGCTGACACCCAGCCGTCACAACGGCCCGGCAGACTGCCCTCCGGGGCGGCCTGCCGGGCCGCGGCCCGTCGCCGACCGCCGCCGCACCGGCGGTGGACGGCGGCGGGAGACCGGACACCGAGGAGAACTGCCGTGGCCCGCCACATCTACGCCTGCCCGCTGCGCTGGTCCGACATGGACGCCTTCGGGCACGTCAACAACGTGGTCTTCCTGCGCTACCTGGAGGAGGCCCGGATCGACTTCATGTTCACCCAGGCCGCCGAGGCCGGCGCCGGGGAGTTCGCGGGCGGCTCGGTGGTGGCGCGCCACGAGATCGACTACAAGCGTCCGCTGGTGCACCGGCCGACGCCGGTCACCATCGAGACCTGGGTGACGAAGATCGGCGTCGCCTCGCTGACCGTCTCCTACGAGATCAAGGACGTCGCCGAGGACGGCAGCGACGTCGTGTACGTCCGGGCGTCCACCGTGGTCGTCCCGTACGACCTGGCCGAGGGCCGGCCGCGCCGGATCTCGCCGGTGGAGCGGGAGTTCCTCAGCCGCTTCACGGACGAGGCCGCCGCCACGGGCCAGGCCACCGCCGACGAGAAGGGCGCCGTGGCAGTCGCCACCGTCTGACCGCACCTGACGATTCGAGCTGAAACGCCGTGACCATCACCGCCCGTCTCGCCCTGACCGACGCCGGGGAGGCCGCCGACCTCTCCGCCTTCCTGCTGCGCCTGCTGCGCTTCGACCGGGCGGCGGCCGTCCGGCTCCAGGCGGTGGACCGGAGCGGCGGCGACGGCGTGCTGGCGGTCTTCGGACGGCTGCCGCTGGGCGGTTCCGGCGCGCTGGCGATCCGCACCGTCCGGCTGAGCGGCCTGGACGAGCCGGTGGACCTGACCGTCTCGGCCGGTCAGCTGCTGGACGGCGTGGACACCGAGGCGGGCGGCCTCGCGCTGCCCGCGCCGGTGACCGGACCGGCCTGGGCCGGGCTGCTGCCGCCGCGCACCGGCTGGCGGCCGGCCGGCACCCCGTCGGTGGCCGAGGTGTACCCCGAACTCATGGCCGGGGTGCGGGAGTTCCGTGAGCGCAGCGAGGCCGTCCCGGCGCACCACCGCACCCGCGCGGTGCTGGACGCGCTGGCCGACGAGATCTGGTCCCGCCCGGTCGGCGTGCTGCCCGAGCTGCCGCTGCGCGCACCGCACGCCGCGTACGTGATCGGCTTCCTGAAGCCGGGTGTCCCGCTCACCGTGCACCGGGCGGGCGGCTGGCTGCGGTTGAGCGCCCCGGCGGGCTCGGTGGCGGTGCGCACCGCGGCCGCGCCGGGCGCGGGGCTGGGGCTCAGCCCGGTCCGGTAGGCCCGCCCGGCAGCCCGTGGAGCGGCTCGGGGCGGCTCAGCCCGGGGTGTTGATCATCGAGGCGGCGGCGTAGGTGAGGTAGTCGAGCAGCTGCCGCTCGTGCTCGGCCGGCAGCTCCAGGCTCGCCACCGCCGCCCGCATGTGGGTGAGCCAGGCGTCGTGCGCGGCCTTGTCGACCTTGAACGGCGCGTGCCGCATCCGCAGCCGAGGGTGGCCGCGCCGATCGCTGTAGGTGCGCGGGCCGCCCCAGTACTGCATCAGGAAGAGCGCCATCCGCTCCTCGGCCGGCCCGAGGTCGTCCTCGGGGTACATCGGCCGCAGCAACTCGTCCTCGGCGATGCCTTCGTAGAACCGGTGGGCCAGCCGCCGGAAGGTCGGCTCACCGCCGACCTGGTCGTAGAAGGTCTCCTCGTTCAACGTGCCTCGCCGGATCTCTCTCACCCGACCATGGTCGCAGACGCCGACGGGGTCGTACACCGGGACCAAAGGCGTACGACCCCGTCGGGACCGGATCGGGCGGACGTCGGCGGACGTCAGGGGACGGTCAGTCCTCCCAGCGGAACAGCTTCCAGGAGATGCCGGTCAGCACGGCCGCGAACAGCAGCAGCCCGCCCATGGTGGGCAGGGCGTCCATGACGCCGCCGCCGCGGGTGAGCACCGACTGGGCGGAGTCGACCAGGTAGTGCAGCGGCATGACCTGGGAGACGCCCCTCAGCCAGCCCGGGGCGTTGTCCATCGGGATGAACGCGCCGGACAGGAAGGACATCGGCAGCACGATGAGCTGCGAGATGCCGTTGGCCGCCTCCTCGGTCTTGGCGACCGAGCCGGCCAGCAGGCCGATCGACATGAAGGCGAGCGTCGCGCAGGCCACCAGCGGGATGACCAGCCACCAGTTGCCGGTGAGCTTCAGTCCGAAGAAGCTCACCGCGACCGCCAGGAAGACGGCGGTCTGGAGGAACGAGGTCAGCAGCGAGACCAGGATCCGGGAGCTGACCACGGTGCCGGCGCTGATCGGCGCCAGCCGCAGCCGGCGCAGCACCTTGGACTTGCGCCAGTTGACCAGGGTCAGCGCCGCCCCGAACACCGCGCCGGTGGCGATGGCCCAGCCGAGCAGGCCGGGGGTGAGGAACTGGATCGGCTTGAGCGACTTGTCCTCGATCTGCTGGGAGTCCAGCACGAAGGCCGGCTTCTGGCCGGTGGCCGCCTGGTTGGCGTTCTGGACCACCGAGTTGAGGATGCCCTGGACGGTGCCCGCGCGGACCTGGTCGGCGGCGGTGTAGCGCAGCTCGACCCTGCCGTCCGGGCCCTGCATGATCAGCGCGTGGTAGTCGCCCTTGCGGACCTTCTCCAGCGTGGCGGCCTCGTCGTCGGTCCTCGTGATGGTGAGGACCTGCTCCAGCGCGGCCCGGTCCTCGCCCTGGATCGAGTCGAACAGCTTCACCGCGCCGACCTGCGCGACCTTGGCGTGCGGGCTGCCGGCGCTCTGCGTCACGGCGCCGAAGAACACCAGGAACACCAGCGGGAACAGCAGGATGAAGAAGCTCGCGGTGCGGTCGCGCTTCAGCCCGAGCAGCATCGCGCGGGACAGGCTCCAGAACGCGCTGACCCGCTCCCGCTCGCCGGCGGCCGGGCCGCCGCGCCGGGCGCCGTCCCGCGGCTCGGTGGGGGTGGTGGCGGTCATGCGCGGAACTCCCGTCCGGTCAGCTGGAGGAAGACGTCCTCCAGGGTGGCGCCGCGCACTTCCAGGCCGCGCAGGGCGTTCTGCTCGGCCAGGACGGTGAGCACCGGGGCCGGGAGCCGGGTGGAGACGGAGAGCGAGACGGTGTCGTCCTCCAGGGTGGCGATGTCCGCACCGGCGGTGGTCAGCAGTTCGCGGGCCCGGTCGAGCGGGAGCTGGCCGGAGGCGACGCTGATCCGGACGGTGTCGTCGATCTCGCGGATCAGCGCCGTCGGGGCGCCGGTGTGCAGGATCTTCCCGTGGTCCATGATCGAGACCCGGTCGCAGAGCACCTCGGCCTCGTCCAGGTAGTGGGTGGTCAGCACGACCGTGCGGCCCTCGGCGTTGATGTCCCGCAGCAGGTCCCAGAGGTTGCGCCGGGACTGCGGGTCGAGGCCGGTGGTGGGCTCGTCCAGGAAGACGAGCTCAGGGTCGTGGGCCAGTGCGCAGGCGATCGACAGGCGCTGGGCCTGGCCGCCGGACATCTGGTCGGTCACGGTCTCGGCCTTGTCGACGAGGCCGACCCGCTCCAGCATCGCGTCGGCCCGCCTGGGGCCGACCCCGTAGAACGACGCGAAGGTGCGGATGGTCTCCCGGGCGGTCAGTTTCCGGAAGAAGGCGGTCGCCTGGAACTGCACGCCGATGCGCGGCAGCAGTTTCGGATTGCGCGGCCAGGGTTGCATCCCCAGCAACTCGATCCGGCCCTCGTCCGGTTTCCGGACGCCCTCCAGGATCTCCATCGTGGTGGTCTTCCCGGCCCCGTTGGGGCCCAGGATCCCGTAGAACTCGCCGGCCTCGACGGTGAGGGACACCCCGTCGACGGCCTGCACATCCCCGTACCGCTGGCGGATGCCGTCAGCGGATATAGCAGCAGTCATGCGCCCTGAGCCTAGGGCTTGTGAAGGCTCTTGTGCAGGCCGGAGCCGGGGAATTTGCCGACACTTCAAGGTGGGGGAAACGGGGCCGGGCCGGGCGGATGTCGAATTCCGCCCGGCCCGGCCGGAGTTGGCGACGACGAATCGTCGGGAAATCGCCCGGATCGCTTTTCCGTGACGATTCGTCAGTCGACGGCCTTTCAGTCGCGGTGCACGGTGATGGTGGTCCAGGCGCCGATGTGGATCCGGTCGCCGTCGTTCAGCGGCACCGCGGTGTGCGGGGCGATCGGCTCCGCGCCGCCGTTCACGGTGGTGCCGTTGGTCGAGTCCTGGTCCACCAGCACCCAGCTGCCGTCCGCCTGTTCGGCGAGCAGCGCGTGCTGGTGCGAGGCGCCCGGGTCCTCCGGCGGGACGGACAGGTCGATCTCCGGCACCGTGCCGCGGTGCTGGCTGCGCCGCCCGATCCGCAGCTGGCCGCGGCCGGTCAGCGGGATCCGGCGCTCCGGGCAGTACGGCGGGAAGAACAGGCCGGCCGCCTCGGGGCCGCTGCGGGCCATCATGTCGGTGAAGTAGTCCCGGTCGGCCGAGACCACGGCGATCCAGTTGGCCCGTACCGGCTCGGCGGGCTGGGCGGGTTCCTGGGGCTGCTGCGGGTGGGGCTGCTGCTGCGGCTGCTGGCCTTGTTGCTGGCCTTGTTGCTGCGGCGGGGCGAGGTGGAAGGAGGTGCCGAAGTCGCCGCCGCGGTTGTTCGGTCCGGGGCCGGCCGGGTGGGCGTACACCGGGCCGGAGTCCTCGCGCACCGAGGGGTCGGGGAACTGCCCCTCCGGCCCGTTGGCGGGCGGGTAGCCGTAGGTGTGGGGCTGTGCCGGGGCCTGCGGCTGTGCCGGGACGGGCGGGGCGACGGCCTGCTGCGCCGCGGGGGGCTGCCCGAACGGGGGCTGCTCGAACGGCGGCTGTCCGAACGGGGGCTGGCCGAACTGCGCGTGGCCGGCCGGGCCCTGGGGCTGCTGCGGGGGGCCGCCGTAGGTCTCCGGGATGTTCAGCGGCGGCTGGGGTGCACCGGGCCCGCCGGCACCGGGCGCCTGGCGGCGCGAGGGCGTGGAGAGCTCGTAGTCGTAGCCGCACTCCTCGCAGAACCGTCCGGTCTGCGGGCTGCGGCAGATCGGGCAGACCGTCAGGCCCTCGGTGAGGCCGTGCGGCCCGGCCTGCGGCGGGACGGCCCCGTACGGTGGGACGGCTCCGTACGGCGGCAGGGTCCCGTGCGGGGGCGGGGTCGCCATGCCGGGCGGCAGG
>NZ_MSJQ01000203.1 GCF_014596515.1 Streptomyces sp. CBMA156
GACGTCCGGCGGCTGGCCGCCGCCGGACTGCTGGACGCCCTGCGCCCGCCCGAGGCCCCGGCTGTCGATGTCCCAGCAGCCGGGGCTCCCGCCACCGAGGGGTCGGTTCCGGCCACCCGGGCCCCCGTGGCGCCCCCACCGGCCGCCGGCGGACGGGCACCCGGCGGGCTGCATCGCAGGGTGCCCGGCGCCGCGCTCCGGGACGCCGGACTCGCCGGCGCCGGCCTCAGGGGCGACGGACCGGCCGACGGACCGGCAGACGCCCCGGCCACCGCAGCGCCCACCGCAGCCCCCGCCTCGAACCCCACCGGAACCGGCAGCGGGACCGCCGCCCCCACGTACTCCGCCCACCCGCCCACCACGGCAGCGGCCCACCCGCTCGCCGTCCCCGACCCGGACATCGCCCTGCTGACCCGGGTCCGAGACCTTCTGGAGGCCCGACTTTGACCCACTCCCCGCCCGCGACCCAGCCGTCCCGGCCATGAGGCGGGCACTCAAGCAGCGTGTCGGAAGGAGACAACTGATCGCCTTGGAGACCGAGTTGCTCGCCGAACTGCGCGCCGTCAAACACCGCGTCCCGCACCTCGCGGGCGGCCTCGTCGCCAGCGTGGACGGTCTGCTGGTCGCGCACGACACCCATGGCACCGAACCGTCCGGCCTGGCCGCGATGACGGCGGCCTCGCTCTCGCTGGCGCAACGGCTCGCCGACACCACGGGCCAGGGCGAGTTCCGCGAGTCTCTGGTGCGCGGCGAGAACGGCTACGTCGCCACCTACGCGGCCGGCGGCAGCTGCGTGCTGACCCTGCTGGCGCGCCCGGACGTCAACGTCGGCCGGCTGCACCTGGAGGCCCGCCGCAGCGCACAGCGCATCGCGGGGCTGCTCAGCGACGCCCTCGTGCCCAAGGACCCGCGCGACGCGGTCTGACCCGGGCCGTCCACCGGCCCGCGGCGGGGCCGCACCACCGCGGCTCCGCAGCACCGGGCACCCGAACCAGCCACCACCTCACCACCTCACCACCGAACGGGAGTTACCCAGATGACCGACGCAGCCGGCGCGCTCAAGCAGGCCATGACCAGCATCGAGGGCGCCATCGGCGCGGCCCTGGTGGACTACAACAGCGGCATGGCGCTGGCCACCCTCGACGGCCCCGGCGGCCTGGACCTCAACGTCGCCGCCGCCGGGAACACCGACGTGGTGCGCGCCAAGATGCGCACCATGGACATGCTCGGCCTCCAGGACGGGATCGAGGACATCCTGATCACCCTGACCAGCCAGTACCACCTGATCCGCCCGCTCACCGGCCGCACCGGCAAGGGCCTGTTCCTCTACCTCGCACTGGACAAGTCGCGCGCCAACCTCGCGATGGCCCGCCACCAGCTCGGCCGGATCGAGGCCGACCTGGAGGTCTGACGCGCCGCCGGGACGGACAGGGCGCCGCACCCGGCGTCCGTCCCGCCGTCACTCCCGTGGCAGGTCCGGTCCCACGGCCCGCCCGCGCACCAGCTCGACCGGCCCGCCCGGCCGTTCCCGGGCGGCCAGCGCGGCGGCCGTACGGTCCCAGGACGGGCCGGTCAGCAGCGTCCGCGCCTCGTCCGGAGCGCAGAGCCGCCACTCCACCAGCTCCTCCGGCGGCAGCACGATCGAACCGAGCATCGGCTCCGTCACCGTGCCCCCGTCGAACACGTACACCAGGACGGCGGTGTCCCGGCCGGTCGCCGGGTCGGCCTCGGGGGCGGCCGCCGCGCCCGGCTGCCAGTCCAGCACCAGCAGCGGCCCGGGTTCGGCCTCCCAGCCCAGCTCCTCGCGGATCTCCCGCCGGGCCGCCGCCCGGGGCATCTCCCGGTCCGCCTCGACCCCGCCGCCCGGCAGCGTCCAGTACGGCGTCCGTCCGCGCGGCCCGTCCCACGGCCGCAGCCGGACCAGCAGCACCCGGCCGGCGGCATCGGTGAACAGCGCCCGCGCCTTGGCCCGGATCCGCGGCCGGGTGGCGAAGTAGGTCTCCCGGTCCATCGGCAGCTCGGGTGGCTCCTCGGTCGACGGGGACAGCCCCGGCGCGGCCGGCAGTCCGACGTACTCGGGCACCGGCCCGTCGGCGGGCAGCCACCCGAGCGTGTGCCCGACCGGCCGGCTGTCCTCCAGCTCCACCGGCCCGGCGTCGCGCGCCGCCCGCAGGCAGGCCGTCACCCGGCGCGACAGCCGGGGCGGCAGCGCGTGCCCGGCCTCCTCCGCGGTCAGCCAGGTCCAGCCGCCGACCTCCGCCCGGTCCGGCCGGAACGCCGCGACCTGCTCCGCCGTCAGCGGCTCGGCCCAGTACACGTACGCGACGATCGGCCGGTCGCCCTCGCGCAGCAGCGCCCAGTCCACGCCGGCCAGCGGCCCCAGCCGGGGTGTGAACCCCAGCTCCTCGCGGATCTCCCGCAGCGCCGTCTCCCGGGGCGACCGGTCCTCCGGCTCCCAGCCGCCGCCCGGGATCGCCACCGGATGCTTCCGGTCGTACGGCAGCCGCACCACCAGCACCCGTCCCGCCCCGTCCGGGAACAGCACCCCCGCCGCCGCCAGGACCCCCCGGCCGACCGCGCCCGCGTTCTCCACCCCGGCTCCCTCCGCCATGTCCTCCCCGGACACGACAATCCGGGCCACCCCGATGGTTCCCACCCGGGGCAGCTTCCACCGCCACGATCGGGGACCCGTGGGCCCGGCTACCCCGATGGAGTCATCCCGGATGACCGGAACGGATCCGGCGGTCCGCGACCCGCCTCACCCCAGCGCCGCCAGTGCCTGCGCCGCCGCCCGCGCCATCTGCTCGTCGTGCCGCCCGCTCCCGCCGCGCAGGCGGGCGAGGGCCTCGGCGGCGGCGAGCGCGAGCAGGCCCGGCAACAGGTCGGTGCTGCGGGCGGCGAGCCAGCGGGTGCCCTGGGTGGCCATCCACCAGAGGTCGGCGGCCAGGCGCGGCGGGGGTTCCGCCGGGACGGGGGCCGGCGGCGGGCCGAGCGGGTGGCCGGCCTCGGTGAGCAGGTCGTGGAACCGTCGGGCGATCAGGTGGTGGCCCTCGGCGCTGGGGTGCAGGCGGTCCACGCTCAGTAGCCGGCGCTCCGTCAGCCAGGGCAGTTCGGCGAGGTGCAGGTGCACCGCCCGGTGGCGTGCGGTGAGGGTGTGCACCACGGTGTTGACCGCCCGCATCCGGCGCGCCAGCGGACGGGCGAGCGGCGCCGGGAGCCGGAGCAGGCTGCCCGGATCGGGCAGGCAGGCGGTGAGCAACCTGGCGCCGTGGCCGGACAGTTCACCCATCGTGGCGTCCAGCTCCAGGGTGGTGCGCCGGATGTCGAAGCCCGTGCGCAGGGTGTCGTTGCCGCCGACCACCACCGCGGCCAGCTGGGGCCGCAGTGCCAGCGCCGCACCGAGCTGACGATGCGTCAGTTCAGTGGTGAGTGCCCCGCTGTACGCCAGGTTGGTGAACTCGACGCCCCGCCCCTCGGGTGCCAGCGAGTGGGCGAGGACGGCGGCCCAGCCGCGCCGGACCTCGCCGACCTGGTCCCCGACCCCCTCCGTCAACGAGTCCCCGAGCGCGACGAAGCGCAGCAGCTCGCCCGCCGTGGGACGCTCCTCCGCCGCCCGGTCACGCCCGGCGTCCAGCGTGCTCATCCCGACCCCCCGCCGCCGCCTCGTCGTTGTGCCCGTCCACTGCCTCGCCCCCGCGTACGCCCGCCGCCGCGTCCCCGCCTACGCCCGCTGCCTCGCCGCCGTGCACGCCGTGCGCGCCGTGCGCCGCCAGGAACGCCGCCACCGCCGCCGGCCAGCCGTACCGTTCGGCCCGCGCCCGGGCGGCGGCCCGCCGCAGCTCCTCCGGCCGTCCCAGCAACTGCCCCACCGCGGAGGCGAATCCGTCGCCCGTGTCGCCGGCTGCCACGCCGGCGAGCCCGACCAGTGCGGGCAGTGCGGAGGAGCGGCTGACCACCACCGGAGTCCCGCAGGCCAGCGCCTCCATCGCGGCCAGCCCGAAGGTCTCCACAGGGCCGGGCGCGAGCACCACGTCCGCGCACCCCAGCAGTCGGGCCAGTTCCGGGCGCCCGCCCAGGTGTCCGAGGAAGCGCACCGGCAGCCGCAGCCGTGCGGCCCGGTCCGCCAGCCGTTCCCGCAGCGGGCCGGTCCCGGCCACCACCAGCACGGCGGGCCGCCGCCCGGCCCGCAGCGCTCCCAGCGCCTCGATCGCCCGCTCGGGCCGCTTCTCCGCCGAGAGCCGTGAGCAGAGCACCAGCAGGGTCTCCTCCGGGGCGGCGTAGCGGGCCCGCTCGGCCGCCCGTTCGGCGGCGGGCAGCGGCCGCATGGTGTCCAGGTCCACCCCGAGCGGGGCCCGGACCAGGTTCGGGACGCCGATCCGGCGGAACTCCGCCGCGGCCCAGTCGGTGGTGCAGATCACCGCGTCGTAGGCGCGGGCGGTGGCCGCGTTGAGCCGGTCGGCCGCCGCACCCGCCAGCGGACCGGGCACGCCCCAGGTGCGCAGCACCCCGGCGGCGCTCTCGTGCGAGACCATCACCGAACGCACCCCGTGCCGCCGGGCCCAGGCGCCCGTCCAGCGCAGTGTGGTGCGGTCGGACACCTCCAGCCGGTCCGGGGAGAACCTGGTCAGCTCGCCGGCCACGGCCCGGCGGTCGGTGAGCAGCCGGTAGCCGCCGCCGGCCGGCAGCACCGGGCCTGGCAGGGTGACCACCACACCCTGCTCGGTCTCCTCCTCGGAGCGCCGCTCACCGGGGACGATCAGCACCGACCGGTGCCCGGCCGCCCGGTACCCGGCGCCCAGGTGGCGCAGCGCGGTGCGCAGGCCGCCGGAGACCGGGGTGACGAAGTTGGCGAGCCGGACGATCGTCAGCGCCCCGCCGTCGTGAGCGGGGGTGACACCGGGAACGGAGGTCATGCCGGCAGCTCCTCCGGCAGGGCGGGCGCCACCGGCTCGACCGTCGCCGGGGGAGCGGACGGCAAGGACAGCCCGCGGTGCTCCGCCAGCACCTCCGCGTAGTGCCGCAGCAGCAGGTCCCCGACCGCCTCCCAGGTGCGCGCGGTCACCTCGGCCCGTCCGGCCCGCCCGTACGCGGCCCGCCTGGCCGGGTCGGCGGCCAGCTCGGCCACCGCCCTGGCCACCGCCGCACCGTCCCGGGGCGGCACCAGCAGGCCGGTGCGGTGATGCGCGACCAGGTCCAGCGGCCCGCCCGCCGCGGGGCCGATCACCGGCACGCCGCTGGCCATCGCCTCCTGGATGGTCTGGCAGAAGGTCTCCAGCGGGCCGGTGTGCACGAAGAGGTCCAGGGTCGCGAAACAGCGGGCCAGCTCGTCACCGGTGCGCCGGCCGAGGAACACCGCGCCCGGCATCGAGGCCTTCAGCCCGGGTGCCGAGGGGCCGTCCCCGACGACGACCACCCGCACCCCGGGCAGCGCCGAGGCCGCCGCCAGCAGATCGACCCGCTTCTCCGGCGCCAGCCGGCCGACGTACCCGACCAGCACCTCCCCGCCCGGCGCGAGCGCCCGGTGCAGCGCCTCGTCCCGGTGCCGGGGGTGGAACCGCACCGAGTCCACCCCGCGCGGCCACAGCTGCACCCGCGGCACCCCGTGCGCGGTGAGGTCCTGGGCGGCCGGAGTGGAGGGCGCCAGGGTACGGGCGGCGGCGCGGTGCACGGCCCGGATCCGCCGCCAGGCGGCGGCCTCCCCGAGTCCCCGTCCGGCCCGGTAGGCGTGCGCGTAGCCGGCCAGGTCGGTCTGGTAGACGGCCACGGCGGGCACCCCGAGCCGTGCGGCGACCTGCATCCCGCGCGCGCCGAGCACGAACGGGCTGGCCAGGTGCACGAGGTCCGGCCGGTGCCCGGCGATCGCGGCCGCCAGCTGCCGGCTGGGCAGCGCGATCCGCACCTGCGGGTACCCCGGCAGCGGCACCGACGGAATGTGCACCACGGGAATCTCGCCCGCGGCGCCGCCGAAGGTCTCCGGCGGGCACTCGCTGCCCCGCGCCGGCGCGGGGGTGACGACAAGGGGCCGGTGGCCCCGGCGGACCAGGTGCTCGGCCGTCCGCAGCACGCTGTGGGCGACTCCGTTGACCTCGGGCGGGAAGGATTCGGTGACGATGACGACGCGCATGCCAGTGTTCTGTCCGGGTCCGGCATGCGTCCGGCCAAAGGGATCTGTCATAGAGGCGAACGCGGGTCGGCGATTTGAACCGCCGACCCGCGTCCGGGAACCTTCGGCGTCACAGCGACCCTGCGGTCTCCTTGAGCTCCGCGTACGGTGCGAGTTTGCGGATGGACTCGATGCTCTTCAGGCAGTCGTCCTTGCTCTCCTGCGGGTCGCCGGTCACCACGACCGTCCCGTTGCTCGCCTTGAGCCGGAACCGGTGCATGCCGCCCTCGTCCACGTACAGTTCGAATCTTCCAGCCATGCCAGCAACAGCCTTCCGCTCGGATGACCCCCTGGCCGCACCGTAGGGTCGGATCCCCCGTGCGGCCCGTCGGACGGGCCGTCCGGGTGCACCGCAACGCAAGCCGGAACGCACGCGCCGGAACGCACGCGCCGGGCGCGGCCGGGGCCGGTCAGGGCCGCGGTTCGGGCCGGCCCGCGACCAGCCCGGTGACGGTGGCGGTGAGGACGCGGGCGAGCCGGGGTTCGACCTCGACGACGGCGTGGGCGAGCCGCGGGTCGCCGCGGTAGAGCGCGGCGACCTCGGCGCCCGGGTTCGCGATCTGCCACAGGGCGCCGGCCAGCGAGACGGCGGTGGCGACCAGGTCGACGACGTCCTGCTCGTCGAGGGCGGGCAGCTGCTCGCGGACGGCCGCGGCGATCGGAACGCGGGCGGCGAGCGTGGCGAGCTTGAACTCGCGTACGGCGTCGAGCGAGACGTTGCGTTCGAGGTTGAGCGGTGCGTGGGCGAGCAGGTCGCAGAACATCCCGCGGGCCGCGAGGGTGGCGGCGAACGCCCGGGCCACGGCGGCCGGGCCCGGCTCCGCGGTCTCCCGCAGCCGCGCGGTCAGCGCCTGGGACCACTCCGCCCAGCCCTCGGCGGTCAGGCGCAGGAAGATCTCCTCGCGGGTCTCGAAGTACCGCAGCAGCGCCGACTTGTGCATCCCCACCGCGGCGGCGATGTCGGTCAGGGTGACGTCCCTGATGCCGCGCTCGTGGCCGAGGGACCGGGCCGCCGTCAGGATCGCGGCCTCGCGGAGTCGCTTGGCCTCGGGCGAGCGTGCGCGCTGGAACTCCGGTGCATCCACCCGCCCATGGTAGGGCAACGCCGTTGCCCTATTAGTGCAACAGCGTTGCGGTATTAGTGCAACGGTGTTTTACTAACGGCATGGAGCAGAACACGGAGCGGAACACGGACATGGAGCACGGCATGGAAGCGGGCGGGGAGCAGGTCTGGTTCGTCACCGGCAGTTCGCGAGGCTTCGGGCGCACCCTCGTCCGAGCCGCACTGGAGGCCGGCGACCGGGTGGCGGCGACCGCCCGTCGCCCCGAGCAACTGGCCGACCTGGTCGAGGAGTTCGGCGACCGGATCCGCCCGATCGCGCTGGACGTCACCGACCCGGCGGCCGCCCGCGCGGCCATCGCCGAGGCGCGGGCCGCCTTCGGCCGGATCGACGTGCTGGTGAACAACGCCGGCTACGCCAACGTCTCGCCGATCGAGACCACCGAGGACGCCGACTTCCGGGCTCAGTTCGAGACCAACTTCTGGGGCGTCTACCACGTCACCAAGGCCGCGATTCCGCTGCTGCGCGAGCAACGGGGCGGGCTGGTGGTGCAGTTCTCCTCGATGGGCGGCCGGGTCGGCGGTTCCCCCGGCATCGCGTCGTACCAGGCGGCGAAGTTCGCCATCGACGGGTTCAGCCGCGTGCTGCGCGCCGAGACCGCGCCGTTCGGTGTGCGGGTGCTGGTCGTCGAACCCAGCGGCTTCCGCACCGACTGGGCGGGCTCCTCGATGGTCGTCCACGACGTCCCCGAGGCCTACGACGAGACGGTCGGCGCCGTGAACCGGCGGCTGCGGCAGGGCGGGGACGGTGCGGCGGGCGACCCGGTCCGGGCCGCCGGGATCCTGGTCGGGATGGCCAGGCGGCGCGACATCCCGCACCACCTGCCGCTCGGGGTCAACGCCGCCGAGGGATCGATCGCGATGGACCGGCGGCTCCTGGCCGAGGACACCAGATGGCGCGAGGTGGCGCGCTCGGCCGACTTCGCCGAGGCCTACCCGGTCGCCTTCCCGCCGGACTCGACCGACTGACCGGTGCGGTGCGCACGGCCCGGGTACGGGCACTGCACGGCATGGCCCGGCGTGGTACGCCAAGGTCCGGCACTGCGGCCCGGCGCGGGGTGAGCGCCGGGCCGCAGGGGCGGTGGGCTCAGCAGCCGTTGAGGATGCCGCCGAGCGCGCTCTTCTCGGCGCTGTCCACGCTCAGGCCGTAGTACTGCTTCACCTGCACCCAGGCGCGGGCGTAGGTGCAGCGGTAGGAGGCCTGGGGGAGCCACTCGGCCGGGTCGCGGTCGCCCTTGGAGCGGTTGCTGCTCGCGGAGACCAGCAGCAGCTGGGGGCGGGTGACGTCGTTGGCGAAGGCCTGGCGCTGGGCGGTGGTCCAGGACCAGGCGCCGGAGGCCCAGGCCTCGGAGAGCGGCACCAGGTGGTCCACGTCGAAGGAGGAGGCGTTGGTGGTGGTGACGCCGTCGTACGCCGAGGACCAGCTGCCGCTGGTGGCCTTGCAGGAGGTGTCGGTGGCGACGTTGCTGCCGTCCCGCTTGACGATCCACTCGCGGGTGTCGCAGGTGCCGCTGATGGTGATCCAGGCCGGGAACAGGGTCCGGTCGTAGGTGTCCCCGTGGGTCTCCGCGGTGGCGGGCATCGCGGCGAGGTAGCTCCGCGCGGTGGCCGCGGAGATCGGGGTCGGCAGGGCGGCCTGGGCGGGGGCGCCGGCCGCGACGACGGTCGCGGCGGCGAGGGCGGCGGCGGCCGGTATGCAGGACAGGAACCGGCGCAGGGGCGTGGTGGGGGCCATGGCGGACGCTCCATCATCAGATCGGATGAACTGCTGAGTTGCGTGCGTCAGTGTGTCGAGCCCGTCGCCTACGCGGGTAGACCCGGGAGGTGAAATCCTCGTGCACATCGGACGTGCACCGGACAAGTCCGGCGCACGTCACGGGGGTTCAGGGTTTTTGCCTGGTTTCACAGGGGTCCGGCGGGGTCGGGCGGGGTTTCGCCGGACCTGCACCAGAGCGCCCGGCTGTCGCCGGGGTTCAGTCGCGGCGGCGGCCCGCCATCCAGACGTAGACCAGGATGCCCGCGAACAGGAACAGGACGCCCTGGTAGACGGCGGCGTAGCCGGCCCCCGCGAGCAGCCAGAGCGAGAAGCCGAAGGCGCCCAGGCCGAGGACGGCGTCGCGCACCAGCCGTCGGCGGTCGACCTTGTCGCCGGCCCCGCGCACCAGCCAGTACAGCTGGGCGGCGGTGGAGAGCAGGTACGGCACGGTGGCGGTGAACGTGGTGACCAGCACCAGCATGTCGAAGGCGCCCTTCGCGCCGCTGGCGAAGTTGAGCACGGTCAGCGCCGAGGCCAGCGAGACGCCGACCAGCACGCCGAAGACCGGCACCCCGCGCCGCTCCTTGCCGAAGGCCGCCGGGAACAGGCCGTCCTTGGCGGCCGCGTACGGGGCCTGGGCGGAGAGCAGGGTCCAGCCGTTGAGGGCGCCGGTCATCGAGACCAGCGCGGCGACGGCGATCACCGTGCCGCCCCAGGTGCCGCCGAACATGGCGTCCACGGCGTCCGAGAACGGTGCGGTGGAGTGCACCAGCCGATCGTGCGCGACGGTGCCGAACACCGCGACCGTACCGAGCAGGTAGACCACCGCCGCACCGGTGGTGCCGAGCACGCTGGCCCGGCCGACGTTGCGCTCCGGGTCGCGGACCTGGCCGGCGCTCATCGCCGCCGACTCCACGCCCAGGTAGCTGAACAGCAGGATCGCGGCGGCGGCGGACATGCCGCCCGCCCAGCCCTGGCCGGTGCCGTCGAAGGGCCCGAGGTTCTTCGGGTCGAAGAAGAACAGACCGCCCACCGAGACCAGCAGCAGCGGCACGAACTTCAGCACGGTCGAGACGAGTTGGACCGCCCCGACGTACCGGCTGCCGGCCAGGTTGGCCAGTGCCGGCAGCCACTGGAAGGCCAGCGCGGCGGCGATCTCCAGCGGGACGGAGCCGTGCATCGGCAGCAGCACGTTCAGGTACCCGACGGCGGCCACGGCGAGCGCGGCGTTGCTGACCCAGGTGGTGATCCAGTACGACCAGGCGGACAGGAAGCCGGCGAAGTCCCCGAAGGCCTCGCGGGCGTAGACGTACGGTCCGCCGGTGCGCGGGCTGCGGCGGGCCAGCTGCCCGAAGACCAGGGCCAGCGCGATCGCGCCCACGGTGAGCACCACGAAGGCGAGCAGGCTGACCGTCCCGAACGGCGCCACCGCGGCCGGGATCATGAAGATGCCGCCGCCGATGATGTTGCCCATCACCAGGGCGGTGGCGGTCGCCGGCCCGAAACGGCGGCCGCTCCGCTCCGGCGTCGGACCGGCCGGTGCGGAGCCGGTCTGTGCGGAGCCGGTCTGCGCGGGACCGGCAGGTGGGGAGCCGACCGGCCCCGGGGTGTCCGGGCCGCTCGGACGGGTCGCCTGCCGGGGTGCGGCGGGACTGGTCTGCATGAGGGTGGTGCGCCTTTCGTGGTGCTGCTCGCGCTCGGTGGAGCGCCATGGAGCGACCGTTCATGCTCGGACCGGGCCGTCCTGTGCACCAAATCGACGGGATTTGTTCAGTTCGCCCGCTCCGTCACCGCAAGACTTGCGGTCGCCGGGCGGCCGGACGGGCACTCGTCCGGCGCCCTCCGTCCGGCCGTTCGACCTGATTCACGGGCGTACGCCCGGATTCGTCCGGCCGGGGGAGTTGCCTCACCCGAATGCCTCAGCCCGGTTGCGGCGCGTGCCCGAAGCCGCGCGTTCGTGTGCAAACGTGGGCGCGGCGCCTCCCCGGTGGGGCGCCGCCCAGCCCCGTCGGGCGGCCGGACCGGCTGGTCGGGGGCGCGGGTTGAGGACCAGAGACGAACCAAAAGGACATCAGATGTCGCTTCGTGGGAAGATCCGCAAGCTCGCCGTGATCGTCGCCGTGGCCGGTGCCGTGGTGGCGGTCCCGACCTCGGCCATGGCGGGGGGCTCCACTCCGTCGCAGTCGGAGGGGCAGAGCCTGCAGTCCGGCTCCGCGGGCGTCGGCCTGTTCGGCCCGCACGCCGACTGGTTCAACTACGCCGAGCACGGCGAGAGCGACTGCGGCTGCTGACCCTCCGTACCCCGAGCCCGGAGGCCGTCCGTCGGCCCCCGGGCTCCCGGCTGTCCGGCGGCGGGCGCTCGCCCGCCGAGGTTCCGGCGGGCGCCGCCGCCCACGGCCTCAGACCCGGACGGCGGCCCGCTCCCGCAGCTCCTTCAGCACCGTGATGTCCATCGCGTGCCCGGTGCCGTCCCCGCCGTGCTTGCGGTCCGGGGTCTCCACCAGCAGCGGCACCCCGGCCGTCTCCGGGTGCTCGAACAGCTCGCGGAACGGCTCGGCGCCGATCATCCCGGCACCGATGTTGGCGTGCCGGTCCTTGCGGGCGCCGACCACGTCCTCGGAGTCGTTGGCGTGGATCAGCCGCAGCCGGCCGGGACCGGCCGAGGCGGCCAGGGCGTCCAGCGCGGCCGTCACCCCGCCGGGCTCCGCCAGGTCGTGCCCGGCGGCGAAGGCGTGGCAGGTGTCCAGGCAGACTCCCACCTTCGGGTGATGGTCCAGCGCCTCCACGTACTCGGCCAGCTCCTCCAGCCGCGAGCAGAGCGAGCTGCCCTGGCCCGCGGTCGGCTCCAGCAGCAGCCACGGCGCGTCGTCGCCCAGCGCGTCCAGCTCGTCCAGCAGCGGCCGGACGTCCGCCCGGACCTGCGCCATCGCCTCGGCCCGCCGTGAGCCGCCACCGGGGGCGGTGCCGACCGCCGAGCCGGTGTGCAGGACGACGCCGAGCGCGCCGATGGCGTGGCCGCGGTGCAGCGAGTGCCGCAGCGAGTCGGCCGAGCGCTCGCGGGTGGCCGGGTTGTCCGAGCCGAAGTTGATCAGGTACGGGGCGTGCACCCAGGCCGGGACGCCCTGGTCGGCGCAGGTGGTGCGGAACTCCTCGTCCTGGGCCGGGTTGCCCGGGGGAGTGGCCCAGCCGCGCGGGTTGGCCACGAACACCTGCACCGTCTCCGCGCCGACCCGGCGCGCGTACGCCAGACCCGTGCCGGCCAGGCCGCGGGCGGCCACCGGCACATGGGCGCCGATCGGGTTGCGGAGGTCGGCGACGGGCGGTACGGGCGCGGTGGTCATGGCTCCGAGCATGTCACGCGCCCGGCCCGGGTCCTCGCGCGGGCCGGAGAGGGGTCCCGGAGGTGCGGCTCCTGGAGGCGCGGCTCCCGGCGTCCCGGGGAAACGACCCGCCGTGCTCGATCGAGTGAATCGAGCCCGGAAGCCGGTGAGCCCGCCACCCGATTCCGTCACGATCCGTGACCAGATGGACTCCGCTCCCCCCGAGGAGGCAGCCGTGACCACCGCCGAGCCGGTCGAGACCGTCGACCTGCGTGCCGAACACCTGATCCGCGACCCCTTCGCCGCCTTCGCCGACCTGCGCGAGCGCGCCCCGCTCGCCCGCGCCACCATCCCCGGCGTGGACCCGTTCTGGATCGCCGTCCGCTACCAGGACGTCCGCACCGTGCTCTCCGACCCGCGCTTCGTCAACGAGGTGAACGCCGTCGACGGCCCCGCCCAGGACACCGCCATCAGCCCCGCCCAGGACACCACCACCGGCCCCGCCGGCACGACGGAGGAGACCGCCGCCCCCGTCCCCGCGCACCGCACCGAGCAGGTCTGGCGCGCCCGCGGCATGCCGCCCGAGTGCGCCCAGTACCTGCGGGCCGGCGTCTTCGGCGCGGACGGCGCCCGGCACCGCCGGATGCGCGGCCTGGTCCACCCCGCCTTCACGGCCGGCGCGGTGGAGCGCCTGCGGCCCAGGATCGAGCGGCTCGCGGAGGAGTACGCCAGGGTGCTGCCCGAGCAGGCCGGCCCGGACGGCGTGGTCGACCTGGTCGCGCACTTCGCCTACCCGCTGCCCGTCACCGTGATCTGCGAACTGCTCGGCATCCCCGAGGCCGACCGCCCGCAGTGGCGCACCTGGAGCTCCTACCTCGGCCGCGGCGCCGGGCCCGGCCTGGACGGTGCGCTGCGCGCGATGGTGGCCGCCGCCCGCGAGCTGGTCGGCCGCCGCCGCGCCGAACCGGCCGAGGACCTGCTCTCCCGGCTGGCCGCCGCGGAGGGCGACACCCTCGCCCCGGTGGAGACCGTCTCGCTGATCCTCAACCTGATCGTGGCCGGCCACGAGACCACCGCCACCCTGATCGGCAACGGCACGGCCGCGCTGCTGGCCCACCCGGACCAGCTGGCGACGGTCCGCGCCGATCCGGGCCTGCTGCCCGCCGCCGTCGACGAGCTGATGCGCTGGTGCGGCCCGACCATCGGCGGAGTGCCGCGCTACGCCACCGAGGACCTCATCCTGGCCGGCACCCTGATCCGCAGGGGCGAGGCGGTGATGCCGATCCTGGCCGGGGCCAACCACGACCCGCGGGCCTACGCCGAGCCGGAGCGCCTGGACGTCTGCCGGGCGGGCACGCCGGACCGGCCGGGGCACCACGAGGCGCACCTCGGCTTCGGCCACGGCACCCACCGGTGCCTCGGCGCGGCGCTGGCGCACCAGCAGGCGGTGGTCGCCTTCGGCGTGCTGCTGCGGACGTACCCGCGGCTGGCCCTCGCGGTCGGCCCGGAGGCCGTGGAACGCGGCCCGAACCCGGCCGCCT
>NZ_MSJQ01000204.1 GCF_014596515.1 Streptomyces sp. CBMA156
GCCGGCGCTCGGCGCGGCCGCCGGTGGGCGGGGCCGGCTCGGCGTCCGGCGCGCCGATGTCGAGAGGCAGCCGCAGCTGGAGGGTCTGGTCGGGCAGCCAGGGGTACTCGGGCCCGTCCACGAGTGGCTCCTGGGCCTGCTCGTACACGCCCCAGCCGTCCTCGGGCACGGCCGGCGCCGGGTACCCCTGCCGGTACGGCGCGCCGGTGCCGTCGTCCGGGCCCTGGTGCCTGGGCCCGCCGTGCTGCCGCACGGCGCCGTGCGGGTCCGCCTCCGGCTGGTAACGCCCCTCCGGACGCACCGTGGTCATGCCGGTCAGCCCCGGCCGATCACCGGGGCGAGCCCGGCCGACCGGTCGACCGCCTGGGGGAAGCCGCACTCCGCGAGCCAGTTGGCGAGCATCCGGTGACCGCCCTCCGTGAGCACCGACTCGGGATGGAACTGCACGCCCTCGACCGGTAGTTCACGGTGCCTCAGGCCCATGATCACGCCGCTCCCGGTGCGCGCGGTGACCACCAGCTCGGCCGGCACGGTGGCCGGTTCGACCGCGAGCGAGTGGTAGCGGGTCGCGGTCAGCGGCGAGGGCAGGCCCTCGAAGACCCCGCCGTCCTCGTGCTCGACCGGCGAGGTCTTGCCGTGCAGCAGTTCCGGCGCCCGGCCGACCACCGCGCCGTAGGCGGCCGCGATCGACTGGAGGCCCAGGCAGACGCCGAACACCGGCAGTCCGATCCGCGCGCAGTGGTGCACCATCTCGATGCAGACCCCGGCCTCCTCGGGGGCACCGGGCCCCGGGGAGAGCAGCACCCCGTCGAAGCCCTCCTCGCCGGAGCGGCGGACGGCGTGCTCGACGGTCACCTCGTCGTTGCGCACCACCTCGCAGGTGGCGCCGAGCTGGTACAGGTACTGGACCAGGTTGAAGACGAAGCTGTCGTAGTTGTCCACCACCAGGATGCGGGGCCGGGTGGTCGCCTGGGTCGTCATGCGCGCGTGGTCTCCGTGGGGTGCGTGCTGGAAGGGGGATGCGGGCCCGGCCGGCTCAGCCGACCGCGGCGCCGTCGCCGCCGTCCACTGTGACGTCGCCGAAGGGGAGCAGCGGTTCCGCCCACGGGAAGACGTAGGTGAAGAGGAGGTAGACGATCCCCAGGACGAGGAGCAGCGAGATGACGGCCCGGACCAGGGTGGGCCCCGGGAGGTGACGCCAGATCCAGCCGTACATGGTGCTCCCTCGACATAGCGGACTGGGTTAAAGAGTAGACCCGCCGTTCGCGGGCGCGGGCCGTTACGCCGGTCCGTCCGCCGACCGCAGCTCGGTGGTGCCGGAGTACCCGGGCAGGGCCAGGTCCCCGCTCTCCTGGACCTTCCAGCCGAGCCCGTACGCCTGTACGTACTGGAGGTAGTTGCGGATCGTCGGGTCCGCCTCGACGGCCGAGCGCAGCCCGTCGGTCCTCCCGACCGCCTTGACCACGTACGGCGGGGAGTAGACCCGGCCCTGGAGCAGCAGGGTGTTGCCGACGCAGCGCACGGCGCTGGTGGAGATCAGCCGCTGGTCCATCACCTGTACGCCCTCGGCGCCTCCCCGCCACAGCGCGTTGACCACGGCCTGGATGTCCTGCTGGTGGATGACCAGGTCGTTGACGCCGGGTTCGGGCACGCCGGGGATGCGCGCGGTGGCGTTCGGCGGGGCGTCGTTGAGGGTGACGGTCAGGCCGCCGCCCTGGAGCGGCTCCAGGGCGGCCCCGGAGCGCAGTCCGCCCAGCTGGGCGGCGTCGGCGGGGTCGTGGCCCTGCTGCTCGGTGAGCTGCTGGGCGCGGGACTGGAGGTCGGCGAGCTGGGACTGCGCCTGCTGGTTCTGCGCGCTGCGCTGGCGGACCACGTCGCCGAGGCTCAGCAGCGAGTTGTCCGTCCGCAGGTCGGTGCCGCGGGCGGTCTGCGCGCTGATGTAGAAGAGCAGTCCGGCGAGCGCGAAGACGGCGCAGGTCAGGGCACGTCCGACAATTCGGGTGCCGGACCGGCGGGTAGGGACCGGCTCAGGGGGAATCGACAAATTAGTCACCGTACCCTTATCTCCTCAAGACCCGCCGAGCCACTACGCTAACGGACGCCGGTGGCACGTGGCGGGACGGTCCCCAGGGCCTTCTCCTCCGCCGACGCCGGCAGATTCCACCCGCTGCACCTCCGCGCGGCCTCACAGCGCATCGACAGGAGAGCTCCTCGTGCCGAAGTCCCGACTCCGCAAGAAGTCCGACTACACCCCGCCGACGGCGGCTGCGGTGAAGATCAGCTCGGGCCGTGGTTGGGTCGCGCCGCTGATGCTGGCACTGTTCCTGATCGGCCTGGTGTGGATCGTCACCTACTACGTGACCAGCGGCAACTACCCGGTCGAGAGCTGGCGGAACTGGAACATCCTGGTCGGCTTCGGCTTCATCGCCGCCGGCTTCGGTGTCTCCACCCAGTGGAAGTGACGGTCCGCCCGTCCTGAGGCCCGGTTCCGGGCCGTTCCCGCCGCTCCGGATGCCCGACCCGGAGCGGCGGTCAGTCGTGCCCGGACCCTGAACGGTCAGCCGGTCGGTTATCCCCACGATCGGACTGTCACGTTTATCCACATGGTTATCCACACTGGGGAAAAGTCCCCCCAGGCTGTGGATAACTTTTCCGGAGCGGGCCGTCTCCGGCTGTGGACAATCCCGCGGAAACGCGAGAACCGCACAGCAGGACACGCGTAGAACAGCAGTCCACAACCGTCCGGACGCACAGCCTGTGCACAACCCCGCACCCGCTGTGGACAAACGTGCGGGACGTCAGGCCCCGTAGAGCGCCATCCCGGTCAGCAGCATCCCCGCCTCGACCGCCACCGCGCCCGCCACCGCCAGTGCCTGGACCGCTCCGCGGCGCTCGCGCGGGGCGTACATCAGGCCGGCCGCGGTCAGCGCGCCGAACACCAGGCCGCCGAGGTGCGCCCGCCAGTCGATGCCGGGGCGGGAGAAGGTGACGATCAGGTTGAAGACCAGGAACGCCATCGCCGGGCCGAGCGGGCCCCGGTTCCGCAACTGCATCACGATCGTGGCGCCGATCAGCCCGAAGATCGCCCCCGAGGCGCCCACCGAGTTCATCAGGTCGCCGGCCACCAGGAAGGCGAAGGTGCTGCCGCCCAGGCCGGAGACCAGGTAGAGGGCCAGGAAGCGCAGCCGGCCGAGCGCCTCCTCCAGCGCCGGGCCGAGCCAGAACAGCACCAGCATGTTCATCCCGACGTGCCACCACTCCAGGTGCAGGAAGGTGGCGGTCAGCAGCCGGTACCACTGGTCCGGGCCGTCGGCGATGCCCGCGGGGCCGCCGAGGATGTCCCGTCCGGCACTGAACAGCGACCAGGTCTGCCCCAGCCGCGGGGAGAGCACGTAGGCCGCGAGCACCCAGACCACGATGTTGAGCCCGATCAGCACCCTGGTGACCAGCCCGCCGTCGACGGCCGGGGCTCGACCGAACCTGGTGGTCGCCCGCCGCGTCCCGGCGTGGCCGTTGCCGACGCACTCGGGGCACTGGAAGCCCACCGAGGCGGCCACCATGCACTGCGGGCAGATCGGCCGCTCACAGCGGGTGCAGGAGACCCCGGTGGGGGTCTGCGGGTGCCGGTGGCAGCCGGGAAGTCCGGCCTCCGGGGACCGATCGGCCGACGGCCGCGGCTCGTCCTGGAGCATCAGCGGGTCCCCTTCCCGTACACGGCCTCCGAAACCGCCAGCCTACTGCCGCACACCCGTTCCCGGGCCCGCTCCCCCGCGGCCGCGTTCTCCGCCCGCCTCTACGCCGGCCTTTCCACCCCGCCGGCCCCGCCGGCCCCGCGTACGGCCCACCCCGACATGCCATCGGACAAATCTGGATGCATGATCAGCATTCAGGTGGATATGTGCATAAAGGACGCCACCCAGGAGGAGAGACTCGTGAGCTTTACGGATTCGGCCCGAGAGACGGCCACCAGGACCCGGGACACCGCCGCACAGTTCGCGGACGGCGCCAAGCAGCGCATGGGCCCCGCCTTGGACGCCGTCGGTCCGAAGGCCTCGCAGGCCGCCCACAACCTCCGCATCCAGTACGACAAGCACCTCGCCCCGCAGTTCGGCCAGGCCTTCGCCAGCCTGCCGCCGGAGGCCCAGCAGAACGCCCTGAAGGCCCTCCACCGGGCCCAGGAGGCCGCTCTGGCGGCCCGTCTGTCCGCCACCCGGGCTGCGGACCAGGCCCGCGCCACGGTCGCCCCCAGGGTCGTCCAGGCGGTCGAGGAGGCCCGTGCCGCGGTGACCCCGGTCGCCCAGGAGGCCCAGTCCCGCGGCGCCGCCGCGCTGACCGCCCTCCACGGCAACGTCAGCTCGGCCGAGATCAGTGAGCTGGCCGCCAGGAACGCCAGGAAGGGGCACTGCAACCGGGTGGCCACCGGCCTGGCCGTGGCCGGCCTGCTGGCGGTCGGCGGCGGCATCGTGGCCTGGCAGTGGTGGCGCCGGCACAGCAACCCGGAGTGGCTGGTCGAGCCCCCGGCCACCCAGGAGCCCCGCCCGGCCGGCGCGCACGCCGCCTCCGCCCCGGTGAACGGCTCAGGACCGGACGCCACCGCGGGGCCCGCCGCCGAGGCCCCGGCCGCAGAGGACGGCGGCCCCGCCGCCGAGGACGGCCCCGGGCCGCGCTGACCGTCCGGGAGGCCCGGAGATCCCCGGGAAACGCCGATCGGCCGCCGACCAGGATCCTGGTCGGCGGCCGATCGGCTACCGCTGTGAACTGTGGAGCATAGGAGATTCGAACTCCTGACATCTGCCTTGCAAAGGCAGCGCTCTACCAACTGAGCTAATGCCCCTCGACGGCACCACGGGTGCCGACGGGCACCAGAGTACCGGTTTCCGGCGCGATTCCCAGCGCCGTCCCCCTGGAACGGTGCCGTCCAGTGGGGTCGGCCGGTCCGGTTCTTCGACCGGGCCGGCCGGCCCGGGAGGCGCCGAGGAGCGCCTCCGGAGTTCGTCGATCGTCAGATCGCCGGGGGTTCAGCGACCGGCCGGAACCGGGTCGGTGGCCTCGGTCCACAGGTCCTGCTCGGCACGGTCGGCCTGGACCTGACGGTAGACAAAGAAGCCGCCGAGGGCGACCAGGGCGACCAGGAGAAGCTTCTTCACCGCGGGACCTCGTCCTTCTTGCGTTGTTGGACTCAAGAGCCGGATCCGGCCGGACTGACCGGGCCGACGAGTCCAGTTGTGTTTCGAGCGCGAACGGGCTGCCGGGTGCCAGACTGCCCTTGCGGCCGATGATACACACCGGTGTCCCAATCGTGACCAGCCACCGGTGCGGCCAACCCGGCGGTCCGGTCCCAGGATTGACGCCGCACCTCCTGGCAGGTGGTCCGGCCGCCCCGTGGACCGTCCCGGGGCCCCGGTCGGGCCCGGCCCGCGGGGTCCGTCCGCCGCCACGACCGCGGGTCCGTCCGCGGACCGTCCCGGCGCCGCCACCACGGCCGTGCCGTTTCTCCGGGTCCGCGCCGGCCGGCGCCGGGAACGCCGAAGGGCCCGGAGTGGATCACTCCGGGCCCTTCGGGGAGGTGGGCCTAACAGGACTTGAACCTGTGGCCTCTTCCTTATCAGGGAAGCGCTCTAACCGTCTGAGCTATAGGCCCTCACCGGACAGAGAGCCTACCCGACTCCGGCCGATCCATGGCCCCGCCCGATCCTGAAGTACCGAAGGGCCCGGAGTGGATCACTCCGGGCCCTTCGCGGTGGTGGGCCTAACAGGACTTGAACCTGTGGCCTCTTCCTTATCAGGGAAGCGCTCTAACCGTCTGAGCTATAGGCCCTTGCCGCACTGAAAGATTAGCGGACCGACGGCCGATCTCCCAAATCCGGGTCGGCCGGGGTGACGGCGGCACCCCCCGCGACCAGCTGCGGCGCACCGGCGGAGGGGCGCAGCAGCCACTCCTCGCGGGTCGGCGGGAGACCGGCCGTACCCTCCTCGGTGCTGCGGACGGCGAGGACCTGGTTGATCCCGATCCGGTTCTGCTCGAAGGCGAGCGCGGAGGCGGCCATGTAGAGCCGCCAGACCCGGGCCCGGCCGCGGCCGGCCAGCCGGACCGCCTCCGTCCAGTGCGCCTCCAGGTTGGCCACCCACTCGCGCAGGGTCAGCCCGTAGTGCTCGCGCAGCGACTCGACGTCCCGGACCTCGAAGCCGGCCTCCTCCAGCCTGGCGACGGTGGAACCGACGGGGGAGAGTTCGCCGTCCGGGAAGACGTAGCGGTCGATGAAGGGGCTGGGGCGGTGCGGCTCACCGGGGAAGTCGGGGCGGCGGGCGATCTGGTGGTTGAGCAGCCGGCCGCCGGGCACCAGCAGCCCGTACAGGCCCTCGGCGTAGACCCGGTACTGCTCCGCGCCGACGTGCTCGGCCATCCCGACGCTGGAGATCGCGTCGAAGGGCCCGTCGGTGATCTCCCGGTAGTCCTGGAGCCTGACCTCCACCCGGTCCGACAGGCCCGCCTCCTCGATCCGGGTGCGGGCCAGCGCGACCTGCTCCGCGGAGATGGAGACGCCGACCGCGGTGACCCCGTAGTGCTTCGCCGCGTGCAGCAGCAGTGAGCCCCAGCCGCAGCCGACGTCCAGCAGGCGCGTCCCCGGCCGCAGGCCGAGCTTGCGGCAGATCAGGTCGAGCTTGGCCTCCTGGGCGGCTTCCAGGCTCTTCGCCTCGGGCGTCCAGTAGGCGCACGAGTAGACCATCGACGGGCCGAGCACGAGGCCGTAGAAGTCGTTCCCGACGTCGTAGTGGTGGCTGATCGCCGCGCGGTCCCGGCTGCGGCTGTGCAGCCGTCCCTCGGCCCCGCGGACCTCCTCGCGGGGCGGTTCGGGTTCGAGGCCGACCGCCCCGGCCCGCAGCACGGCGGCGAGCGCCCGGCGGCCCCTGGCGCCGAGCACGTCGCGCGGCCCGAGGGCCAGGGTGCGGATCTCCGGCAGCTCGGCGAAGCGGGCGACGGCGGAGAGCGTCTCGTACAGGTCGGTGCCCGGGGCGAGTTCCAGGTCCCCCGAGACGTAGGCCCTGGCCAGGCCCAGTTCGTCCGGCTGCCAGATCAGCCGGCGCAGCGCCCTGCGGTTGCGCAGGATCACCGTGGGCCCCCCGGGAGGACCGGCGACACTGCCGTCCCAGGCCTGGACCCGCAGTGGTACCGGGACCCCCAACAGCCCCTCCAGGGCCTCGACCAGTTGACCTGCGAGCTTCGCCACCGCGCGCCTCCGTCCAGTCGTCCTTCGGAACCTCAGCTGCCCCGGTCGACGGACCGGGGCGGGCCTGCGGCACTCCCAAGGCGCGGGACGGGCGGCACCCAGCTAATCCCACCGCGGCCGCCCGGTTTCCCGGCGGCACGCCGCGGGCGGCCGGCTGTCACCCGAAATGCCGACGGACCCCACAGGCTGGAACAGCCTGCGGGGCCCGCGCATTCCGCCCGTGGACGGGAAACTGATCCGGGGTCAGGAACCGGCCGGAATCAGTCCTCCTCGGCCAGGGTGAGCTCGACGCCGCCGGTGAAGCCGGCCGCCGCGTTGTAGATGAACGCGGACAGCGTGGACAGCGCGGTCAGCAGGACGACGTCGACCACGGCGATCAGCGTGGTGAAGGTCATCACCTTGCCGAAGCCGACGTAGTCCATCAGGTTGACGCCGCCGCTGCTGTCCGAGCCGGTGACGTCCTTGAGGGTCTTGGTCAGCGAGTCGAAGACCCCGAGCGAGTCCAGCGTCATCCACAGCACGGCCGAGGCCACGATGATGATGATGCCGACGGCCAGCGACAGCAGGAAGCTGACCTTCATCACGGACCACGGGTCGACCTTGGTCACCCGCAGCCGGGCCTTGCGGGTCCGGCCGAGGCCGGACCCGCCCACCACGGGGGCGGCCGCCGCGGGGGCGCCGGAGGGCCGCCGCGCCGCACCGGCGGCGGGGGTCCCACCGACCGGGGTCCCGCCGGGCGGGGTGTTCCCTGACGTCCGGGTGCCCCTGGGCGGGGTCGGCTGCCCCTTGGCGTACGTGGTCGGCTGCGAGAAGCCGCTGCCCGGGGCCGGACTGTTCGGCGCCGGGGGCGTCTGTCCGCCGTAGGTCGCACCGCTCTGGCCCGCTCCGCCGACCGGTGGCATCAGCGAGGTGGACGCGGCCGAGTGCTCGGTCGGCGGCTGCGGCACACCGTACGAACCCCCGCCCTGCGCGCCCGGACGGCCGCCGGAGGCTCCTCCCGCAGCACCCGTGGCTCCACTCACCTGGTCCTCCCGCACTTCCCAGCAGGGCGGTGGTGCCGCCCTGCCTCGTCACTCGTCATCCAGCGCCCGGCGGGATTGCCCGGAACTGGTCGGCGTCCGAAGGCCGCCGCGTCCCTTCTCTGGACGCGACGGCTCCGGCTTGCGGTTCGGTTCAGGCCTCGACGTCCCCGTCGACCACCGTCACCGCGCCCTCGGCCGTCTCGGTGGACTCGGTACCCGCCACCTCGTCCTCCGCCGTCTCCTCGTCCTCGGCCTCCGCGTTGCGGGCCATGCCCACGACCGCGTCGCGCTTTCCGAGGTTGATCAGTTGGACGCCCATGGTGTCACGTCCGGTTTCACGAACCTCGGAAACCCTCGTACGGATCACCCCACCAGAGAGGGTGATTGCCATGATCTCGTCGGATTCGTCCACCACGAGCGCGCCGACCAGCGAGCCCCGGCCCTCGACGATCTTCGCCGCCTTGGTGCCGTAGCCGCCGCGTCCCTGGACACGGTACTCGTCCACACCGGTGCGCTTGGCGTACCCGCCGTCGGTGGCGGTGAAGACGTAGGTGTCCGGCCGGACGACGTTCATCGAGAGCAGTTCGTCGTCCTCGCGGAAGGCCATGCCCTTGACGCCGGAGGTGGCGCGGCCGGTGGGCCGCAGGGCGTCGTCGGTCGCGGTGAAGCGGATCGACTGGGCCTTCTTGGAGACCAGCAGCAGGTCGTCCTCGGCGGAGACCAGCTCGGCGCCGATCAGCTCGTCGTCCCGGCCCTCCTCGTCCTGGCGGAGGTTGATCGCGATCAGGCCGCCGGAGCGCGGGGAGTCGTAGTCCTTGAGGGCGGACTTCTTCACCAGGCCGGCCCGGGTGGCGAGGACCAGGTACGGCTTGTCCTCGTACGTGCGGACGGCCATCACCTGGGCGATGTGCTCCTCCGGCTGGAAGGCCAGCAGGTTGGCCACGTGCTGGCCGCGGGCGTCGCGCCCGGCGTCCGGCAGCTCGTAGCCCTTGGCCCGGTAGACCCGGCCCTTGTTGGTGAAGAACAGGATCCAGTTGTGGGTCGTCGTCACGAAGAAGTGGTCGACGATGTCGTCCTGCTTCAGCTGGGCGCCGCGCACGCCCTTGCCGCCGCGCTTCTGCGAGCGGTACAGGTCGGAGCGGGTCCGCTTGACGTAGCCGCCACGGGTGATGGTGACGACGATGTCCTCCTCGGCGATGAGGTCCTCGATGGAGAGGTCGCCGTCGGAGGGGATGAGGGTGGAGCGCCGCTCGTCGCCGTACTTCTCGACGATCGCGGTGAGCTCCTCGGAGATGATCTCCCGCTGGCGGGTCGGCGAGGCCAGGATCGCGTTGTACTCGTCGATCTTGCGCTGGAGCTCGTCGTGCTCGTCCATGATCCGCTGGCGCTCCAGGGCGGCCAGGCGGCGCAGCTGCATCTCCAGGATCGCGTTGGCCTGGAGCTCGTCGATGTCGAGCAGGCCCATCAGGCCGGTGCGGGCGGCGTCGGCGCTCGCCGAGGCCCGGATCAGCGCGATGACCTCGTCGATCACGTCCAGCGCCTTGAGCAGCGCGCGCAGGATGTGGGCGCGCTCCTCGGCCTTGCGCAGGCGGAAGGTGGTGCGCCGGACGATGACCTCGACCTGGTGGTTGACCCAGTGCCGGATGAAGGAGTCCAGCGACAGGGTGCGCGGCACGCCGTCGACCAGGGCCAGCATGTTGGCGCCGAAGTTGGTCTGGAGCTCGGTGTGCTTGTACAGGTTGTTCAGCACGACCTTGGCGACCGCGTCGCGCTTGAGCACGACCACCAGGCGGGTACCGGTGCGGGACGAGGACTCGTCGCGGACGTCGGCGATGCCGGCGATCTTGCCGTCCTTGACCAGGTCGGCGATCTTCAGCGCGAGGTTGTCCGGGTTGACCTGGTACGGCAGCTCGGTGATCACCAGGCACTGGCGGCCCTGGATCTCCTCGACCTCGACCACGGCGCGCATGGTGACCGAGCCGCGGCCGGTGCGGTAGTACTCGTCGATCCCGCGGCGGCCGACGATCAGCGCGCCGGTGGGGAAGTCGGGGCCCTTGATCCGCTCGATCAGGGCCTCCAGCAGCTCCTCGGCGGAGGCCTCGGGGTTCTCCAGGTACCAGAGCGCGCCGGAGGCGACCTCGCGGAGGTTGTGCGGCGGGATGTTGGTGGCCATGCCGACCGCGATGCCGGTGGCACCGTTGACCAGCAGGTTGGGGATGCGCGCCGGCAGGACGGTGGGCTCCTGCGAGCGGCCGTCGTAGTTGGCGGCGAAGTCGACGGTGTCCTCGTCGATGTCGCGCATCATCTCCATGGCCAGCGGCATCAGCTTGCACTCGGTGTAGCGCATGGCCGCGGCCGGGTCGTTGCCCGGGGAGCCGAAGTTGCCGTTGCCGTCCACCAGCGGCATCCGCAGCGACCACGGCTGGGCCAAGCGGACCACGGTGTCGTAGATCGAGGTGTCACCGTGCGGGTGGTAGTTGCCCATGACGTCGCCGACGACGCGGGCGCACTTGTAGTAGCCCTTCTCGGGCCGGTACCCGCCGTCGTACATCGCGTAGAGCACCCGGCGGTGCACCGGCTTGAGGCCGTCGCGGACCTCGGGCAGCGCACGGCTGACGATCACGCTCATCGCGTAGTCGAGGTAGGAGCGCTGCATCTCGGTCTCGAGCTCGACCGGCTCGATCCGCATGGTGATCTGGGTGGTGGCCTCGGCGGCCTCGGGGGTCTCGGGCTGTTCGCCATCGGGACGGTTGTCGTCGACCACTGGTGGTCAGTTTCCTTTCACGCGGACTGGTACGTGCGGGGCCTGCGGTGCAGGCGTCACACGTCCAGGAAGCGGACGTCCTTGGCGTTGCGCTGGATGAAGGAGCGGCGGGCCTCGACGTCCTCGCCCATCAGCACGGAGAACAGCTCGTCGGCGCGGGCGGCGTCCTCCAGGGTGACCTGGAGCAGCAGCCGGTGCTCGGCGTCCATGGTGGTGACCCGGAGCTCCTCGGCGTTCATCTCGCCGAGACCCTTGAAGCGCTGGATCGCATCGTCCTTGGGCAGCCGGCGCCCGGCCTCCACCCCGGCGGCGATCACGGCGTCGCGCTCGCGGTCGGAGTAGGCGTACTCGAAGTCGTCCTTGCCCCACTTGATCTTGTACAGCGGGGGCATGGCCAGGTAGACGTACCCGGACTCGACCAGCGGCCGCATGAAGCGGAAC
This sequence comes from Streptomyces sp. CBMA156, assembly GCF_014596515.1. GTDB lineage: Bacteria > Actinomycetota > Actinomycetes > Streptomycetales > Streptomycetaceae > Kitasatospora. Next base: position 11,457 of record NZ_MSJQ01000204.1, read on the forward strand.
AGCAGGGTCAGCAGCAGGGTGCGGATGTGCTGACCGTCGACGTCGGCGTCGGCCATCAGGACGATCTTGTGGTACCGCAGCTTGGACTCGTCGTAGTCCTCCTGGATGCCGCAGCCGAAGGCCGAGATCAGGGCCTGGACCTCGGTGTTCTGGAGGACCTTGTCGATCCTGGCCTTCTCGACGTTCAGGATCTTGCCGCGGATCGGCAGGATGGCCTGGGTGCGCGGGTCACGGCCCTGCTTGGCCGAGCCGCCGGCGGAGTCACCCTCGACGATGAAGATCTCGCACTCGGAGGGGTCCTTGGACTGGCAGTCGGAGAGCTTGCCCGGCAGCGAGGCGGACTCCAGCAGGCCCTTGCGGCGGGTCAGGTCGCGGGCCTTGCGGGCGGCGACGCGCGCGGTGGCGGCCTGGATGGACTTGCGGATGATGTCCGCGGCCTCGTTGGGGTTGCGGTCCAGCCAGTCGTTGAGCTGCTCGTGGACGACCTTCTGGACGAAGGTCTTGGCCTCGGTGTTGCCGAGCTTGTCCTTGGTCTGGCCCTCGAACTGCGGCTCGCCGAGCTTGACCGAGATGATCGCGGTCAGACCCTCGCGGATGTCCTCGCCGGAGAGGTTGTCGTCCTTCTCGCGGAGCAGCTTCTTGTCCCGCGCGTAGCGGTTGACCAGGCCGGTCAGCGCGGAGCGGAAGCCCTCCTCGTGGGTGCCGCCGCCGTGGGTGTGGATGGTGTTGGCGAAGCTGTAGACCCCCTCGGTGTAGGAGGAGTTCCACTGCATCGCGATCTCCACCGAGATCGCCTTGTCCTTGTCCTCCGCCTCGAAGTCGATCACCGAGGGGTGGATGACCTCGCCCTTGCGGGAGTTCAGGTGGGCGACGAAGTCGGCGATGCCGCCGTCGTACTTGTACGTGACGGAGAGCGGCTTGCCCTCCTCGTCCGCGTGCTCGACGCGCTCGTCGGTCAGCGAGATGGACAGGCCCTTGTTGAGGAAGGCCATCTCCTGGAAGCGCCGGGAGAGCGTCTCGAAGGAGTAGACGGTGGTCTCGAAGATGTCCCCGTCGGCCCAGAAGGTGACCGTGGTGCCGGTCCGGTCGGTCTCGGCGCCCTTCACCAGGGGGCCGGTCGGGGCGCCCATCTTGTAGTCCTGGGTCCAGATGTGGCCGTCCTTGTGGATCTCCACGGAGAGCCTGGTGGACAGCGCGTTCACCACGGAGACGCCGACGCCGTGCAGACCGCCGGAGACGGCGTAGCCGCCGCCGCCGAACTTGCCGCCGGCGTGCAGGACGGTGAGCACGACCTCGACGGCCGGCTTGTCCTGGCCCGGGACGATGTCCACCGGGATGCCACGGCCGTTGTCGACGCAGCGGATCGCTCCGTCGGCCATGATCGTGACGTCGATGGTGTCGGCGTACCCGGCCATCGCCTCGTCGACGGAGTTGTCCACGACCTCCTGCACCAGGTGGTGCAGGCCGCGCTCGCCCGTCGAACCGATGTACATGCCGGGGCGCTTGCGGACGGCGTCGAGGCCTTCCAGCACCTGGATGTTGCTACCGGTGTAGGAAGCCTGCTCGGACTGGTCTGGGGTCTGGCTGGGGTTGCCGGAATCGGCCACGAAGCGCCCTCTCTGGCACAGCACGGGCCGCAGGCCCACCCCGTGCGGGTGGGCGTGCGACCACAGCGTTTCGACTCGGTTGCCACTAGCAACAGTGTTTGGCTCTCAGTCTACCGGTACGACTGACAGAGATGGGCGTTTGGCAGCCCTTGAGGGCAGATACGCCGCCCTGAATCCCCTCGGGACATGTCCCGATACTCGCCCGGGGGGCCCAGGGCGCCTGGAAGGGCTGTCAGGGGTTCCGGAAGATCGCCATCCGATCAGCGTCCCCGACGGCCGTCCGACGTCCCGGTCAGCCCCAGGTGTCGCCCGGCCCCTTGCTCCCCGGCGCGCGCAGCCGGCCGTAGCCGCGGGCGGGCGCCGCCGGACCGAGCACCTTGATGGTCCGGACCGTCCCGTGGCCCAGTTCATGGTTCAGACGGGCCACCAACTGCCGTGCCAGCCAGCGTAGTTGAGTGGCCCAGGCGGTGGAGTCGCACTGCACGGTGAGCACCGCGGCGGCCTCGTCGTAGGAGGAGGGGTGACAGTGCGCGGCGATGTCCGGGCCGACGATCTGCGGCCAGCGGCCCATCACCCCGCCGACCGCGGCCGAGGACTCCCAGCCGCGCTCGGTCAGCAGCCGGTTCAGCGCGGCCCCCAGCGGGACCGGATCGCGGCCGTCCGACCGGGCGCCGCTGCGCAGGCCGTGCCGCTTCGCCTCGCGCTTCTCCCTGACCTGCTCACCGCGCTGGCGGGCCTGGGCCCGGGCCGCCCGCAGCGCGGAGCGGGCGAGGTCGGCACCGGTCGGCGCGGGGGCGCCCGGCTCGGGGGAGTGCTCCGCCGGTTCGCTCACGGCGATCCCCTTTCCCCAGCCTGTGGACAACGGTCGCGGTCGCGCGCCCGCCGAGCCCTCCAGCCTACGGGAGCGGGCCGGACGCGTCGGTCCTGGAGGGGGGCGGCGGAGCGCGGAAACGGTCGTGGTGCGGTGACGGCCGCGTGATGGTGGTGAAGGACCGCGGTCAGGCGTCGATCCGGCGCACCGCGCCGTCGGCGACCGCGAACCGGGCACCGGCCAGCGCCTTCGGCACGTCCTCGGCGACCGCCGCGGTCACCAGCACCTGCTCGCCGCCGGCCACCAGCTCGGCCAGCCGGTCCCGGCGGGAGGCGTCCAGCTCGGCGAACACGTCGTCCAGGATCAGCACCGGCTCGCCGCCGTCGGCGCGCAGCAGCTCGTACGAGGCCAGCCGCAGCGCCAGCGCGAACGACCAGGACTCGCCGTGGCTGGCGTAGCCCTTGGCCGGCAGCGGGCCGAGCTTGAGCACCAGCTCGTCGCGGTGCGGGCCGACCAGGGTGAGCCCGCGCTCGACCTCCTGTTTGCGGAGCGCCTGCAGCGCGTTCAGCAGCTGCTCCTCGGCCTGCTCGCGACTGGTCGGCAGCTCGCCCTCGAAGGAGCTGCGGTACTCCAGGGCGGTCTCGCCGCCGCCGGGGGCCAGCTGCCCGTACGCGGCCGTCACGAGGGGCTGCAGGGCCGCCACCAGCTGGATCCGGAAGGCCGTCAACTCGGCGCCGGCCCGGGCCAGATGGCCGTCCCAGACCTCCAGGGTGGAGAGGTCGGCGCCCTTGCCGCCACCGGCCCTGCGGGCCATCGCGGCGGTCTTCAGCAGGGCGTTGCGCTGCTTGAGCACCCGCTCGTAATCCTGCCGCACACCGGCCAGCCGGGGCGCCCGGGCGGTCAGCAGCTCGTCCAGGAAGCGCCGCCGCTCACCCGGGTCGCCCTTGACCAGGCTGAGGTCCTCGGGGGCGAACAGCACAGTGCGCAGCAGGCCCAGCACGTCGCGCGGGCGGACGTTGTCGGAGCGGTTGATCCGGGCCCGGTTGGCCTTGCCCGGGGTGAGCTCCAGCTCGACCAGGGTGGAGCGGCCGCGGTCCACCACCGAGGTGCGGATCACCGCCCGCTCGGCGCCCAGCCGGATCAGCGGCGCGTCGGTGGCGACCCGGTGGCTGCCCAGGGTGGCGACGTAGCCGATCGCCTCGACCAGGTTGGTCTTGCCCTGGCCGTTGGGCCCCACGAAGGCCGTCACGCCCGGGTCGAGGGGAACCTCGGCCCGGGCGTACGACCGGAAGTCGGCGAGCGACAGATGCGCGACGTGCATGGCTGTGGACTGCGCCCGCCTTCTCCTGGGGGACCTGCCGGGTCGTCTTGACTCGGCTTACTTGGACTCGACCGCGTGGCCGCCGAACTGGTTGCGCAGCGCGGCGATCATCTTCATCTGCGGCGAGTCGTCCTGGCGGGACGCGAAGCGGGCGAACAGCGAGGCGGTGATCGCCGGCAGCGGCACGGCGTGGTCGATCGCGGCCTCGACGGTCCAGCGGCCCTCGCCGGAGTCGGCGGCCCAGCCGCGCAGCTTGTTCAGGTGCTCGTCCTCGTCCAGGGCGCGGACGGCCAGGTCCAGCAGCCAGGAGCGGATGACGGTGCCCTCCTGCCAGCTGCGGAAGACCTCGCGCACGTCGGTGACCTCGGGGGCCGCCTCCAGCAGCTCCCAGCCCTCGGCGAAGGCCTGCATCATCGCGTACTCGATGCCGTTGTGGACCATCTTGGCGAAGTGGCCAGCGCCGACCGCACCCGCGTGCACCGCGCCGAAGTCGCCCTCGGGCTTGAGCGCGTCGAAGACCGGCTGGACCTTGGCGACGTGCTCGGCGTCGCCGCCGTACATCAGCGCGTAGCCGTTCTCCAGGCCCCAGACGCCACCGGAGACGCCGCAGTCGACGAAGCCGATGCCCTTGGCGGCCAGCGCCTCGGCGTGCTTGATGTCGTCGGTCCAGCGGGAGTTGCCGCCGTCGACGACGACGTCGCCGGGGGAGAGCAGCTCGGCGAGCTCGTCGACGGTCGCCTGGGTGGCGGCGCCGGCCGGGACCATGACCCAGACCACGCGCGGGCCCTGGAGCTTGGTGACGAGCTCCTGAAGGCTCTCGACGTCGGAGATGTCCGGGTTGCGGTCGTAGCCGATGACGGTGTGGCCGGCGCGGCGGATCCGCTCGCGCATGTTGCCGCCCATCTTGCCGAGACCGATGAGGCCGAGCTCCATGACCAAGTCCTTACCTGTGGTGACGTGCCTGCCGGCGGCGCCGTTGCCGCACTCCCTGAGCCTACGCGCTGGAGCGGTCCGGACCGCCTGCGGTCGGGCCGAGCGGGGGAGACGTCCACAGGCTGTGCACAGCGGATGTGCACAGCCTGTGGACCACACCGGATGCGGCGGGATCAGCCGGAGAGGCGGACCGGCATTCTGTGTCCTGTGGGGGACGACCCCCACGCCCCCGGGATCATGCCCGCCCGGACATCAGCCGGAGAGGCGGACCGGCATGATCAGGTACTGGTACGCCTTGTCCTCCTCGGCGTCCACCGTGACCTTGCCGCTGAGCAGCGCAGGCTTGGTCGGGGTGGTGAAGCTCAGCTGGGCGAAGGGGGAGTCGATGGCCTTGAGGCCCTCCTCCAGGTAGCCCGGGTTGAAGGCGATCGAGATGGCGTCGCCCTCCAGGGAGGCCTCGATCCGCTCGGTGGCCTGGGCGTCGTCGCCCGAACCGGCCTCCAGCGTCAGCACGCCCTCCTCGAAGTTCAGGCGGACCGGGGTGTTGCGCTCGGCGACCAGCGAGACGCGCTTGAGCGCCTCCAGGAAGGGCTGGGTCTGGATCGCCGCGACCGCGTTGAACTCGGTCGGGAAGAGGCTGCGGAACTTGGGGAACTCGCCCTCCAGCAGCCGGGTGGTGGTCCGGCGGCCGGCGCCCTCGAAACCGATCAGGCCCTCGCCCGCGCCGCCCGAGGAGAGCGCGATGGAGACCGTGTCGCCGCTGCCCAGGGACTTGGCGATGTCCTGGAGGGTCTTGGCCGGGACCAGGGCGACGGCGGAGATGTCCGACTGCTCGGGCTTCCACAGCAGGTCGCGGACGGCGAAGCGGTAGCGGTCGGTGGCGGCCAGGGTGATCCGGTCGCCCTCGATCTCGACCCGGACACCGGTGAGCACCGGAAGGGTGTCGTCCCGGCCGGCGGCGACCGCGGCCTGGCTGACCGCGGAGGCGAAGACGTCGCCGGCGACGGTGCCGGTGGCGGTCGGCATCTGGGGCAGCGCGGGGTACTCGTCCACCGGGAGGGTGGGGAGGGTGAAGCGGGAGCTGCCGCAGACCACGCTGACCCGCTGGCCGTCGGTGGAGATCTCCACAGGCCTGTTGGGAAGGTTGCGGGAGATGTCGTTCAGCAGCCGGCCGGAGACCAGGACGGTGCCGGCCTCCTCGACGTCCGCCTCCAGCTCGACCCGGGCCGAGACCTCGTAGTCGAAGCCGGACAGCGCCAGGCTGCCCTCCTGCGCGGTCAGCAGCAGGCCTGCCAGCACCGGCACCGGAGGCCGTGCCGGGAGGCTGCGGGCAGCCCAGGCCACCGCCTCCGCGAGGACGTCACGCTCCACCCGGAACTTCACCGGTAACCGCCTCCTGGATCGAGCGCTCCCGCTCGCACTCTGGTTCGTCTGATCTTGATCGTCGGTCCGGCTGTCCGCCGAGCGCTGCCGCTCCGCTTCCAGTCGCAAGGACAGTCTGACGTACTCCGCCGACAGACGGGGCAGACGGGCGGAAGCAACCCGAACAGTTGTCGGGGCGCGGTTGTCCACAGATTCGGGGCCCACCCACTTTGAAAGCAAGTCCGGGGTCTAAATGTGTAGTGGTAGTAGTAGGGCCTGTGGAAACCGTGGATAACCCCGTTTCCGCAGGTCAGACCCCAGATTTTGTCCACAGCGGCTGTGGACGGCGGCTGTGGACGGGCAGGGCGTGCTGTGGACAGCCGAGCGTTACCCACAGGCCACGCTGGGTATCCACAGGTTATCCCCAGGGCTGTCCCCAGATCCGGGCCCGGTTATCCACGGGCGCCGGTCAACTTTTCGTGACGCCTTTCACACCAGGGTATGAACGCCAGCCCACGGTTGTCGAACTGTGGACGCGGCTGTGGACAACCTGGGGATAACCGGCCCGAGCCTGGGGACAAGCGGTGGACAACCCGGGCGGCCCGCTGGCGGCCCCTCAATTGTCCACACCCTGTGGATAACCGTTGTGCACAAGTCCACAGGCACCTGACCTGCGCGGAAGAGCGTAGCGGCGCCGGGCCTGTGGACGAATTCTGGATAACTCCGCACTCCCCACCTTGTGGACGGCGGAGAAGGGGCCTGTCCTGTGGACAACGGCCTTGCGCGCCCTCGGTTTTCGAATCACCGGTCAGTTGTTCGGCGCGGGCTGTGGACTGGCGGACCGTCCGTCGACGGCATCCCTGCCCAGCCGGCGCGCGATGCACACCTGTGGACGCGCGAAAGGGCGTCAGGATGCTCCTGACGCCCTCGGGCCGCTCGCGCGGCGGTGGCTAGCTCTTGATGCGGTTGGTGAGTTCGGTGACCTGGTTGTAGATCGAGCGCCGCTCGGCCATCAGCGAGCGGATCTTCCGGTCGGCGTGCATCACCGTGGTGTGGTCGCGGCCGCCGAACTGCGCGCCGATCTTCGGCAGCGAGAGGTCGGTGAGCTCCCGGCACAGGTACATCGCGATCTGGCGGGCCGTCACCAGCACCCGGCTGCGCGAGGATCCGCAGAGGTCGTCCACACCCAGGCCGAAGTACGCGGCGGTCTGCTGCATGATGACCTGCGCGGTGATCTCGGGGCCCGCATCCTCGTCCCCGCCGGGGATCAGGTCCTTGAGGACGATCCCGGCCAACTCCAGGTCCACCGGGGCCCGGTTGAGGTTGGCGAAGGCGGTGACCCGGATCAGCGCGCCCTCCAACTCCCGGATGTTGCGGGTGATCCGGGACGCGATGAACTCCAACACGTCGGCGGGAGCGTTGAGTTGCTCCTGGATCGCCTTCTTGCGCAGGATCGCGATCCGGGTCTCCAGCTCCGGCGGGGTGACGTCGGTGATCAGACCCCACTCGAAGCGGTTGCGCAGCCGGTCCTCCAGCGTGGTCAGCAGCTTGGGCGGCCGGTCCGAGGAGAGCACGATCTGCTTGTTCGCGTTGTGCAGGGTGTTGAAGGTGTGGAAGAACTCCTCCTGCGTGGACTCCTTGCTCGCGAGGAACTGGATGTCGTCCACGAGCAGGATGTCCATGTCCCGGTAGCGGCGGCGGAAGGTGTCCGCCTTGCCGTCCCGGATCGAGTTGATGAACTCGTTGGTGAACTCCTCCGAGGACACGTAGCGCACCCGGGTGCCCGGGAAGAGGCTGCGCGAGTAGTGCCCGATGGCGTGCAGCAGGTGGGTCTTGCCCAGCCCGGACTCGCCGTAGATGAAGAGCGGGTTGTACGCCTTGGCCGGGGCCTCGGCGACCGCCACCGCCGCCGCGTGCGCGAAGCGGTTGCTGGCGCCGATGACGAAGGTGTCGAAGAGGTACTTGGGGTTCAGCCGGGCGGCCGGCTCGTCCTTGCGGGAGCCGCCGGCCGGGGGAGCGCCGGGCGGCGCGGGCACTCCGGGGACGCCGGGACGCTCGGTGGAGCGCTCGGGGGCGGACTTCTCCGCCGGGCGGCCGCCGGAGGGGCGGGAGCCGCCGGCCCTGCGGCCGGCGCCGGTCCTGGGCTGTTCGTTCGGGCCCGGGCCGTAGGCGCCGCCGAAGAGGTCGCCCTGGGTGGTCGCGGGCGGTCCTGGGACGGGCCGCGGCGCCTGCCGGGCCGCGGGCTCCTCGGACTCGCGGTAGCCGGGCGGCTGCTCCTGGTAGCCCTGCCAGCCGGGGCCGCCGGGGGGGCCGCCGTACGGGGCCTGGCGCTGCTCGTAGCCGCCGGTGTCGTAGCGGGGGCGCTCGTAGTCCTGTGGGTAGGGCTGGTTCTGCTCGTACGGCTGCTCCTGCTCGTACGGCTGGTCCTGTCCGTACCCCTGCTGGTGCTGGTAGCCCTGGCCGCCGTAGCCGGAGGTGTCCTCCTCGGCCGGGCCGGGGTAGGGCTCGGCGGGGGCCTGGAGGGCGGACGCGGGGGTGGTCGGCACCGCGTTGGCGTCGACCATCACGGCGATCCGGACCGGGCGGCTGAGCTCACGGCTGAGGGCCTCGGTCAGCTGCGGCAGCAGCCGGCCCTCCAGCACCTGCTTGGCCCGCTCGTTCGGGGTCGCCAGCAGGGCGGTGTCGTGCATCATCCACATCGGCTGGGTGCGCTGCACCCACTGTTTGTCCATCTCCCCGACATCGGGGTCGGCGACCAGCCGCTCGACGACCCTGGCCCAGACCGGGACGAGGTCGCTGTTGACATCAGCCACTGGTGCACGCTTTCCAAGAACAAACCAGACAAGTTCTGCAACGGTAGTCAGCGAACAGGGACGGATCAAGTCGTTGTCCACAGGCTGTGGGTAAGACGGGCGAAGGAAGCCGGTTTGACCCTCGGACCCCGTCCCGCGTACCGTAACCAGGTCGAGTTGTCGATGGCCGCTGCCGCATGTCCGCGGGTCCACCCGCTCCATAAGGCGCGCAGCACGGGCGCCGTGGATTGCCTCCAGACCCCAGCCGAACTGGGGCGATGGGGTCGGATTTCCGAATCAGGGGAGATCACGCGGACGCACGGTGACGGCCAAGCGATTCCCCGTCATCCTACGATTCACCTCAGGAGCCCCCGAGTGAGCAAGCGCACCTTCCAGCCGAACAACCGTCGCCGCGCGAAGACCCACGGCTTCCGGCTGCGTATGCGTACCCGCGCCGGCCGTGCCATCCTGGCCGCCCGCCGTGGCAAGGGCCGCAGCAGCCTGTCCGCCTGATCCGCGCCAGAGTCTGTTGTGCTGCCCTCCGAGAATCGGCTGCGGCGGCGCCAGGACTTCGCGACCGCGGTGAAACGCGGTCGCCGGGCCGGCCGGCCCCTTCTGGTCGTCCATCTCAGCAGAGACGGTGACCCGCAGGGGCAGACCGACCGGACCAGCGACTCCCGCCCGCACGTCGCCGAGGGGACTCCTTCGGCGCGTGCGGGTTTCGTCGTGAGCAAGGCCGTTGGCCCGGCGGTCGTCCGCAACCTGGTCAAGCGCAGGTTGCGTCACCTCGTTCGTGATCGTCTGTCCAGGCTGCCCGCCGGTAGCCTGATAGTGGTGCGTGCGCTGCCCCAAGCCGCGACCGCCTCGTACCAGGACCTCGAACGCGACCTGGACGCGGCACTGAAGCGATTGCTGAGGACGGAGCCCGCCGCCACGGCGCCGACGGGAGCAGGTCGATGAAGTACCTGCTGATGGGTCTGATCAGGGTCTACCAGTGGACGATCAGCCCACTGCTGGGTCCGGTCTGCCGTTACTACCCCTCCTGCTCGCACTACGGCTACGAGGCCGTGAAGGTGCACGGGGCGGTCAAGGGCGGCGGGCTGACCGCATGGCGCATCCTGCGCTGCAATCCGTGGACGCCCGGCGGGGTCGATCACGTTCCGCCGCGCAAGCATCCGGTGTGGCACCGGCGGTTGCGGGACTGGCTGAAGAGCCGGTCCGCCACCGAGGAACCGGTGACCGCCACCCCCGCCGGTCCGGACCCCGAGGGCCCGGCGACCATTGGCCCCGAGCGGCCGATCCACCTGTCCAAGGAGCCTGACCGGTGACCTTCTCCTTCCTGAATCCCCTGTACACAGCGGTGTCCTGGATCATCGTCCAGTTCCACTCGCTGTACAGCCACATCTTCGACCCGGACGGTGGCTGGGCCTGGGGCCTCGCCATCGCCTCGATGGTGGTCGTCATCCGGATCTGCCTGATCCCGCTCTTCGTGAAGCAGATCAAGGCGACCCGGGCCATGCAGGCGATCCAGCCGAAGATGAAGGCCATCCAGGAGCGCTACAAGAACGACCGGCAGCGCCAGTCCGAAGAGATGATGAAGCTGTACAAGGAGGCGGGTACCAACCCGTTCTCCAGCTGCCTTCCCATCCTCGTGCAGGCGCCGTTCTTCACCGCCCTCTACGGCGTGCTCGCCAAGGTGGCCAAGAGCGAGCAGATCGGCGTCATCCACGGTGACCTGCTGGTGAGCGCCGGCAAGGCGCACATCTTCGGGGCCCCGCTCTCCGCGACCTTCCTCGGCAGCCCCGAGACCAGCGTCAAGATCGTCACCGCCGTGATGATCATCCTGATGTCGCTGTCGCAGTTCGTCACCCAGCGCCAGCTGATGACCAAGAACGTCGACCTCACGGTGAAGACGCCGTTCATGCAGCAGCAGAAGATGCTGATGTACGTCTTCCCGATCATGTTCGCCGTGATGGGCATCAACTTCCCGGTCGGTGTCCTGGTCTACTGGCTGACCACCAACGTCTGGTCGATGGGCCAGCAGCTGATCGTCATCCACAACAACCCGACTCCGGGCAGCAAGGCCTTCGAGGAGCGCCAGGCCCGCCTGAAGAAGGCCGGCCGGCTGCGTCCGGACGGTACGGAGATCAAGGGCGCTCTCTGGGGCATGCTGCCCCCGTCCAAGGAGGCCGTCAGCGCGGCGGCCAGCGCCGCCGCGGTGGTCGAGGACTCGGTGCAGGCACGCCGCCAGCAGCCCCGCCGGCAGACCAAGTCGCAGCGCCAGCAGGGTGCCGCCGGGCAGCCCACGGCCGAGTCCGGCGAGGACGTTCCGGTGGAGGAGCCCGTCGACGAGGTCCAGGCCGACACCGGTGCCAAGCCGGCGGCCGCCAAGCAGAGCACGGTCAAGCCGGGCGCGGCCAAGCCGGCAGGCACCAAGCAGGGCACCAGGCAGCAGCCGAAGCGCGGTGGCGGCCAGCGGCCGAAGAGGAAGTCCTGACCGGCCCCGGGGCCGTCGTGACAGCCGCGAAGAGCTTCGTTCCCGGCCCGCCAGACGGGCCCATCTCCGAAGGAGTCCATCAGTGACTGAAGGCACCACCTCCGCCGTCGAGGCCGAGGCCGCCGCCAGCGCCGACGAGAACCTCGTCTCCCGCCTGGAGCAGGAGGGCGACATCGCGGCGGACTACCTGGAGGGTCTGCTCGACATCGCGGATCTCGACGGTGACATCGACATGGACGTCGAGGGCGACCGTGCCCTGGTCTCCATCGTCAGCGACGGCAACGACCGCGCGATCCAGCGCCTGGTCGGGCAGGACGGCGAGGTGCTGGAGGCCCTCCAGGAGCTGACCCGGTTGGCTGTCCACCGGGAGACCGGCGAGCGCAGCCGCCTCATGCTGGACATTGCCGGCTTCCGGGCCCGCAAGCGCGAGGAGCTGGCGGTGCTCGGTGCCGAGGCCGCCGAGCAGGCCAAGAGCTCCGGCGAGCAGGTCAAGCTGCGTCCGATGACGCCGTTCGAGCGCAAGGTCGTCCACGACGCGGTCGCCGCGGCCGGTCTGCGCAGTGAGTCCGAGGGCGAAGAGCCCCAGCGGTTCGTGGTCGTGCTGCCGGTCTGAGTGCTGCCGGTCTGAGGCCGGCAGGTCGACGACCGGTCGCCGTGGCGACCGGAAAGCTTCACCGGACGCGACCCCGTCCGCCTCGTGCGGGCGGGGTCGTCGTCCCTCCTGGGATGTTTCACGTGAAACAGTGCGTTGAGCGGGTCGGTGGATCCGGGGATCGGAGAGGTCGAGATGGACACGGAGAACGCGGCTGCCGGCCGGCCGGGGGCGGACGTGGACCCGGCCGCTGAGGAGCGGGCCGCCGAGGTGACCGAGCCGGGCGAGGCTCCGGCCGCCGCCCGGGAGGTCTTCGGGGACCGCTTCGACGCCGCGGTCCGCTACACCGAGCTGCTGGCCACCGCGGGCGTGCAGCGCGGGCTGATCGGGCCCCGCGAGGTGCCCCGGCTCTGGGACCGGCACGTGCTGAACTGCGCGGTGCTGGCCGAGCTGCTGCCGTCCGGGATCACCCTGTGCGACGTCGGCTCCGGTGCCGGTCTGCCCGGCATCCCGGTGGCGCTGGTCCGTCCGGACGTCTCGGTGACGCTGCTGGAGCCGCTGCTGCGCCGGACCACCTTCCTGGAGGAGGTTGTCCGGGAGCTGGGGCTGGACAACGTCACGGTGTTGCGCGGCCGGGCCGAGGAGATGGTCGGCAAGCTCGCGGTGGACGTGGTGACCGCCCGGGCGGTGGCGCCGCTGGAGCGGCTGGCCGGCTGGGGGATGCCGCTGCTGCGCCCGCACGGGCAGATGCTGGCGCTCAAGGGCGACAGCGCGGAGCAGGAACTGGCCGACTCGCGGGCCGGGCTGGCCAAGCTGGGCGCGGTCGAGTGCAACGTCATCGCGGTCGGCGAGGGAACCCTGGAGACCTCGACCCGGGTGGTCCAGGTGAAGGCGGGGGAGAGCCCCGGCGGGGTGAAGGCGGCGACCCGGCGCGCCAAGGCGGCCCGGGCGGGCCGCAACGCGAGCGTCCGCAACGGCGAGCGCGGCCGGGGCGGGCGGCGTCCGCGCCGAGCCGGGTGACGCCGGACTGACCGGACACGTACCGCACACGGGCGGACGGGCCTCCTGGAAGGGAGGACCGTCCGCCCGTCGTCGTCCGGGTGACGGGCGGGCCGATCGCCCCGGCCTTCGGCCGGGTGGTGCCCCCGGGGACACCGGAGTGTCGCAACGTCAGATTTCCGGCATAGCGGGCATGGTGTTTCACGTGAAACGTCGATCCTTGCTCTCGGGCATCCTCCGCCGGGACCGGGCGGTGACTGTTGCCGCTCCGGTTTCACGTGAAACACTGACTCCCATGCAGGACTCGGAGACCGTCGACCAGATCGATGACACGCCCATCGCGCGGGCTGCCCAGGCTGCGGTTCAGGCGATCGGCCGAGCGGGCGAGGGACTGCCCCGGCCCGCCGCCACCCGGGTGATCGTGGTCGCCAACCAGAAGGGTGGGGTGGGCAAGACCACCACCACCGTGAACATGGCCGCCTCGCTCGCCATGCACGGCCTGCGCGTCCTGGTCGTCGACCTCGACCCGCAGGGCAACGCCTCCACCGCGCTCGGCATCGACCACCACGCGGAGGTGCCGTCCATCTACGACGTCCTGGTGGAGGGCAAGCCGCTGGCCGACGTGGTGCAGCCGGTGCACGACGTCGAGGGGCTGTTCTGCGTCCCGGCCACCATCGACCTGGCCGGCGCCGAGATCGAGCTGGTCTCCCTGGTGGCCAGGGAGAGCCGGCTCCAGCGCGCCATCGCCGCCTACGAGCAGCCGCTGGACTACATCCTGATCGACTGTCCGCCCTCGCTGGGCCTGCTGACGGTCAACGCCCTGGTCGCCGGCCAGGAGGTGATGATCCCGATCCAGTGCGAGTACTACGCGTTGGAGGGCCTCGGCCAGCTGCTGCGCAACGTCGAGCTGGTGCGCGCGCACCTCAACCCCGCACTGCACGTGTCGACCATCCTGCTCACCATGTACGACGCCAGGACCAGGCTGGCCGCCCAGGTCGCCGAGGAGGTCCGGACCCACTTCCAGCGCGAGGTGCTGAGCACGGCGATCCCGCGCTCGGTCCGCATCTCGGAGGCGCCCAGCTACGGGCAGACGGTGCTCACCTACGACCCGGGCTCGACCGGGGCGCTCTCCTACCTGGAGGCCGCCCGCGAACTCGCGCTGCGTGCGGTGGGACAGAGCGGTTCGACGGTGGGTCAACAGCGGGACGGCCAGCCGGGGCACGGCGCCCCGATGGCACAGTACGGCACGACGGAGGGTCATCAGTGAGTGGTCGCAGGGGTCTGGGGAAGGGGCTCGGGGCACTGCTCCCGTCGGCTCCGCCGGCGGTCGGCGGGGCGGCGGGACAGCCCGCGACGGCCGCGCCCGTACCCGCCTCGGTGGTGCTGGAACCTTCCGGCGCCGGAACGGTCTCGCCGACCGCGGTGCCGGTGCTGCCGTCCGGCCGGGGCACGGTGGCCGCCCGGGCCGCCGGCGTGAACCGACGGGAGCACGCCCCGTCCGAGCCGGCCGAGGTCGCCGGGGCGCGGTTCGCCGAGCTGCCGCTGGACGCGATCATCGCCAACCCGCGCCAGCCGCGCAAGGTGTTCGACGACGACAAGCTGGCCGAGCTGATCGCCTCCATCAAGGAGGTCGGGCTGCTCCAGCCGATCGTGGTGCGCCAGGCCGGGCCCGAGCGCTACGAGCTGATCATGGGGGAGCGCCGCTGGCGCGCCTCCCGGGAGGCCGGGCTGGAGCGGATTCCGGCGATCGTCCGGTCCACCGAGGACGACAAGCTGCTGCTGGACGCCCTCCTGGAGAACCTGCACCGGGCCGAGCTGAACCCGCTGGAGGAGGCGGCCGCCTACGACCAGCTGCTGCGGGACTTCTCCTGCACCCACGAGGAGCTGGCCGACCGGATCGCCCGCTCGCGGGCGCACGTCTCCAACACGCTGCGGCTGCTGAAGCTCTCGCCGGTGGTCCAGAAGCGGGTCGCCGCCGGGGTGCTGACCGCCGGGCACGCCCGTGCGCTGCTCGGGCTGCCGGACAGCGAGCGGCAGGAGGAGCTGGCCCGGCGGATCACCGCGGAGGGCCTCTCGGTGCGGACCACCGAGGAGGTCGTCCGGGTGATGGTCCAGGAGCCGGAGAAGCCCAAGCGCCAGGCGCCGAAGGCGGGCAAGCTGAACTCCCCGGCCTTCAACGACCTGGCGAGCCGGCTGTCCGACCGCTTCGACACCCGGGTCAAGGTCGAGGTGTCGCAGCGGGCCGGCAAGCTGGGCAAGGGCAAGGTGGTGC
The DNA here is from genome assembly GCF_014596515.1 of Streptomyces sp. CBMA156. GTDB lineage: Bacteria > Actinomycetota > Actinomycetes > Streptomycetales > Streptomycetaceae > Kitasatospora. Next base: position 26,643 of record NZ_MSJQ01000204.1, read on the forward strand.
TGGAGTTCGGCTCGGTGGAGGACCTGAACCGGATCCTGGACAGCATGGCCCCGGGCGAGGACGGTCTGCGGCTGTCGCAGGGCTGAGCCGGACCGGCCGGCCGAGGGCAACGACCCGATGGGTGCGTGTTCCACGTGAGCGCTGTTTCACGTGAAACATGCACCCATCGGCGTTCGTGGGGGAATGCTCGACCGTGAGAGGGAGGAGGAGGTGCGGCCATGGGACGCCGGATCGCTCCGCTGACACTGGACAACCTCGGGGACCTGCCGACCGGCTGCCGCTCCTGCGTTTTCTGGGAGCTGGACCCGGTCAGCGCGAAGGAGGCGGTGGAATCGGGCAAGCCCGAGCTGGAGAAGGAGGTGTGGATCTCCACGGTGCTGCTGGAGTGGGGCTCCTGCGGCCGGATCGTCTACGTGGACGACCAACCCGCCGGTTTCGTGCTGTACGCGCCGCCCGCCTACGTCCCCCGCTCGCAGTCCTTCCCGACCAGCCCGGTCTCGCCTGACGCCGTTCAGCTGATGGTCAGCCGGGTGCTGCCGGGCTACCAGCGCCAGGGGCTCGGCCGGGTGCTGGTGCAGACCGTGGCCAAGGACCTGATCGGTCGCGGGGTGCGGGCGATCGAGGCGTTCGGCTCGGCCGGGCGGACGCCGACCAGCTGTGTGCTGCCGGCCGACCACCTGCTGGCGGTCGGCTTCAAGACCGTCCGTCCGCACAACCGCTACCCCCGGCTGCGGCTGGAGGCGCGCACCACGCTCTCCTGGCGGGGGGACATGGAGGGGGCGCTGGAGCGGCTGCTCGGCGGCGGGCGCAAGGAGCCGGCGCTGCGCCCGTTTTAACCGGGCCCGTTGCCGCCGTGCCCGTTCCGGCGGCGGCCGTGCGGGGCGCGTCCGTTCGGGGACTGCCCGGCAGAACGACGGCGGCGGGGCTCCCCACCGAGGGGAGCCCCGCCGCCGTGCGGTCGACGACCGGAAGGCCTAGATGAACTCGGCCAGCTCGCGCAGCAGCGCGGCCTTCGGACGGGCACCGGTGATGGACTTCACCGGCTCGCCGTCCTTGTAGACGATCAGGGTCGGGATCGAGATGACGTTGTACTGGGCGGCGGTCTGCTGGTTGGTGTCCACGTCGAGCTTGGCGATGGTGAGCTTGTCGCCGTGCTCGGCCGCGATGTCCTCCAGGACCGGGGCGACCTGGCGGCACGGGCCGCACCAGGTGGCCCAGAAGTCGACCAGGACGGGCTTGTCGCTCTTCAGGACGTCGTTCTCGAACGTCGCGTCGGTGACTGTGGTGGTGGCGCCGGCCACGGGAACTCCTCGGGATCGGACGGAGGGGGCTGCTGTCGGGAGAACAACGGGTGGGCCCGTTCTGTTTCTGCCCGGCCGGGGCGGGGGTGTTTCACGTGGAACACCCCCGCGGGGTGGAGCGGGAGGAGGTCAGACCGCGACGGCGGCGGCCTTGGCCTCCAGGTCGTCCAGCGAGGCCAGGTAGCGCTCGGCGTCCAGGGCGGAGGAGCAGCCGGTGCCGGCGGCGGTGATGGCCTGGCGGTAGGTGTGGTCCACGACGTCACCGGCGGCGAACACGCCGGGGATGTTGGTCCGGGTCGAGGGGGCCTCGACCTTCAGGTAGCCCTCGGCGTCGAGGTCCAGCTGGCCCTTGAAGAGCTCGGTGCGCGGGTCGTGGCCGATCGCGATGAACAGACCGGTGACGGCCAGCTCGCGGGTCTCGCCGGTGGTGGTGTCGCGCAGGGTGACGCCGCTCAGCTTCGGGTCGCCGTGGATGGCCTCGACCGCGCTGTCCCACTCGAAGCGAATCTTCTCGTCGGCGAAGGCACGCTCCTGCATCGCCTTGGAAGCGCGCAGGCTGTCCCGGCGGTGGATGATCGTGACGCTCTTGGCGAAGCGGGAGAGGAAGGTCGCCTCCTCCAGGGCGGTGTCGCCGCCGCCGACCACCGCGATGTCCTGGTCGCGGAAGAAGAAGCCGTCACAGGTGGCGCACCAGGAGACGCCGCGCCCGGAGAGCTTGTCCTCGTTCGGCAGGCCGAGCTTGCGGTGCTGGGAACCGGTGGTGACGATCACGGCGCGCGCCTTGTGCACGTTGCCCTCGGAGTCGGTGACGGTCTTGACGTCACCGGTGAGGTCGACCGCGACGATGTCGTCGGGGATCAGCTCGGCGCCGAAGCGCTCGGCCTGGGCCCGCATGTTGTCCATCAGCTCGGGGCCCATGATGCCGTCCCGGAAGCCCGGGAAGTTCTCGACCTCGGTGGTGTTCATGAGCGCGCCACCGGCGGTGACGGCCCCCTCGAAGACCAGCGGCTTGAGGGAGGCACGGGCCGTGTAGAGCGCGGCCGTGTAGCCGGCCGGGCCGGAACCGATGATGATCACGTTACGGACGTCGCTCACTGCTTCTCCTGGTTCGCATCGCGACCCGCGTTTGCTGCGGGGAGGGCGGTCCTGCTCCGCCGCCCGGGACAACGACTGACCAGTCTCTCGCATTCCCAGGCGGATCAGTACCAGGCGCCCGGAGTCCGGAAGCGGCGTGCCGCCGTCGGCGTGGATCGCATGGGAACCGTCGGTCAGTGGCTGGGAACGGCCTGGTGGAGGAGGACCGGGCCGCAGTCGGGGGAGCGCAGGTAGACGTCGACGAAGCCGGGCCGGCCGGGCAGCGGGTAGACCAGGACGTCGACCGGGGCGCCGTGGAAACCGCCCCGGTCGGTGGCCAGCGGGGTGCCGTCGGCGAGGGGCGGGCAGGCCTCCCCCGAGGGGGAGGGGAGGGGGCCGTCGGCGGGCGGGGCGCCCTCGGACTGGGCGGGCCCGGTGGCCCGCAGCCCCGGGGCGGTCTCCGAGCGGGCCAGCAACTGCTGGATCCGGGCGGCGAGTCCGTCCTCGCGGTAGTCGGTGCCGGCGCCCGCCGCGTGCGGGGTCCTGGCGCCGTGGTCGTCGGCGGTGGCGCTCGGGGCGCCCGCGCCGACCGTCACCGCGTCGGACCTTCCGTCGGGGTGCAGCAGCAGT
>NZ_MSJQ01000205.1 GCF_014596515.1 Streptomyces sp. CBMA156
CTCTACGACCTCGGCTACGGGGCGCCGGTGCGCCTGCGGACCGGGGACCTGCCGGACTTCTACAACGTCATCCTGCCGTACTCGGGGGGCGGCCTGGTCGTCACCAACGGGGCGGAGCTGCCGTCCGGTCCTGGCCGGGCCACCGACGGGATCCTGGCGGCGGCCGCGGCGGGCGAGCTGGACGCGCTGCTGGTCGGCGGCGTGGACCCGGACGACCTGCCGGATCCGGCGCTGGCCGACGTGGCGCTGGCGGCGGTGCCGTTCCTGGTGTCGCTGGAGCTGCGCCCCTCGGCGGTGACGGCCCGCGCGGACGTGGTGCTGCCGGTCGCCGCGGTGGCGGAGAAGGCGGGCACCTTCCTGGACTGGGAGGGCCGGGTGCGGATGTTCGAGGCCGCGCTCAAGCCGGACCAGCAGATGGGCCGTCACCTCCAGTCGGACCTGCGGGTGCTGAGCATGCTGGCGGACGCGCTCGGGCAGCGGCTGGGCCTGCCGGACGTCCGGGCGGCCCGGCTGGAGCTGGACCGGTTCGCCCCCTGGGAGGGCGACCGCACGGCCGGCCCGGCGACGCACCCGGGTGTGCTGCCCCGGCCCGCCGCCGGCCAGGCGGTGCTGGCGGGTTGGCGCCTGCTGCTGGACAACGGCGTGCTCCAGCAGGGGGACCCGCACCTCGCGGGCACCCGGCACCGGGCGGTGGCCCGGATCTCGGCGGAGACGGCGAAGGAGCTCGGCGCCGAGACGGCCGCCGCGCTGCGGCTGACCGGCCCCGCGGGGTCGCTGACCCTGCCGCTGGAGATCACCGGCACGGTCCCGGACCGCACGGTCTGGATCCCGCTCGACTCCACACCGGGCGGCGCCCACCGCGCGCTCGGCACCACCGTCGGCCACCTGGTCACGATCGCCGCGGCCGAAGCCGAAGCCGAGGCCGCGGTCGAAGCCAGGCCCGAGCCCGGACCCGAGCCCGAACCCGGGGCGACCACGGACGGAACCGCCGGCGAGACCGCGGGCGAAGGGGAGGACCGATGACTCCGCAGCCGTACGAGACGCTCCACTTCTTCGGGCAGGACCCGTGGTGGCTGGTGCTGCTGAAGGCGGTGTTCTGCTTCGCCTTCCTCGTCCTGACGGTGCTGATCGCGATCGTCTGGGAGCGCAAGGTGGTGGCCTGGATGCAGCTGCGCATCGGCCCCAACCGGCACGGCCCCTGGGGCCTGCTGCAGTCGCTGGCGGACGGCGTGAAGCTGGCGCTGAAGGAAGACCTGGTGGTCAAGGGCTCGGACAAGGTGGTCTACATCCTGGCCCCGATCGTCTGCGCCATCCCCGCGTTCATGGCCTTCGCGGTGATCCCGTTCGGCCCGGCCGGCAACGAGGTGTCGGTCTTCGGCACCCGCACCCCGCTCCAGCTGACCGACTTCCCGGTGGCGCTGCTGTACGTCCTGGCGACGGCCTCGGTGGGCATCTACGGCATCGTGCTGGCCGGCTGGTCCTCGGGTTCGACGTATCCGCTGCTCGGCGGGCTGCGCTCGGCCGCGCAGATGGTCAGCTACGAGATCGCGATGGGCCTGTCCTTCGCGGCGGTGTTCATCTACTCGGGTTCGATGTCGACCTCGGAGATCGTGGCGCACCAGCAGCCGACCTGGTTCGCTGCACTGCTGCCGGTGTCGTTCATCGTGTACGTCATCGCGATGGTCGGCGAGACGAACCGGGCGCCGTTCGACCTGCCGGAGGCCGAGGGCGAGCTGGTCGGCGGCTTCAACACCGAGTACTCCTCGCTGAAGTTCGCGATGTTCATGCTGGCCGAGTACGTGAACATGGTGACGGTCTCGGCGGTGGCCTCGACCCTCTTCCTGGGCGGCTGGCGGGCCCCGTGGCCGGTGTCGACGTTCTGGGAGGGCGCCAACCACGGCTGGTGGCCGATGCTGTGGATCACGCTGAAGATCCAGCTGCTGCTGTTCCTCTTCATCTGGCTGCGCGGCACGCTGCCCCGGTTCCGCTACGACCAGTTCATGAAGCTGGGCTGGAAGGTGCTGATCCCGGTCTCGCTGGTGTGGCTGGTGCTGATCGCGAGCGTGCGGGCGCTGCGCAACGAGGGCTACGGCTTCGGCCAGGTGGTGCTGTACGTGGGTGCCCCGGTCGGGGTGGTGCTGCTGCTGGCGCTGCTGCGGGACTTCCTGAAGAAGGAGCCCGAGCCCGGCGAAGTCACCCCGCCCAAGGGTGAGTTCGACCCGATGGCGGGCGGCTACCCGGTCCCGCCGCTGCCCGGTCAGGCGCTCCCGCCGGTGCCGCGCAGGCGCAGCCGCGCCCCGAAGCAACTCCAGGACGCCCTCAACGGGGCCGACAAATCCGAAGGGAGCTGAACCGAGATGTCCGACCAGTCCGATCGTACGGACCGACCCGAGCGGGCCGACCGTCCGTCGATCCTCGGCCCGGCCGCCGGCTTCGGCGTGACCTTCAAGGCCATGTTCAAGAAGCGGCTCACCGAGCAGTACCCGGAGCAGAAGAAGCCCACCGCTCCGCGCTTCCACGGCCGCCACCAGCTGAACCGGCACCCGGACGGCCTGGAGAAGTGCGTCGGCTGCGAGCTGTGCGCGTGGGCCTGCCCGGCCGACGCGATCTACGTGGAGGGCGCCGACAACCGGGACGAGGAGCGCTACTCCCCGGGCGAGCGCTACGGCGCGGTCTACCAGATCAACTACGCCCGCTGCATCCTGTGCGGGCTGTGCATCGAGGCCTGCCCGACCAGGGCGCTGACCATGACCAACGAGTACGAGCTGGCCGACTCCTCCCGGCAGGACCTGATCTTCACCAAGGAGCAGCTGCTGGTGGGGCTGTCCGAGGGCATGGTCGACACCCCGCACGCGATCTTCCCCGGCACCGACGAGGGCGCGTACTACCGGGGCGAGATCACCGCGGCGGCGCCGGGGACGGTCCGGCAGGAGCGCACCGACCGGGACCGGGAGGTGCAGCAGTGATCGCGCGGCTGGCGGAAGCGACCGGGACGACCTCCACGGGTGAGGCCGTCCAGTTCTGGGTGCTTGCCGTGATCGCGGTGGGCGGTGCGCTCGGCATGGTGCTCATGCGCAAGGCCGTGCACAGCGCGCTCTGCCTGGCGGCCACCATGCTGGCGCTGGCGCTCTGCTACATGGCCCAGGGCGCGGTGTTCCTGGGCGTGGTGCAGATCGTGGTCTACACCGGCGCGATCATGATGCTGTTCCTGTTCGTGGTGATGCTGGTCGGCGTCACCAGCGAGGACTCCCTGAAGGAGCAGCTGAAGGGCCAGCGGTTCGCCGCGGCGGTGTGCGGGCTGGGCTTCGGCGTGCTGCTGATCGCCGGGATCGCCAACGCGAAGCTGAACCACTTCACCGGGCTGGCCGAGGCGAACGCCGAGGGCAACGTGCCCGGCCTGGCCCGGCTGATCTTCACCCGGTACGTCTGGGCCTTCGAGGTCACCGGCGCGCTGCTGATCACCGCGGCGATCGGCGCGATGGTGCTGACCCACCGGGAGCACGTGAAGGCGCCGAAGACGCAGCGCGAGCTGGCGGATCAGCGGGTCAGGGACAACATCCAGGTGCCGCCGATGCCGGCGCCGGGTGTGTACGCGCGGCACAACGCGGTGGACGTCCCGGCGCTGCTGCCGGACGGCACCGTCGCCGAGGACTCGGTGATGGCGACGCTGCGCGAGCGCGGCCAGGTCAGGGACGTCAGCCAGGCGATGCTGCAACGGATGGCGGAGCTGGAGAACTCCACGGCGGACTGGCTGGGCCGTCCGTCCTCGGAGCGTCCGGCGGTGGCCGTCCCGCGCAAGTCGCTGGAGCCGGTGTCCGTGCCGGCGGACGGCGGACCCGTTCCGGCGAACGGTGAGCCGGTGCCGGCGAACAACGTGAACCACCCGGCCGGCGAGGAGGGCGCGGAGTGAACCCGGTCAACTACCTCTACCTGGCGGCCCTGTTGTTCACCATCGGTGCGTCCGGGGTGCTGATCCGGCGCAACGCGATCGTGCTGTTCATGTGCGTGGAGCTGATGCTGAACGCCTCGAACCTCGCCCTGGTGACCTTCTCCCGGCTGCACGGGAACCTGGACGGCCAGATCATCGCGTTCTTCACGATGGTGGTCGCGGCGGCCGAGGTCGTGGTCGGCCTCGCCATCATCGTCTCCATCTTCCGGACCAGGCACTCCGCTTCGGTCGACGACAGCAACCTGATGAAGCTGTAGGCGGAGGGCCCTCGGTGAACTCTCTCATTCCGCTGCTGGTGGTGGCTCCACTGGCCGGCGCCGCCCTGCTGCTGCTCGGCGGCCGGGCGCTGGACCGGTTCGGCCACTGGCTGGCCACCGGCCTCGCGGCGCTCTCGTTCGGCTTCGGCCTGGTCCTGTTCTCCGGCATGCTCGGCCGCGAGGCCGAGCACCGGGCGGTCACCACGCACCTGTTCAGCTGGATCCCGGTGAACGGCTTCCAGGCCGACGTCGCGTTCCGGCTCGACCAGCTGTCGATGACCTTCGTCCTGCTGATCACCGGTGTCGGCACGCTGATCCACCTCTACTCGGTCGGCTACATGGCGCACGACGAGCGCCGGCGCCGGTTCTTCGCGTACCTGAACCTGTTCCTGGCCGCCATGCTGCTGCTGGTGGTCGCGGACAACTACCTGCTGCTGTACTTCGGCTGGGAGGGCGTGGGCCTGGCCTCGTACCTCCTGATCGGCTTCTGGCAGCACAAGCCGAGCGCGGCGACGGCGGCGAAGAAGGCCTTCCTCGTCAACCGGGTCGGCGACCTGGGCCTGTCCATCGCGATCATGCTGATGTTCGCCGAGTTCGGCTCCTTCGCCTTCGGGTCGGTCCTCGGCTCGGACGGCACGGCCGGGGCGGTGGCGCAGGCGAGCGAGGGCAAGCTGACCGCGATCGGCCTGATGCTGCTGCTGGCGGCCTGCGGCAAGTCGGCGCAGGTGCCGTTGCAGTCCTGGCTCGGGGACGCGATGGAGGGCCCGACCCCGGTGTCGGCGCTGATCCACGCGGCCACCATGGTGACGGCGGGCGTCTACCTGATCACCCGCTCCGCCGCGGTCTTCGACCTGGCTCCGGACGCCCAGACCGCCGTGGTGGTGGTCGGCGCGGTCACGCTGCTGTTCGGTGCGGTCGTCGGTTGCGCCAAGGACGACATCAAGAAGGCGCTGGCCGGCTCGACCATGTCGCAGATCGGCTACATGGTGCTGGCGGCCGGGCTCGGCCCGATCGGCTACGCCTTCGCGATCATGCACCTGGTGACCCACGGCTTCTTCAAGGCCGGGCTGTTCCTCGGCGCCGGGTCGGTCATGCACGGCATGAACGACGAGGTGAACATGCGTCACTACGGCGGCCTGCGCAAGTACATGCCGGTCACCTTCGTCACCTTCGGCCTCGGCTACCTGGCGATCATCGGCTTCCCCGGCCTGTCCGGCTTCTTCTCCAAGGACAAGATCATCGAGGCGGCCTTCGCCAAGGGCGGCACCGAGGGCTGGATCCTGGGCATGTGCGCGCTGGTCGGCGCGGCGGTCACCGCGTTCTACATGACCCGGGTGATGGTGCTGACCTTCTTCGGTGAGAAGCGCTGGCAGTCCGACGCCCATGGCAACACCCCCCACCCGCACGAGTCGCCGAGGACCATGACGATCCCGATGGTCCTGCTGGCCGTCGGCTCGGTCTTCGCGGGCGGGCTGTTCGCCTTCAACGACTCCTTCCTGAAGTGGCTGGAGCCGGTCACCGGGCACGAGGAGGGCAACTCCCCGCTCGCCCCGCTGACCGTCACTCTGCTGACCACGGGCTGCATGCTGGCCGGCGTCGGCCTGGCGTACCTGATGTACGGGCGCTCGCCGGTCCCGGTGGTGCCGCCGGTGGGCTCCCCGCTCACCCGGGCCGCCCGCCGCGACCTGCTGCAGGACGACTTCAACCACGCGGTGCTGGTGCGGCCGGGGTCGGCGCTCACCGCGACGCTGGTGTTCTTCGACAGCCGCGGCCTGGACGGCGTGGTCAACGGCCTGGCCGCCGCGATCGGCGGCCTGTCCGGCCGGCTGCGGCGGGTCCAGACCGGCTTCGTCCGTTCGTACGCGCTCTCCATGTTCGGCGGCACGCTGGTGCTGGTCGCCATGACTCTCCTGATGAGGTCCGTCTGATGACTCGTCCTGATATGCGTTGGGAGGTCAGGCCATGGGCGCTCTTCTGACCGCCACCTGTGCCGTCCCCGCGGTCGGCGCGGTGCTGACCGCAGCCCTGCCCGCCGGGTCCTCCGAGAGCCGGCGCAGGACCACCAAGGTCGTCGCGCTGGGCGCCTCGGGCGTCACCCTGGTGCTGGCCGCCGTGGTGGCGGCCAGGTTCGACCCGCACGGCGCCCGCTTCCAGCTGAACGAGTCGTACAGCTGGATCCGGTCCTTCGGCGTCACCTTCTCGCTCGGCGTGGACGGCATCGGCGCGGTGCTCGCCCTGCTCACCGCGGTGCTGGTGCCGATGGTGATCCTCGCCTCCTGGCACGACGCCGACCCGCCCGCCGCCGGGGGAGGGGGGCCCGGCCAGGCCGGGCCGGACGGCACCTTCGAGAACAGCCGCCGCACCCAGGCCTTCTTCGCCCTGATCCTGGCGGTGGAGGCGATGGTGGTCGTCTCCTTCTACGCCACCGACGTCTTCGTGTTCTACGTGTTCTTCGAAGCCATGCTGATCCCGATGTACTTCCTGATCGGCGGCTTCGGCGACCGGGCCGGCGGCCCCGAGTCGGCACGTCAGCGCTCCTACGCGGCCGTGAAGTTCCTCCTCTACAACCTGCTCGGCGGCCTGGTGATGCTGGCCGCCGTGATCGGCCTGTACGTGATCGCGCAGGAGCAGGGGTTCGCCACCTTCGACCTGCCGACCCTCACCTCGGCGATCGCGGACGGCCGGCTCCAGCTGTCCGGCGCCGCCGAGAAGGCGCTGTTCCTGGGCTTCTTCTTCGCCTTCGCGGTGAAGGCCCCGCTGTGGCCGCTGCACACCTGGCTGCCGAACGCGATGGGGGAGTCCACCGCCGGCACCGCCGTGCTGATCACCGCGGTGGTGGACAAGGTCGGCACCTTCGCGATGCTGCGCTTCTGCCTCGGGCTGTTCCCGGACGCCTCGAAGACCTTCGCCCCGGCGATCCTGGTCCTGGCGCTGATCGGGATCGTCTACGGCGCGCTGCTGGCGATCGGCCAGAAGGACATCAAGCGCCTGGTGGCGTACGCCTCGATCTCGCACTTCGGCTTCATCATCATGGGCATCTTCGCCCTGACCAGCCAGGGCCAGAGCGGTGCCACCCTGTACATGGTCAACCACGGGCTGTCCACGGCGGCGTGGATGCTGGTGGCCGGCTTCCTGATCTCCCGCCGCGGCTCGCGGCTGATCGCCGACTACGGCGGCGTGCAGAAGGTCGCCCCGGTGCTCGCCGGGACGTTCCTGATCGGCAGCCTGGCCACCCTGTCGCTGCCCGGGCTCGCCCCGTTCGTCAGCGAGTTCCTGGTGCTGGTGGGCACCTTCACCCGCTACCCGGTGATCGGCATCGTGGCCACCTCCGGCATCGTGCTGGCCGCCCTGTACGCCCTGCTGCTGTACCAGCGCACCATGACCGGCCCGGTGAAGGAGGGGGTGCGTTCGATTCCCGACCTCAAGGCCCGCGAACTCGCCGTGGTCGCCCCGCTGGTGGCGCTGACCATCCTGCTCGGCGTCTACCCCAAGCCGCTCACCGACCTGGTCGATCCCTCGGTGAACGCGACGCTCTCGCAGGTGCACGAGACCGACCCGGCGCCGGCCCACCCGGTCGCCGCCACCTCAGGAGGTGAGCAGAAGTGAGCGCGACCGCAGTGCTCGCCGCCGTCGGCGGCAACACCCCCAGCATCCCGGCGCCGCACATCGAGTACGGCCGACTCTCCCCGATGCTCGTGGTGTTCGGCGTCGCCGTGGCCGGCATCCTGGTGGAGGCCTTCGTGCCCCGCCGGTACCGGCACTGGACCCAGGTGACGCTCGCCCTGACCGGGCTGGCCGGCGCCTTCGTGGCGGTGGTGGTGCTGGCCGTGCAGAGCGACGGCTTCACCCGGGTCGACCTGCTGGCCATGGAAGCGGTCGCGATGGACGGCCCCGCGCTGTTCCTCCAGGGCGTGATCCTGCTGGCCTCCGTGGTCGCGGTGCTCACCTACGCCGAGCGGAGGCTGGAGCCCAAGGCGGGCGGCCTGCCCGCCGACGCCTTCGCCGCCCAGGCCGCCGCCACCCCCGGCGGCGAGCAGGAGCGGGCGGCCGTCCGGGCCGGCTTCGCCACCACCGAGGTCTTCCCGCTCACCATGTTCGCGGTCGGCGGCATGCTGCTGTTCCCCGCCGCCAACGACCTGCTGACCATGTTCGTGGCGCTGGAGGTCTTCTCGCTGCCGCTGTACCTGCTGTGCGCGCTGGCCCGGCGCCGCAGGCTGCTCTCCCAGGAGGCGGCGCTCAAGTACTTCCTGCTCGGTGCCTTCGCCTCGGCGTTCTTCCTGTTCGGCACCGCGCTGCTGTACGGCTACGCGGGCAGCGTGCGGCTCGGCGACATCGGGGACGTCATCTCCGGCAAGGCGATGACCACCCCCGCGCAGCTGAGCACCACCCAGAGCGACGCGCTGGTGCTGACCGGTCTGGCGCTGCTGGCGGTCGGCCTGCTGTTCAAGGTCGCCGCGGTGCCCTTCCACTCCTGGACCCCGGACGTCTACCAGGGCGCGCCGACCCAGGTGACCGGCTTCATGGCGGCGGCCACCAAGGTCGCGGCCTTCGGCGCCTTCCTGCGGCTGTTCTACGTGGCCTTCCCCGCCCTGCGACTGGACTGGCGGCCGGTGATGTGGGGCGTGGCGATCCTCACCATGGTGGTGGGCGCGGTGCTCGCGGTGACCCAGCAGGACGTCAAGCGCCTGCTGGCGTACTCCTCGATCGCGCACGCCGGGTTCATCCTGACCGGCGTGATCGCCGTCAACAAGCAGGGCATCTCCTCGGTGCTGTTCTACCTGCTGGCGTACTCCTTCGTGACGCTCGGCGCGTTCGCCGTGGTCACCCTGGTGCGCGACTCCAAGGGCGAGGCGACCCACCTGTCCAGCTGGGCCGGGCTCGGGCGGCGCTCGCCGCTGCTGGCGGCGGTGTTCGCGCTGTTCCTGCTGGCCTTCGCCGGGATTCCGCTGACCTCCGGTTTCACCGGGAAGTTCGCGGTCTTCCAGGCCGCGGCCAGCGGTGGGGCGACCCCGCTGGTGGTCGTCGGTGTGCTGAGTTCGGCGGTGGCCGCCTTCTTCTACATCCGGGTCATCGTGCTGATGTTCTTCTCGGACCCGCAACCGGGCGGTCCCACGGTGGCGATCCCGAGCGCCTTCACGGCGACCGCGATCGGGGTGGGAGTGCTGGTCACCCTGGGGCTCGGACTGCTGCCGCAGTACTTCCTCGACCTCGCCTCGAAGGCCTCACTGTTCGTGCGCTGACCTTGTGCGTCCGCCATTCCCGACCAGGGCCCCGTCCGGGCCGCGCCCCGTCCGCGCGGCCCGGACGGCTCTTTGTCGGGAACCGGGGCCGGAGGCGTTCCGACGCCCTCCCGCCTTTATTTCCAGCCGAATTCGCCCCCACCGCCGTCCGGCCCGCGCAGCCGCCCTGACCAGGGCATCAAGCCCGATCATGACAGGATCCGCACGCCCGTGCAGTGATCCACTCGCGACCGGATACCCTGCCTGTATGGCCAGCGGCGGCACTCAGGGACCAGGCCGCTAGATCGACCAGGGACAGAGGAGTGGTCTTCGTGACCGTCGTGGAACCCTTCGGGCTCAGCGTGCAGGACCGCGACCTGACCCGGGACGTCCAGGCCGGACTGGACGCGGTGGAGGCGGCGCTCGGCGAGGCCGTCAAGAGCGACGTCCCGTTCATCACCGTCACCGCCAGCCACCTCCTCGAAGCCGGCGGCAAGCGCTTCCGCCCGCTGCTCCTGCTGCTGGCCGCCCAGTTCGGCGACCCGGGGGCGCCCGGCGTGGTGCCCGCGGCCGTGGTCGTCGAGCTGACCCACCTGGCCACGCTGTACCACGACGACGTCATGGACGAGGCGCCGGTGCGCCGGGGCGCCCCGAGCGCCAACTCCCGCTGGGACAACTCGGTCGCGATCCTCACCGGTGACTTCCTGTTCTCCCGCGCCTCCCAGGTGCTCGCCGACCTCGGCCCCGAGGCCGTGCGGATGCAGGCCGAGGCCTTCGAGCGGCTGGTCACCGGTCAGATCCTGGAGACCCGCGGCCCCGGCCAGGACATGGACCCGCTGCTGCACTACCTGGACGTCCTGGAGGGCAAGACCGGCTCGCTGATCGCCGTCTCCTGCCGGATAGGAGCGCTGATGGCCGGTGCCGAGCGCGAGCTGGTGGAGACCCTCGGCGAGTTCGGCGAGCGGATCGGCATCGCCTTCCAGCTGGCCGACGACGTGCTCGACATCGCCAGCGACGGCCACGAGTCCGGCAAGACCCCCGGCACCGACCTGCGCGAGGGCGTGCCGACCCTGCCGACCCTGCTGCTGCGGCAGATGCCCGCGGACCCGTCCGACCCGGACGACACCCGGCTGCGCGAGCTGCTCGACCAGGACCTCTCCGACGACGGCCTGCACGCCGAGGCGCTGCGACTGCTGCGCGCCCACCCCGCGCTGGAGCGCGCCCGCGCCGAGACCCTGCGTCGGGCCGAGGAGGCCAGGGCGCTGCTCGCCCCGCTGCCGGCCTGCCCGGCGAAGGCGGCCCTGGAGGGCCTCTGCGACGCGGTGGCGATCCGCACCATGTGAGTCGGGCGGGGTCGTTCCCGCCCCTTCGGGCCCGGTTCCGGTACGTCCGGGCCCGGGCCCGCGCCACACCCCCGGATGGGGGAGACTGGCTCCCGTCAGCACACGCCTGCGGGAAGGTCGCCATGCGTCGCGTCGTCATAGCCGAGGACTCCGTACTGCTGAGGGAGGGACTGACCCGGCTGCTCACCGACCGCGGCCTGGAGGTCGTCGCGGGAGTCGGGGACGGCGAGGCCCTGGTGAAGACCATCCACGACCTGGCCGCGGCCGACCAGCTGCCGGACGTCGTGGTCTCCGACGTGCGGATGCCCCCGACCCACACCGACGAGGGCCTGCGCGCCTGCGTCGAGCTGCGCGGCCGCTACCCGCAGCTGGGTGTGCTGGTGCTGTCGCAGTTCGTGGAGGAGCGCTACGCCTCGGAGCTGCTGGCCGGGTCCACCCGGGGCGTCGGCTACCTGCTCAAGGACCGGGTCGCCGAGGTGCGTGAGTTCGCCGACGCGGTGGTCCGGGTGGCCGAGGGCGGCACCGCGCTGGACCCCGAGGTGGTGCAGCAGCTCCTCAGCCGTAGCCGCAAGGGCGACGTTCTGGCCAATCTCACGCCGCGCGAGCGCGAGGTGCTCGGACTGATGGCGGAGGGCCGCACCAACGCCGCGGTGGCCAGGCAGCTGGTGGTCTCCGACGGTGCGGTGGAGAAGCACGTCAGCAACATCTTCCTCAAGCTCGGGCTCGCCCAGAGCTCGGAGGACCACCGTCGGGTGCTGGCCGTGCTCACCTACCTCAACTCCTGAGAAAATCCTCGCGCGGACCCCGGGAAACCCCTGACGCCGAGACCGCGTTGTCCGGGCCCCCGTCGCGACTTCCAAGGTCCGCGCCCCGACTCCCGAATCCGCGCCCCGGCGCGTGGGGCGCGGACCGGGGGCGCATCTCGGCCACGTGCTCGCGCCCGCCCACCGGAGCCGGAATGATCTCCCACAGGAGGGCGTTGACGCTCATGTGCGGTGCAGCCGCGGGCCGGTGAATTCACTGCCGTGGTTCCGGCCGCAGTCGTGTCGGCCCGCATAGGATGCGAGAGGTGCACCAGGCGGACGGGGCACGGGGCCGCGCCCGCGGTGGTGTGCCCACGAGGAGGTCCGCGGCAGTGACCAGTCAGGTCGATCAGTCAGAGGCAGTGGACGGCCCGGACGGCGACGAGGCCTGTTCCGGGAGCGGCGACGCACGGCCCGGCTCGGCCGTACCCGCCGGCCCTCCCGCACCGGGCGACCCACCCGTGAAGCCGGGCAAGCCCATCCGCAGACTCGATCGGGTGATCATCCGCTTCGCCGGGGACTCCGGTGACGGCATGCAGCTCACCGGTGACCGGTTCACCTCGGAGACGGCGTCCTTCGGCAACGACCTCTCCACGCTGCCGAACTTCCCGGCCGAGATCCGGGCCCCCGCCGGCACCCTGCCCGGCGTCTCGTCCTTCCAGCTGCACTTCGCCGACCACGACATCCTGACCCCGGGCGACGCCCCGAACGTGCTGGTCGCGATGAACCCGGCCGCGCTGAAGGCGAACCTGCCCGACCTGCCGCGCGGCGCCGAGATCATCGTCAACACCGACGAGTTCACCAAGCGCGCGCTGGCCAAGGTCGACTACCCGGCGGACCCGCTGACCGACGGTTCGCTGGACGGCTTCCACCTGCACAAGGTGCCGCTGACCACGCTGACCCTGGAGGCGCTCAAGGACAGCGGCCTGGCCCGCAAGGACGCCGAGCGGGCGAAGAACATGTTCGCCCTGGGCCTGCTGTCCTGGATGTACCACCGGCCCACGCACGGGACGGAGTCGTTCCTGCGCACCAAGTTCGCGAAGAAGCCGGAGATCGCCGAGGCCAACATCAGCGCCTTCAGGGCGGGCTGGAACTTCGGCGAGACCACGGAGTCCTTCGCGGTCTCCTACGAGGTGCCGCCGGCCAGGCTCCCGGCCGGGCGCTACCGCAACATCTCCGGCAACCTCGCGCTGTCCTACGGGCTGATCGCCGCCGGGCAGCGCTCCGGCCTGCCGCTGTACCTGGGCTCGTACCCGATCACCCCGGCCTCGGACATCCTGCACGAGCTGAGCAGGCACAAGAACTTCGGGGTCCGCACCTTCCAGGCCGAGGACGAGATCGCCGGCATCGGCGCGGCGCTCGGTGCGGCCTTCGGCGGGGCGCTCGGCGTGACCACCACCTCCGGCCCCGGCGTGGCGCTCAAGAGCGAGACGATCGGCCTGGCGGTCTCGCTCGAACTGCCGCTGCTGGTCGTGGACATCCAGCGCGGCGGCCCGTCCACCGGACTGCCGACCAAGACCGAGCAGGCCGACCTGCTCCAGGCGATGTTCGGCCGCAACGGCGAGGCCCCGGTGCCGATCGTCGCCCCGGCCACGCCCGCGGAGTGCTTCGACGCGGCGCTGGAGGCGGCCAGGATCGCGGTCACCTACCGCACCCCGGTCTTCCTGCTCTCGGACGGCTACCTGGCCAACGGCTCGGAGCCATGGCGGATCCCCGCGGTCGGCGAACTGCCGGAGATCGACCCGCAGTTCGCCACCGGACCGAACCGCGAGGACGGCGCCTTCTGGCCGTACCTGCGCGATCCGCGGACGCTGGCCAGGCCCTGGGCGGTGCCCGGCACGCCCGGCCTGGAGCACCGGATCGGCGGCATCGAGAAGCAGGACGGCACGGGCAACATCTCCTACGACCCGGCCAACCACGACTTCATGGTCCGCACCCGGCAGGCCAAGATCGACGGCATCACCGTGAAGCCGGTCGAGGTGGACGACCCGACCGGCGACGCCCGGGTGCTGGTGCTCGGCTGGGGCTCGACGTACGGGCCCATCACCGCCGCGGTGCGCCGGGTGCGCGCGGACGGCGGCGAGGTCGCCCAGGCGCACCTGCGCAACCTCAACCCGTTCCCGGCCAACCTGGGCTCGGTGCTGCGCAGTTACGAGAAGGTCATCGTGCCCGAGATGAACCTGGGGCAGCTGGCCCTGCTGCTGCGGGCGAAGTACCTGGTGGACGCCGAGTCCTACAACCAGGTGCGCGGACTGCCCTTCAAGGCGGCCCAGTTGGCGGACGTGCTGTCGGCCGCGATCGGCACCCTGGACGAGGAGGACCACCGATGAGCGAGCGAAGCGAGCACGCCTTCCCGTCCCTGCGGCTGGTGCCCAAGGCCGAAGGCCCGCAGAGCGCCCGGGACTTCAAGACCGACCAGGAGGTGCGCTGGTGCCCGGGCTGCGGGGACTACGCGATCCTGGCGGCGGTGCAGTCCTTCATGCCGGAGCTGGGCATCCGGCGCGAGAACACGGTGTTCGTCTCCGGCATCGGCTGCTCCTCGCGCTTCCCGTACTACATGAACACCTACGGGGTGCACTCGATCCACGGCCGGGCGCCGGCGATCGCGACCGGCCTGGCCACCGCGCGCCAGGACCTGAGCGTCTGGGTGGTGACCGGTGACGGCGACGCGCTGTCGATCGGCGGCAACCACCTGATCCACGCCCTGCGGCGGAACGTCAATCTGAAGATCCTGCTGTTCAACAACCGGATCTACGGCCTCACCAAGGGCCAGTACTCGCCCACCAGTGAGGTCGGCAAGATCACCAAGTCCACCCCGATGGGCTCGCTGGACGCGCCGTTCAACCCGCTGTCGCTGGCGATCGGCGCCGAGGCCACCTTCGTCGCGCGCACCATCGACTCCGACCGCCGGCACCTCCAGTCGGTGCTGCGGGCGGCCGCCGAGCACCGGGGCACGGCGCTGGTGGAGATCTACCAGAACTGCAACATCTTCAACGACGGCGCCTTCGAGGTGCTGAAGGAGCCCGGCAGCCGGGACGAGGCGCTGATCCGGCTCGAACACGGGCAGCCGATCCGGTTCGGCACCGACCTGGCGAACGGCGTCTTCCGCGGCCCCGGCGGTGAGTTGACCACCGCGCCGGTCACGGCGGCCAACGAGGCCGACGTCCTGGTCCACGACGCGCACGCGGCCGGCCCCGCCACCGCCTTCGCGCTCTCCAGGATCGCCGACGCCGACACCCTGCACCACACCCCGATCGGTGTGCTGCGCAGCGTCCAACGGCCGGTCTACGACGAGCTGATGGCAGACCAGCTGGCCACCGCCGTCGACCGGAGCGGCCCCGGCGACCTGGCCGGGCTGCTCGTCGGCGGCGACACCTGGACGGTCGACTGACCTTCCGGCGGAGCGAGCCGCGCCCCCTGTCCCGGCCGGGACAGGGGGCGCGGTCGTGGTTCGAGTGGTCCTGAGCGGGGCCCCGCAGGGAGCGGCGCGTCAGAAGACGCAGGGGATGCCGCCGTCGGACTCCGCGTCGACCATGGGGCCCTGCTGGGGCACGTTGGTGCCCGGATCGGCCGGGGCGCCGGTGGCGCCGGCGGCGGCGGACTTGTCGGCGGCGACGCCGGTGAAGGCGGTGCCGAGGGTGACGGTGACGTGGTCGGCGGCGGTGGAGGCGGATTCGGTGGCGGTCACGCCGTAGCGGGCGGCGATCTGGTCGGCCGCCTCCTTGGCGCCCTTGCCGTAGGTGACGGTGGTGGTCTTCGGCTTGGTGCCCGCCGGGCCGGTGCGGCCTTCCTTGAATCCCATGGCGGCCAGGGCCTTGGACTCGGCGGTGGAGGTGACGCCGGGGGCCGAGGAGGCGTTGAAGACGTCCACGGTGACGGCCTTGGCGGCTGCCGGGGGCGTGGTCGCGACCGGCTGGGCGGGCGCGGCGGTCGGGGTGGCGCCCTCGTCGGTCGGCGCCGGTGCCGGACTGGTGTCGGCGTAGCCGAAGAGCTGCTTGACGATCTTCTGGATCTGCGGCGGGCTGACGATGTTGACGTCCTGGCCGTTGACCTTCTTGAGGTCGGCGACCGGGAGGGTGCGGAACTCCGCGTTGCCGCCGGTGAGGTTGGGGGCCTGCTGGGCGAAGTCCAGGACGTTCCACTCGTTGTCGATGACGAGGTCCTTCTGCACGACGCCCATCAGCTCCTGCATCTTGCCGAGGTCGCCGAGGACGCCCTTCTGCTTCAGGTTGTGCACGACCGAGGAGATGAAGGCCTGCTGGCGGTGGGTGCGGGCGAAGTCGCTGTCGTTGCCGTCGCCGCCGTCGAGGTTGTGGCGCTGGCGGACGAAGGAGAGCGCCTGGGAGGCGTTGAGCTTGTTGATGCCCTTGTGGAAGTCGGCGCCGGAGCCCTGGCCCTCCATGGCCGGGTCCTTGGTGTCGTGGGTGAGGCAGACCTCGATCGGCTGGAGGGCCTTGGCGATGTCGTAGAAGCCCATCAGGTTGACCTCGGCGATGTGGTCGACGGGCTGGTCGAGGAACTTCTGCACGGTCTGGATGGTGGCCGCGCGTCCGGCGTCGCGTCCGGCCTTCTCCAGGTCGGCGCCCTTGAGTCCCTTGGCCTGGAGGGCCGGCGTGGCCTTGTCCTTGGCCTCGCCGTACGCCTCCTTGATCTTGCGCATGCCGGCCTGCTTGCCGTCGCCGCTGTAGGTCATGACGTAGTCGTCGCGGGGTATCGAGACGGCCTGCACTTTGCCGCCGTTGGCCGGGATGTGCAGCAGGATCAGGGAGTTGGTGTTGTAGCCGCCGATGTCGGAGCTGTGGCCGGCGTGCAGCTCGTCCTGGACGAACTCGGGCGGGAGGTCGGTGCCGTCCATGTTCTTGCGGCTGTCCAGGCCGATCAGCAGCAGGTTGACCGAGTTGTCCAGGTGCTTGGGCGCGTCCTTCTTGGTCTGGGCGATCGCGTTGGAGGTGGTCATGCCGTCGGTGAGCTGCTTGTACTCGTACCAGACCACCCCGCTGGCGGCGAACACCGCCAGGCCGACGGTGCAGGCCAGCACCCGGCTCGCGATCAGCAGCGGGGAGGGCCGGCGGCGTGCCGGCGCCGGGGCGGCACCTCCGGTCCGGTCGTCGGTCCGGTGCTCAGCCATGCTGCCTCCTCCGCGTCCGGACCAGCCGGACCGCGATCACGGTGACGGCCGCGGCGGCGGCCCCGGCCATCACGGGAAAGCCGTGCACCACCCACTTCGCGGCGCCGGTGGCCAGGCCCTTGCCCTGGTAGCGGTCGCGGTGGGCGGTCAGTTCGACGGCGGCCGTCGCGCCCAGGACGACCAGCGGCGAGGCGGCGAGCACCCACCACCAGCCGTTGCGGCCGCTCAGCGCCACCGCCAGGCCGGTGCCGAGCACCGCGGCCAGCGCGAAGACCGGGCCGCCGGTACCGGAGCCGGAGAGCTCGCCGGCGGCGGCGCCGGCGAGC